>CAUTUU010000005.1:0-56876 GCA_963541545.1 uncultured bacterium | reverse complement strand
TCCTCTGGTTTCTTAGGATCTTCCTTAGGTTCCTCTTTAGGTTTTTCCTCTGGTTTCTTAGGATCTTCCTTAGGTTCCTCTTTAGGTTTTTCCTCTGGTTTCTTAGGATCTTCCTTAGGTTCCTCTTTAGGTTTTTCCTCTGGTTTCTTAGGATCTTCCTTAGGTTCCTCTTTAGGTTTTTCCTCTGGTTTCTTTTCTTCTTTCTTGTTTTCACCATCGGCTTTACCCTTACCGCTTACAAATTGATAAGGCACATCACGATATTGTGAATTGAAGTTGTCTGCGCCAAGAACAACGCTATTCAAATAACGCTCAGCTTGTTTGACAACTTTTGTACGATAGCTAATATACAACTGGTCTGAGAGTTTATCAGCGGACCAAGTGAAACCATTTGTGTGGAATACAGGAGCAATCTTAGTTGCTTCCGATTCTTTTTCTTTCCAAGGGTCATTTGATTCAACCGCTACCATTTTGAACGAATCCTTAACATATTCTTGGTTTTCGTCCCAAGTGTCAGAAACTTTGACATTGACAAGGTCTTTCTTGGCGTAGTTAACGCGCATTGCCCATACGATTTCTCCTGGGTGTTCTGAGTCCTCGCCTCCCCATTTCATAAGAGTTTCGTCTTTACCGATAACGCCAGCTTTACCAGTAGTAGTTTCAACCTTACGACCGTTGAAGTCAAGGGCAACTTGTTGGTTCTCCTTAACCTTTTCGACATTCCATTGAGTTTGGATATCAAGTGAGAACGTTTTGTTAAGAGGGTGTGATTCGAAGTAGTCGTTGAATACAGTTGTGACTTCGTTTTTATCCTTGTCCGCAGTAGCTGTACCAACTTCAGTTCCTTCGCTATTGTTAACTGGGAATGTGTAGTTATTTACCAGCTTAAGTTCGTCAGGCAATCCAACAGTAATGCTGTCACCTTTGTTAATTGCAATTTCGTCTGGGATTTGGATATCATTTACCTTGACATCAACATCAGCGTAAATAGTATCATTAGATGTTGTGACTTCAACCGAAGGGTTTTGCACTGTGATATTAGTATCTTGTTTGGTGACAACTGTATCGGTTTCGTTAGCCAATACACTTGGCGCTGTCAAAAGGGCAAGTGCGATTGTTCCTGTGTATACGATTGATTTTTTCATTTCTCTATTCTCCTATGTTCTTAGTATTCTGCATCTGCATCATCACGTACGAGGTGTAAAACTACATTACTACCCTCGATCTCAACCTCCAACTCACGGTCACATGCCATGAATTGTGTAGCGATATCATTCATATCGCCATCCGACAAAATAAAGTTTACATGCTGTTTCACAACGAGCAAAACCTCCTATAATAAATACTCTTCATCAACCGCTGAACGTATCCACGACAGCGTGTCGAATCCTTCGTCCACACGACCATATATTGTATCAAGAATATCTAGGAAATAAGTGACTTTTTGTTTGTCGATCTCATGTCCTTTATATCGTTTGAAGGGCTCAAAATATATAGTCTCGCCGATAACGCTTTCCATCTCGTCGTAATAGAATCCCTCGGCTAAAGATACTATCATTTCGTCAACGAGACTTCTGACAACATTCCAAAGCATCAAGTCAATATCGAGTTGCTTGAGATTCTTAGGTAACATTAAGAGTCCGAATATGTATTTACGATAGTCAGACTCAAATTTCAACGTTTTCCAATTTGTAATAAGACGATCAATATACCAATCGTCCACATAAAACATCTCTTTTAACGGTAAGTTGACTATGCTATCTCGAATATACGCAAAGAATTCGTCCTTAGTCAATATGGGGATAGATTTTGCGATATAACTCGATTCAAGACTCTTCGTCATAATTACTTAATACCTCTTCGAAATACTTTTCGAATTCTTCCCTAAGTTCTTTTGTATTCTTATATGCCCGCCGACCATCTTGAGTAGCCTCTAGTCGATCCAGAACATCATTTGTTAGAGCGTAAATAAGCTCGTATTGTTCTTTCTCAACGTCGGCATACCCAAATACAGATTTGTAATATGATGTGTCAAGCATCGTCATAAGAATATTATCCACAATCCGTTTGGCAATACGCAAATAATATAGATCCATGTCTAAGACGTGCATCTCTTTAGGAATTGTCATGATGAATTGAAAATAATGCTTGTAGTCTTCCTGGGCAGGACTGATACCAGTCTCTGGATCAACCGCAAGCCATGCTTCAATACCTTTGTCAATATATGACGAGGGCACAAGAAGCATTTCATCTAACGGCATAGCTCGTACCATCGATACAACCGTATCTTTGAATTCGCTAGAACGTTTCACAATAGGTGATACCATTATTTAACCTCCTTTTCCAAAATATTCCTTCAGTGTCTTGAACGGTGAGTCGTTATGCAGCGCCGTCAAGTAAATAGTGAAGTGCCAAATATTGTTTGTCCCATTCATCCATAGATCTGTGATTCCAATAATAAGAACCTCTTCTGCGAGATTAGTATCGTCCATAATAAGCTCTGGACGCATTGGGTAACACTTATCCATCATAAATTTATACGAGTCGTATGACTGGCGAATAAGATTGTAGTTATCGCTCGTGATTTCGATTTCGTCTCCACGCTGAGACAATTTAAACATTGGTTGTTTTCTATCCATACTCTAACCTCCCGGATATAGCACTTTTCTGTTGATGTTGTTTATAACATCTCGTTGATAGTCCATTTGGATTTGTTGAATTTCAACTGTGCGCTCTAATGTGTGTACCTTATCTTCTATAGTTGTTACTAAAAAGAATAATAGGATAAACAATATGAATAATAACACTGTTAAAACCTTAACCCATGCATCATCTTTAAACATCTTGTACCTCAAAAAGAAAGGGAATTGTTTAATCCCCTTATTAACGTTTTCTAAAAATAGCTCCTGCTGTCATGTTCCATAACTTGCTCGTGATAATCCCAGTTTGCTCATAGCTGAGTACCGCAATACCAGCGACTCCGGCAGTGATCGTATTGAAAATATCAATCGGCTTCACCTTATGTTTGATTTCTTCATTCTTCAAAGCAATTAAGCGTGCCAATCGAGCTTCCAAAGCTTTCACTTCTACTTCGTCTTCTGCTAAAGCCAGTTCAACTTTGACCTTTTCGATTTCTCCAGTAAGGCTATCAAACGCGATAGCGTAAGCTAAATTGTCAATATCGTTAAAATTTTTAGACATAATAATTTACCTTCCTTTCACTATAGCCCTTGTTTTTTCTGCGAACTGTCCAAATAAGTATTAGCAAGGTGCTTTTGAAATCCATACCAGTTGTGGACTATAGAATGATTGATTGGAAATACCTTTTTGGCGCCATAGAAATTAATACTACATCTTGAATACATTCTATAATTTCGTTTGAGGAATCCACCATCACGTCCAACCAAGCATTTGTTTGCAATAAACCAATCCATATCGTACAGACGATCTTTTCTATCCGAGTCTAAATATAGAATGTTTCCGTGTTCTGTTGTATATAAATCGGCAATGAAATATATACCATATCCCAAAGCATGCCATGTACTAACATAGAATTTAATACCTTTAACAAGTATATATTCGGCGGATTGAGGTGTGTCCCATAGTTCATCATAAAATGGAATATGATCACTCTTAACGAAAAGAAGAGTATCATCGTTATCGCCAGTATCTTCCGCAATATCATTAAGTAAAATAGATACCACTTTGTCACCAGTGTCTATAATATACCTCACAATACCAAACTCATCTAGTTCACTCATTACTTTTCCTCCAAAAGTTTCTCAAAGGAATCAAATTGTCCTTCTTTGATGACGTCATTCAATTCTTTATTCGAACGATTTAGGGCTCGTCGTCCGAGATAATATACTGCCAATCCACCAGCAGCAAATAAGATGCCTTGAATAGCTTCGTCCATTTGACCGTATTCCTTACCGTCATTTAACCCTTTCTCATAAATAGCGTTAAGTTCGGCATCACCAAAATCCACTTTTTCCAATTTGTTTACTTTACTAAATAGTCCCAATTTCTATACCTCGGTTCCTAAATATAATCATTCAATCTTAATAACACGTGACCATGGTGTATTTAGTTCTCACCATTTCCAAACTGCTCCTCAAATGCTTTCATAACGAATTCGTCCATTGTGCGATCAGAAAACATATCATCACAAATATCTTTGTATTGGCGTTCCGCACGTTTGACGAGTTTACGTTGTAGCAAGATAGATGCTCCGGTTGCCAAAGTGAAATAGATAACTGCTTTGCGCATGCCTTTAGCAGCTTCAACAGTATTATGATGGTCTTTAATAGCTTTACCGTACGTGTTTTGTACGTAATCATCGAAGTCTTTTCCCAACTCGACCACTTTTTGTTTACCGTCTGTAATATCGGTAACAACACTAACAGATTTAACATCTTCGTTAAACAAATCATTAAATAACATACTATAATCCTCCAATAAATAAAAATGTAAAGCTATTTGATAGCTCCAAACCACGCATAACAAACTCGTACCTATGCAATTATTATGAAAAAATATTAAAAAGGTAGGAAAGAATTTGGTTACTGCGTATAATGTGGTTTAAACATTATTTGACAATAAAATTTGTATTATGAAAAAGTAAATTGAAATAAAAAATATTAAAAAGGAGATCACATCGTACAAATTATGTTATGCGCAGTTTGGAACTATCAAACGTGTTGACAGTTATATAGACCCGCTAAAAGCTACATACAGATGATAGTATCAGTGTAGAGGCTTTCCTTTCGTAAATTTCCGTAAGTAGCTTGTTACACAGGACAAGGTGTATGTAAATAGTAGATTAAATAAAATTTTTCTTATGTCCCTCAATGTGCAGCTCTTAACGGGCCTATAGTATTTTAGAAGAAATCTTCTAATTGGTTTTCTGGTAGTCCGCGGAAATGTTTTACATAAGTAACCAGATCATTCTTAGTAAACATCTTGTTGACAGTAGCATGCGCTACACGATCGTCATATGAGCATAATGCACATTCGCCTTCTTTAGGTCCAACGCCTAAATCCAAAGTTACAAACGACACGAAATATTTGTCGTTGATTTCATAAATCCATTGATCACGGTATTTGTCATGAATGCGATGATATGGATCTTTACGATCTATCTGCGTCGGTCTAGTGTGATACTTTATCGTCAATTTTACCATCCTCCAAATCGATCATTCGGTTTTCCAATTCGTCAATATCTTTATTGACACGGTCAATAGATCTCTCAATACGCTCCATGCGTTCTTCCTCCATTTGGTGTTCCTTCAGTGTCTGAGGAATCAAATATGTTAGCGCTAGGACAACACAAATACCAAGTGTTATCATAGATACATTATAACCTTTGTTGTGTTCATTTTTCATTCTTAGCTTTTTCCACCTCGTATTTCATTTTGTAATATTCAGCAGCTTTGTCTCGCGTCTCCCAACGCTTCTTATACATCTCGATCTGCTGGTCTCGAGATTCCACTTTACGCTCGTAGCGATAAGTGAATGCAAACAATATACCGAGAAAGCAAAGCCATGTAAGTAGCTTAGTCGCATACTCGATTGTCTTGTCTTTCTTACGCATATCCTCAATAATCAACTCAATTGAAAAATTATCCATTTAATTCTCCTTGGCAAAAAGAAAAGATGTTAGTTAATCTAACATCTAATATCCTTCGTTCTTTAATTTACGTAGAACTTTCTGTACAACATCTAGCCGCTCACGATGTGGCCCTTCGTCTGCTGACACATAGCCTTGTTTCACAAGCTTATCAATATGAGCTTCCTCCAACACGGCATAACCAGCCAAGCAGTAAAATCCAATAAATCGTAGTGCTTTCCGTAACATAATAGTTACCTCCTTTAAATTATTTCTTCATTATATGACTTGTAATTTCTGCGGAGGCATACCTTCCCAGCAGTCCTCTAAAGAAGCTCCTGTAGGAACGGCTAACAATTTATACTTCTTGCGAATATCGTTGATCTTTCTATAGATCTCGCGAATCCGCCATCTTGACCAATCCTCTGGTCTAAATGTCCATCGAATTCCATTCCACCGATGAACTTTACCATTGATAGTATCATAATATATATTAGTGCTATCAAACAATAAGTAAATCATGTCCATATCGCTTAAGTTTTCGTATTTTCGAATTGCCATTCTCGGTTCTCCTTTTCTCTTTTTGACAAAAAATAAAAGCTGAGTGTAAACCCAACTTTTATTTATCAGAATTGTTTGTAAGTGCTAAAACACCTGCCGTAACAATGACGACTCCGCCGACCATAATCGTGCCGTTGATAATCCCTCGAGCGCAACCTTTTAGAAATGCCTTTGCGACATTATCATCAACAGTTACCTCAAGTGGTGTACCTTCGTAACGGAATAATCCTGCGAATCCTCTATTTAAATCGAACATAGTGTTGTTCCTCCTTTTAATTATTTCTTCATTATAGAGTATGTAATTTCTGCGGATTATTTCTTTTTGAATAGTTTCTTGATAATATCAAGAAGTCCTGTTTTAGGAACATCTCGTTCGATATAGATCTTCTTAATATCTTCAAATTTCTTGTTGTCCATAATATTCCTCCTAATAAACTTTTGCAATATCGTATAAACGATCTTCTCCAAAATATACTCCCTTGTCATTAATACTCAAACAAGGAAGATCTTCTACCGGAGTATTGTCATCTAACAAATCCCCAATAGTATCAACAAATGCTCTTACGGCCATTGTCAAGTTAGGCGCATCACGCTTATTTATCCATGCTGTACGAGCTGTTAATCCTGCATGAGGATTCGCCGTGTGGATGTATAATCCATCAAAATATGACTTGTCGGGATCTACATCGCCGTGTATAACAACATTCTCATTGTTGACTTGCATATTAATATACAACTCTATAACATCGAGTTTTGGTTTGTATGAGCCGCGAATAAACTTGTATTTAATCGAGTATACTTTCGGCACACGTTTGACTTCACCTCGTGGTTTTCTACGAGGACTTTTCTTTCTAGTCTTGCTTACTGCCATGACTACCTCCTTAATATGAAAATTTAAAAAAAGAATAGTCTGAGAATCGAACGCAGATCTCCGGATTATACCGGGCTCTTCCTCTTGAGCTAATCTATTCCTTTTCATTATGACACTTGTAATTTCTGCGGACAAAAAGAAGGAGGCTAAACCTCCCTTAGAATTAATCAAGATTTCTGTAAAAGTCCAATACTTCTTTAACCTCTTGTTTCTTTGCTTCATACAATGGTTTGAATACCGCATTGGCTTTTGCCATTTCATCTTTCACTTCTTCAGTTATTTCAACCTCTTTCCATATTAATTGTGACATTTCTGTCAAGGCTTCATGCGTCTTAAACATCTTTAGTGAACGTTTATCCACTTCCTCAAATGTTACACAATCTAGTAACCCTTTTGCTTCTTTTCTTAATCTTTGTGAAAGACTTAGTACATAATCTTTAACTGTATCATTAACATTTGATTTGCCAAGTACATACAATCGTTGATGTTCCAAAATCTTTTCCAAATCATAATCTTCAAATCCAAAAGCGATTTCAATCATAGCGATTTGATTTAGTGTAAGTTCCTTTTTAGTTTGTTCAGTCATGATAATGACCCTCCTTTAATTTATTTCATTATAGGATATGTAGAAACTGCGGGACAAAAAATAAAAGGGAGCCATGGAGGCTCCGCAGTGTTTATAGATATGATCGCTTAGCGGCAAAGCCAGCTGCATACTTAGCTTTGTTGTAGTTCTTCTTGGCGAATCTAGTTGCGCCCTTGGTAGCTCCTTTAGCGAATTTCTTCATAGCAGCAACTTGCTCAGGGTGAGTTGACTTCATAATTTGATATTGTGCAACAGCCCCTGCGGATAATCCGGCAGCACTACCAGCAACTTTCTTGATTGTTTTATTACGATCCAAACGAAGAAGTGCTTTTTGGTTCATATCCGTCAAGTCTTTATTTTTGTTAATAAGTTCTCGACGTTTAGGATCGCTCTTCTTCATACCTGCTATTTTCTTCTCGTTTGCACGTTTCATACGATTACGAGCAGCGAGGTTCTTTTTGATTCGACCAGAAAATTGTCCAATTTTAGGATTAGAATTCTTACGAACGCCCCACTTCATACCTTTAGTTCCAAAATGAAGCAATACATCGTCCATAGAATCGGTATGAATCAATTCGTCGTTATCAATAATTAACATTATTTACCTCCCATACCAGCGTATCTAGCCGCATAGGTATTACCGCGTTTTCTATGACCTAGTATATAAGCATTGGTGTTTGTTCTATCATAAACATAATTTCCAGAACGTTTAACCATAGAATTATATTTATCATACTCACGCACTGCCTTATACTTCATTTTAGCTCGTTTTGTACGAATATCACCTTTACCATATTTTGATTTGGCATCATCATATTTTTTCTTAGTATCCCAAGTATTCTTAAAATCCTTACTTGCGATTTCCTTACGAGCGTCTTTCAAAGAAATACCCTTTTTATTGGATAAGATTTTGGCTTTCGCTTTATCCAGTTTATTATGGTTATGAATACGAACATATTGAGCATCCACTACCCCTAATCTTAATGCACTAGACAATTCGTCCTTCATCTCGTTACCAAAGCCATTTTTAACACGTTTTGATAGTTTGTTTACTTTCTTCTGAGCGCGCAAAGCACCTCGGTTGGAAACAACTCGACGTTGCCCCCATTTCATTCCCTTAACTCCGAAGTGAAGCAATACATCATCCATATTATCAACGTGGACTAATTGTCCTTCTTCAATTAATTTCATAATTTACCCGCCATATCCTCAGCGTCGTCTAGATAGTTGTCATCAATCCACTGAGCAGATTGAGGTGAACCGATACGAGAATATCCGTCCACTTTCTCATAGACACGCACACGAGAACCTTTCTTGAATAATTCTTTTTCTTCAGCACCAGCAAATGGTTGAGCTTCGACCCAATAGTCCTCTGTAATAGTCGCTTCGTAATATGGTTGTTCGCTTGATGGCAAGTGTGTACCAACGTTCAACTCATGCTCAAATGCATTCTCAGCGATTTCAATTTGAGGAGGGTTAGGGACACGAGACCCACCATTGTAACGATAGAAGTAGAAATATGGTTGACCGTTATATCCCCAGATCTCATCGTGGTTGTTGCGAGTGATACCATTATATCCATAGTTACAGTGGATAATAGTTCCTTCTGAGTCTAAGAAAATACCTGTGTGACCAAATGCCCCAGCAGAATATCCTTTTTGACCCCAAATGAAAATATCACCAGCTTGTACGTCAGCTTCAGTATTCTCTGCCAACAGTACCCAGCCATTTTGCAACAACCAGTCATGCATTGTCTCAGTTGAGCAAGGCCAAGGTAGAGTACTCATACCTCCAGCTACACCGGCGTAGTACATTGATGAAGAACAGTCAAACGAGTTAGGCCCCGTACGATGTTCCATAGAATATGTTACTTTTCCTTCACGAGCTAGCATCCAAGCTAGCATTGCGGATGGGTTTACTACCATTTAGTTACCTCCTGCTTCAGTTGCTGTTTTCTTAAAGTCGTTCGGATTTAGGTGAACGACGTCTTGCCACTTTAAAATTTCTACAATACCATTCTTGTGATAATCTTCAAACAATTTATAGATATCAGTAGTATCTTTAGGAATTGTGAGAGCTTTATTCACAGTAACCATAGCAAAGTCGCCTTCCCAACCCTCAGCTTCGTAATTAGGAATACGAAGTTTGATTTGAGATCCTGGGAAATATGATTCGCCAAGCTCTCCTTCTTTAAGGTATTGGATAAGTGTTGCAAATTGGTTGTCGTAAATAAATGGAGAGCGCAAATTGACATCTAGTAATGTAGACATCAACGTGTGCTCGTTACGGTGTTGAAGATCTTGAATAAGGTATTTACCAATCTCTTCGTCAGTTTGTTGCTTCATATCTTCTGTTAAGACATAAGGATATTCGTAGCGGAAATATGGATTAGTATCCACAACCGCTACTTTAGTTCCTTCTTCATCTTCGAAGCGTTCTAGTTTAAACATAAATTAACCTCGTTATCTAGTAATTTGGTCTGGCCACGGATCGTCCGTGGTATAAGTCATAGTTGTAAATCGCATATCTCCAATATCACGATCTGTTGGTACGTCGTTCAGGAATTGCAAGCGCACTTGTCTAGAATCGGTAACACCACCAACATAGAATGTACCGTAAGGAACACCTTTATCGTTTGTCATATTTCCCAATTTAGATCCTGTAGGGATAAATCCTTCTTTAAGACCTCCTTGAGGAATGATGGTTACAAATTTGTTACGGTCTGACGGGTGATCAGCATATCCAGCAGCCCCTCTTCGTTTAATACCGAACCAACCCCATGATAATCCACCCCAAGTGAGTTCGACAGTGGAGTTGATACGACGGAATGTCAATATCGCACCGTTTAGAGGAGAACCTGTCATTGGCATTTTAACCTGCCCAGTATCACCATATAACACACGCCAACAATTTCGTGCTTGATTACGATCCGCATTCTCAGCATACATCTGAGTCTTGATCCATTTCAATGCGCCGTTCTTACGAAGTCGGTCAACATATACAGATCCGATTGGGATATTCTTAAGAGTTGTGATGTTATCGCCATCATATGGGTAATTATCCCCAAATACGGTATCTACATCATTACCAGCAACGATTGTGGTACCGCCACCAGATCCTCCATTTACAGCTTTGATAGACTCGGTCATCCGTGACGTAGTCACAAATGGATCTCCACCATTACGAAGTTTCTCATCAACCACAGCATCGATACCAAGAGCTAAGTGTTGGTTCTTGATATTAGTTGTCATTTGGGTTAGAAGATTTTCGTAAGTTGGGAAAATAGCATACAAGTCATTAAGTTTCTTGTATTCTGATGGGATTTCTACAGTAGGAGCTGGACGGTTTTCAAGCGTCGTTACACGACCGTCAACATCACTAACTTGAGATTGTAGACCAGTAACGTCAGATTTAACCTGATTGAGTTCTGGCTTAGTCGCGAAGTTAGTTGTATCGATAGTAGCGGATTCTCCAGGAGGTCCCGCAGGACCGGCTGGTCCAACTGGGCCTTGTTGACCATCTTCACCTTTAGGGCCACGCTCACCAGTTTCTCCTTTGTCACCTTTAGGGCCTGGAGGTCCAGGAGGGCCTTGGATACCTTGTTCACCTTGAGGGCCTGGTTGACCATCTTCACCCTTAGGACCAGGAGTACCTGAGCCACCGACGCCTTGAGATTTGAGTTTGGTAACTTCGGATTCAACATCTTTTGTGCGGAGTTTTATGGCAGTAATATCATTACGAATCACATTTACTTCAGAAGCTGTTGGTGTGTCTGTTCTAATTGAAATAAGTCTATTAGGACCCTTATACAACACTCGGTTACCATCAATATCTTCGTCAACTCGCAAATCACTATTCTTGAGGAATTCATCAAGTTTTCCAGCGGTCTTGATATCATTCCATAAGGTCGTGACATAAGAATCGTCCTTCTTAAGAATTGTAACAATGTCCTGAGAAGTAAGCGTGTCCTTCAGTGTCTTCAGGATCGCCTCAGAAATACTAGCAGATAACTTCTGCTCAATTCCTTCTAGTTTGGTGTTGATTCCGGCAATACCAGATTCGTTAGTCTCGATCTTGGTAGTAAGTTCGGACTTAACAGTGTCAGCGTATCCATGAGTATCCACCCCAGCAATTGCCCGTTGGACAATCGGATTAATAAACTCGTCAGATTGGAGTTTGGCGTTAATTGCAGATGTCACACTATCCACGATTGTTTGACGTTCCGCAGTGAATTTAGTCTCAACCAATCCTGTCAGATCCAATTTAAGCTGAGGAATATCGACGGCATTGATAATCTCGGCCTTAATTTGCTCTGTTTTAGTTGTGAATTCACTTAAGATATTCGTCTTAATTGTATCCACGTCAATACCAGCAACTTTAGATTCGACGGCTTGAATCTTAGTATCCTGATTTTGCAGGGATTTTGATTGTTCTTCTTTGATCGCATCGACCTTGGCAGTAACCGCCGTAAGAACATCATTCTGGATCTTATTGGTATCGATAGACTTGATCACACGATTGAAAATGTCATTCTTAAGAGCGACAGTATCAATTTCAACTCCATCTTTACCAGTTAGTCCAGATTTGGCAATAACTTTGTCAATGACACTTCGCAAGAAATCGGTATTAACTACATCGGATCCCACCTCGACGTAGATCTCACCATTTGTATGGAAGTCACGGACAAATAAGTACTTATCTGCACCTGTATAACCGCGGTCAGCTCCGTCTTCGTCCTTTGGAGAATATACATCGAACTTGACAGTGATTGGTTCAGATAAGAATGACGATTTAGGGACAACGATTTTAGCGTAGCCCGTATAATTAATTAAATTATTAGGAATTTCAAGATTTAGACACCCAGTAGTAGGTTCAAATTTAGCTTGAATTTCCTCAGAAGTATCATGAGATGTCCTAAACAAGACACCGGAGATAACCTCTGTATCCCCGGCACTTGGCTCGGCAAATTTGATACTTAAGCTGCGATCTGTACCGTCGTCGACGATAGTCACAGGCGTATCTAAATATCGCATTTAAGCCTCCTTGTGTTATTGTGTAGGAGTGTTCTCCTTAGCGAATAGATATGACAAGGCAATTCCGTTTTGTCCGAAATATCCGTTTTCTTTGAATTCAGAAGCTGGTTGTCCGGCATATGTGAATTCACGGTTTGCTTGCACGATGACAAGCTTGCCTTCGCCATCAACCTCAGTATGACTTGGGTCATTAACTGTGAAGATGTCTTGGGCTTTGATTTTCATGCCATCGGTAGCGGCAGGGAGTTGTTCTGCAAATTGTTTGTAGACAACTCCATATTTAACACCATCGCTCATTACAGAATTGAGAATAACCGTATGAGTCAGTTTGTTAATCTTTTCAATGGCTTCTGCGTTACTGTTGGATTTCGTATTCGCATTGTCGATCTCCTTAACAATTTCTTGCTGAGCAAATTCTGAGAAATTCGTGTAGAATTCCTGACGTTTGATTTGCTTCAACAGATCATCATGGTCTTTAGATGTTTGGTCACCGTTTAAGATGTAGTCCATGACAGCAAAATATGGATTATCTTGCTTGATGGATACAACTGTACCAGTGATGTTCCCATCAGAACCATAACGCGGATATACGTTTGTTACTTTGAATTCACCATAAATACCCATTATTTATTTTCCTCCGTAGTATGTGGATCTGGCTCGCCTTCGAGCTTACGCAGATTATCTTTAAGTTGATTATTTTCATCGAGTAGAGAATTGTACTCTTTACGGAGTTCCTCTTTTTCCTCGATAAGTTTGTTGTGTTCTTCTTGAAGTTTGTTATATTCCTCAAGATAGAATTTTGCTTGCGCTGTAAGCAGAGCATTATTTTTTGAAACATTCAATAACGTGTTAGATAACTCGTCAAAAGATGCTTTGTATAATTGTTCGTCGTTCATTTATTACCTCTATTTGAAATGATATTTATTTAGCACGCCACGTATATGATTTTTCATATCATTGTTTTTAAAGTCATAATTAAATCTATTCATTATACCAAAACAAGTCAGAAGGTCCCATAAATATATACCTACATCGGTTCCTCCCCCACCTAAATATAGTGAATCAATATACGCTCCCTTAAAGTGCTTATCACCACGTCCAAGAAAATGCTTTATGTTTTTATCGTTCATAGGAATTATGTAGTTATTTCCATCATCAGTATTGTTATGGAATATAAGGGGGCTGCGATACTTATCGTTCGAATACATTGCTATACGATCCGCAACGATCTCGTAAAAAGATTCATTAACCCCATTACCCCTACCCGACCAAAGTCTAGTTCCAGCAAAAGTTGAATTTTCTGTTGACTCGGATTTATCATGGTTAGTTCCTAAAACAATCATTGCCGCTTTATTATCACGGAAATGTTCTGCAATAAAACCACTTCTTGTCATTTTAAAGAACTGAGAAGAACTTGTTTCGTCAATTCTTCGAATGGTACCCGTGTTGGAATATAAATTCAACGTACCATTTTGTAGATCAAATACTGTAGCATCGTTTAGGGCTCGTAATTCGCCACCTCTAACCCTAGAAGCACTCATTGTGCCAGACACAATATTATTGGCATCAATATTAATGACCTTAACACGGGCAGCATTGAGTTCTCCAGCAGTAATCTTAGATGCATTCAAATCCTCAATCCAGCTTTCTTTGATAAAAGCCGTACCATTAGCTATAACATCACCATCTAACACAATGCTTTTACCTTTAAGGCGTACACCAGAAGTATCCGCGTTAATCGAAGTAATAACATCTTTAGGTCCTTTTAGAGTCAGAGCCCAAGCATCATTTTTCTGAGATACGACAGTTGATGATACCCCACCAGATGGTTTGTACCGTCCAACAGTACCTCCACGTACTAGCATGATTTCCTTAACACCAAATCGACCTTCTCCGGTTAATTTAATACGGAATGAGAATCGGCCATTATATCCGTTGACATTGTCGAATATATGCTGACCAACTACATCAAATGTATCTTTGGTATAGGTTTGGTATTGATAGCCAGGTTGTGCTGTCAGTCCTTTAGTATATACCGGTGTTCCATTGTTATCGATAATTTGCAATTCGACATTCATATCTTTATTGCCTCGATAAACTCCGGTTGCGTCCATGTGGTATTTGCAATAGAAAGTATACTTATCACCATCTTCCATTTTGTCTATAACCAGAGGTAATGACACAAATGCGGAATTGTTTGAATATGTTCCATCGTAACTGCCTTTAGAAAAATAGAAGTAATCTGCACTTCCGTAATTTCCAGGTCTGTTAGATATCGTGTATCCATCATCTCCGTTAGTGAAGTTACTTAATTTAGCGGATAAGAACGTGTCAGTATCAACAATCAAGTTGTCAGTCGATTGTGATGCATTAGTGATAACCGTACGGATTTCGTCGCTTGTCTGGATAAGTTGGGAGATAGATGTGGTGATACCATTTTGGGTCGTACCAAGAGTACGTTTGTAGGTATCTACGGTCTGTAGAACTTCTTGGAATTTCTCACTCGAATCGAGATCGATGTCCTCATATGCTGGAGCGTAGTCTGTCCACAAGTCACCATCCCACATCATCGCATCTTTGATATCGACAGCGACATTAGTACCTGCCGCTTTACCACCAATATCGATACGGAATCTAATTTGCATACCATTATTCAGAGAATTCTCCGATATATTAAACCAACCAATTTTGGTTTTGTATGTGTCTGACGTAGAGACATCCCATTCGTCTTTATTGTATTCTCGTGGTAATCCGAATGTGTTGTTACCATTAATCCATTGAAGATACCCTGTACCACTATAAACCTCAGGAGAAACCCGCATACTAGTGATACCAGGAGTAGTCGTACGAGTCTTGAATTGGATATTCATACGATCACCGACTTTGTACCCACGTTCTTTGAGGGTCTTTTTGTCAATAAACCAATATCCGTCAATAACTTCCCAGGCATTATTACCTTGTGAGTTACGAATAGGTCCGTTGTAATGGATTTCAGTCTTAGTCCCAGCTAGGAAATTACGACTACCGTATTTCTTAGGAAGCTTTTGGTCAATAACTGAGGTTAATTCGGTCTTGATCTTACCGGCTTCTTGAGTAACACGAGTGGCCACATCAGTAGTTCTGGCATAGTCAACTAGTCTGGTGTTGATTTGGGTTTGGATTTTACCGTCGACTAGATTGAATTTAGTATCAGTATATGCTTGAGCTTCGGCAGCTCTTTTCGGCATTTCATCTAATAAGATCTTAGCCTCGGTTGCTGTTATACGAAGACCTAATTCTTTCTCGGACTGAGTGATGGCAGATGAAACGGCAGATGTGATCTTACCATCTACATCCCTAGTGACCTTATCAACCGATGTTTTAATACCATCGATCTTGGCAGTTAGATTAGTCTCAACAGCAGTAACTTTACCACTGACAGTATCCAAATCAGTACGAGACACCTTAGCGGAAATAGAGTCTTTGATAACCCTCAGTTCCGCAGCGGTACTCGTCGCATTCCCATCAACCTTCTTCTCCAGGTTTTGTGCAGCGATTTTGATTTCATTCGCTTTCTGGTCGATCGAGGTCGAAATCTTGTTGATCTGTCCATCAACCGTAGCTTTGTATTGGTTTACAGCAGTGGAAATCTTACTTGGAACCAGATTAAGTTCGGCTTTGGCGTTTTCTATCAGACCATCTAGGTGATTTACCGTTTCCTGATCAGCTTTAGCCCTCAATCCAGTATTAAGATGCTCAATCTCAGTAGCATTTGTGGTGACTCGACCCTCAGTGTCAGTAATCCGACGTTTCATAGATGCCAAATCACCGTCTACAGTTGTCTTGTAGTTCTTCCACTTCTGATCACCATCAGCAGCACTAGGCACCCAGCCAGTAGCTTTAGTCCCTTCTTCAACTTTCCACTTATATGTGTATATGTTGGCGCCATCTTTGTTGGCAATTTCTTTGATTTTGAGCTGTGTTCTACCACTAATGGTTGGATATGTGACAGTAACATACTTCTCAGTACCACCAGGTAACTCAAATATAGCTTCACCATTGGTAGGCGTCAAGTCCTCGCCATCCACAGTAACTTTACCAGTAGCTGGATCAAATGGGTCAATCTTAAATTTGGAATTAATGCCAGTCGTATTCTTAATAAAGAACGACCAAGTATATGGAATAGAGTAATTCTTAGACTCGAAAGGCATCCAGAATTCATTACTATTCGGAGAAGTCGAGATTTCGTCTACTAAGAAATTCCGAGCACCAAGTAGTTGCCCGTTCTGCATACCTCCACCACCTTGGACAACATTCCAAAGTAAGCCTCCTCCGCCATTCATCTCTAAAGTACCCTCAAGTAAGTTAGGATTGCCTGGTTTGATGCGTTCTAATTCGGCAGCGAGTTGATCCTTAATATCTCCTACCTTAACATTAATATCACCATCGAGTTTCTTAAGTTTCTCGTCTAGCTCATTTTGTATAGGCGTGAGATCAGGTCTCCATCTTTTAGCCGCATCAGCGATAGCGGAATCTATTGATGCTTGGACATTGTTGGTAATATCCTGTTTAGCGGAAGCGATAGCGTCATTAACTTTGTCAGTAACCTTCTGTCCAAAATTAGCGTCGATGACAAGAACCCAGTTCTCACCGTCGAAACGCCACATCTCAACTTCACCCTCACCACCAACAGGTTTAAACCACAAGTCGTCCTTAGACACCTTCTCACGAGGAGGTTCCTCAGGTCCATAGAAGTTTTTGTTTTTGTTGTTGGCAGATGTAAGGATTGTATGGATCAAACCGTCCTTCTCTCCGTAGAGAGCATTATTGACGATCTTATTTGTCAAGTCTTGCCATTGAGCTTTCTGTTGATCAGCTAAACTAGCTCGACCAGACCCACTGGAACTTGCCTCGATTTTGATGATTCGCTCAGCGAGAGCGTCATACACAATCTTACGGACTTTGACAGTTACGTCACAGTCAATCTTAGGTACATAGACATCCACTGTATCACAAAGTTGGATCTTCTCCAAAGCTTGAATGATACGTCGATCCCATTCAGTAGAATCTTGTAGTGGGATCATCTCAACTTCAACGCTCAAATCTGGTTTATCAGCATCTTTGTTCTTCGATGTGAAATATGATTGAGCTTTAGCAGTAACTTGTGCTGGAGTAGGAGCCTTCTTCTTAGATTCTTCGCCTTCTTTATGGGTTGAAGAGTCGTTAAATTCAGAACTCAAATCCAAAGGCACAATTCTTTTAACGAAATAGTCGTCATAATGAGGAGATTTGATAATATCCCCATAAATAACTTGTTCCGCTTCGTTTTCACCCTCAGGAGTGAATGTTACGTATGGTAAAATACGAGTGAATTTACCAGCCATAGACGATTTAACTTTAACGTTCTTAAGATTTTTGCGAGGACGAATGGTTGTGACATGATCTTTACCACGTTTGGAGTATAAATAAATCGTATTGTTAGTACGTTTAATTTCTCCGCCCCAAGTATCAATAAATGATCCTTCTTCTCCCGCAATTGCATTAAGCACATTCCGAATATCCATGTTTGTGTCTTTAGCAGTCTGAATATCGGAGATAAAGTTGTACTCAATTGGATCCACAGCTACACGTTTGAGTTGTTCCCAAGCTCCAGACGGTGTTGCAGATTTAATAGAGAGTGGTTTGATGATATTACCAGACAATTCGTCAGTCTTAGTAACGCCCTTAACCGTAATTTGGTTTGAATCGACCTCTTTCTCAATCTCGTAAATACGAAATGCGTGAGGTTCATCATAGTCGTTTGGCTTAACCAAAATATAACGGTTTTGAGTGAGCGCTTGGGCCCACTCTCCACCGACAGGATATTTTAGTTCAAGCTCAAATTCTGCATTACGAACTTCAGTGACTTCTGCAGATATGGCATCGTATAAGATCCCCATACCATTAGTATCAAAGACCCGTTCGTTCTGTTCATATAAAATTGGTCTCAAACTAATACCCTCCAATTAGGGGTTAGAGTTATCGTAGCCGGAGCAGTACCCTTAGTGGCTGTAAAATATACCCGGTTTGTCCGAAGATCATTCCCAGGATATAGTTTGAAGAACTCTTTCCCTACAGTATTGTTGTTTTTGTTTGTGATCGTGGATCCAGACTTAGAATATACAATATATCGAGAACTATCAATGATGATTGTTTCGTTTTGCATATCCTTAATTGTCATTGCCGTGGATCCGATACTAATCTTCAAGTTACCCGTAACACCAGAGAACTGTACTGTTGGTCTGGAGAAATATAAATTAGGATTATCAATGACCTCACCAGAAGTAACAACTCGTGGTTGGTTATCGACATTATATTTAAACGGCTGACATTTAAGTTTCACTTTGAACGAAATACAACCTTGATAGAAATATTTGTTCTCATATGTGATTTCTGTCATGATAACTTTGTAAATATGACTCTGATCGAAATATGGAATGAAGTCAATCCATTCACCAATCCCGTGATTAAATAGAAAATTAATTTTATTACGGGCTAACGAAATATCACGATCTGAGTCATTGTGACTTCGTCCGTCGTAGAAACAACTAAGCTCGAATTCGGTTGGCTCATAACCTTCATCGTCATAAGCCAACTCTCCTTCATAGCCATTTGGTGACTCGAAAGTCACTCTTCGTTTAGGTGTTTCTATATCGGGGCGATCTTGGATAAATACATTATAATCTTCAGACTTGTATCCGTTGATCATAAAATATCCAGGCTTTAAAGGCATCACCATAATACTTCTTCACCTTTCCCTCGACGAGCTTGATCGTCAAAGTCCTTAATATGTTGTTGAATTTCTCTAGCAAGTTGTTTGCCATCAACTGGTTTGCCACCATTATCCACTTTAACAGTAATAGAGTATTCTTTATTAGAGTTATCGTAGACGTTTGTGTTTGTCGATTGCATTGAACTTGGAGCGCCAGAATATGCTGGACGTGGAACGTTAGTAGCATCAACACCAATTCCCCGTATAATGTTACCATTTTGAAGTTTGTCCAAATTGGTAGTATCAACGACAGGAGTGATTGTTGGTTTGTAGTCCATGTCAGCGAGCGAGTCATCTAACAATTGACCAACACCATTCACAGCTTCACTAACAGCAGTAGCCATTGAGTTTGCGTGATCGATAGCATTACCACCAACTTCGCTAAACGCATCGCCGAATGTCTTAGACATCTTAGCAATAGATTTAGGCATTTCTTTAGCAATACCCATTGCGACCCCTTGAGGGATATACTTACCGACACCTTTAGCGAATAAACGTGATGGCGACTTAATCTCGGCTTTTGCTCTTGCGGCTCTATGGGCTTGTGCTACAATTGCGTTAGTTGCAGCGATAACGGATCCAAGGTGAGCGTGGATACCAGCGGCTACCCCTTGAGAAATCATCGAACCAACGTACATACCACCGGCATAAGCAACGCCGGCAGCGGATCTTACTCCATTAGCAGCCTGCATCATACCTGTCATGATTGTGATGTTTAATAACGCCATAGCCATACGCATAGCGGAGACCATTTGAGTTCCAAGTTGAAGCATGGTTGCTTGCATCATTGCGCTTGAACTACGGATTTGGTTAGCCATTTGCATCATAGCCGTCATGATTGTCATCTGCATGGTCATAAACGCCATTTGCATTGATGCTCTCATCATGTTTAGAGACATGTTCATTTGAGCATTAATTTGTGACATAGACGACGCCATAGCTTGAGCAATTCTAGACATAGACGATGTCATTGCCATAGCTGCTTGGTTCATCGACATTTGGATAGATTGGACAATACCAATCATACCGACGGTCACTGTTGTGCGAACCAATGCCATAGATGTAGATGCACTAACGCCCATCATAGCAAATCCTCTAGCCATACCAGCAGCGGCTTGAGCCATACCGGTCGATACGACATTGGATACCGATGCCATATTTGTACGAATAGCATTTACAACACTAAGCATTCCAATGTTAACAGCCATAACAACTGTTGTCATAGAAGTTGCAGCGGACATACCCATCAAAGCAAATCCTTGTTGCAATGCAGCACGAGCTTGGTTCATACCATTATTAACAGCATTAACTACGAGAGTCATAGCCATTGTCATTGCCGTACCTAATACAGCAAATGATGTTGTAGATCCGGCAGCGCTAGCACCAAATTGTGCAAGAGCAGTTCTTGCTTGATTCATAGCATTACCAAATGCGGTTGTACCAGTAGAAATAGATGTAAATGCGGTACTTAGATTGGTGACAGCAGAACCCGTTGTTGTAAACATCATGCCTAGAGAAGACATTGATGCACCAACTGCTGTAATACGAGCTATGAATTGAGATAATGTGTTAGCTACTTTCTCAAGCCCTGCAGCAAGTACTGTAATACCAGGAGCAGCACCCATCGTGGATTGACCGATACTAGAAAGTGCATTAGCCACATTCTTGATATTTCCGGCCATACCAGATGCAGAGGATTTGATCTTCTCTGATGAAGAAGCAAATTTCTCCAAAGCAGATGCTGCACTAGGAGCAGCAGAAGATGCTGTCTTAAGGGCTGAGGCAATATCTTTAATTGCTCCACCAGCATCTTTACGAGTACTCATCTTGTACATAACCGTATCGAGTTTATCCAAGTCAGCACGGAATCCGTTCAAGTTACCAGTATATGATGCACCACCCAAGAGGGCAACTGCACCAGATACGGCAGTGATAGCCGCTGCTGCTTGGAATCCATGATCGGCAATAGGTTTCATACCTTTACCCATTCGCTCGATACCCGTACCTACATCTTTAAATGCATGTCCAATTGCTTCAATAATACCTTTAATAGCATCCCCGACCGATTTAACGATATTAGAGACGCCATCCATTACAGCTTTGATACCTTTACCGAATCCTTCAGCAAATTTACCAGCACCTTCAAATGCTTTACCAATTCCTTCAAGAGCAGATTTAACTGCTGAACCAACGGACTCAACAATTGATGCCACACCTTGAAGTGCTGATTGGATACCTTGTCCTACGCCTTGAGCGGCAGCACCGATTCCTTCAAATGCAGCTTTAATAGCACCACCAATAGATTGAACTACTGATGCTACACCTTGGAGGGCTGCTTGAATTCCTTGTCCGATTCCGACAAATACATTCTTAATTGCTTCACCAGCTGCGGAAATAACATTAGCAAATCCGTTGATTGCTCCGACAATTCCCTGCATTACTGAGTTAACAATAGATGCTATTGATTGGAATACGGATTGGATTGTTTGTCCAATAGATTGGACTACTGCAACGATTGCATTACAAACATTTGTAATTGTCTGACCGATTGTCTGGAATATAACAACAATATCATTTGCAACAACTTGGATTGTTTGGAATAGGGTAATGAATACCGGAGCCAGAGCTTGAACAACTTGTGCAATCGATTGTACAATTGCAATAATAGCATCGGCTAACGAACGAACTATAGATGCGATTGACTCAAATAACACCTTAAGTGCATCCATCAATGGTGTAAATATAGGTTCGATAGCAGTCGCCAATTCACTCAAAGCGCCGAGAATAAAGTCTTTAACCGGCGTCAAGACTTCCACAAGTTTATTAAGAATTGGTCCAACAAGGTTACCTATTACTGTCAACACAATATCGGATACAATTTGTAATAAATCGGTTACCGCTTTGATAATTTGATCTCGGTATTTCATCAAGCCATCCGCAAACGATTGAATGAATTTAACAGCGATTTGAATACCAACATCGACTAAAGTTCCAATGTTGTCAATTAAAGCTTTACCAATTTCGACTATCAATTTAACAGCCGAAGATACCAATTGAGGTATTGACTCAGTGAAACCTTGTAATAAGCCGATAACCAATTTAATACCGAACTGTACCATATCTGGAATCAATACAATTAATCCTTTTATAGCAGTTCGAATAATCTTAATCAACGAGGTAAGCATAGATGGTCCTCGTTCGGCCAAAGATTTAAGCAAAGCATCAAGAGCTTCAACAAGACCCTTTAATATAGCAGGACCAGTTGCTGCAAGTTCTTTAAGCGCGGTTATGATAAGACCTATACCAACACCCGCAAGAGCCAACCCAGCACCAATACCAACAGCAGCAAGGCCGAGAGCGATTAAAGCTCCAGATAACATTAGAAGACCTGCGCCAACAACTTGAGCCACTGCAGCTGCGGCTAATACTATGCCTAGAGAAACCGCTAAAGCTATTAATGCAGTAGCGATTTTAGACATCGGTATGGTACTCAATATCTTCAAAGGTACAGACAATGCTATCAATGCTACAGACATTATTAATAATGATCCTGCGCCAACAACGCCACCGCCACCTAGAGATGACATTACGGCTGCAACCACAGTTAGAGCTCCTAATGTGGCAATTAATGCCGTCATAGCAGTTGTAAGACTTTTCCAAGGAATCATGGAAAGAGTTAACAATGTATTACCAATTTGGGATAATACAGGAACTAATGCTAATAAAAGAATCGCCGCACCGATTGAGCTAGATACTGGGCCAGAAAGATTTGTAATAGCAACGGTAACAGCACTCAATTGCAAGAATATCAAACCAAGAGCGGTTAAAGCACCAGGTAATCTTTCAGGATTAATGTTCGCAATATCTTGTAGAGCTTCAACCACATCTTTCACAGTCTTAGCGAAAGTAAGAAGTGTGAATAAGGCACTAAGGTTTACTTTAGCCCCACGTAATGAATGAGTTGCTAATACAAGAAGTCCCATTACAGAAGCTAATGCTTGTAATGAACTCTCTAATCGAGATGGGTTCATATCAGCAATTTCGGTTAAAGCATTAACCAACACTTTTACGCTCAAAGTGAACGAAATCAAACTTAGCAAAGCAGATAAGTTAACTTTAGCACCTCTAAGCGCATGCATCGACAACACTAATAGTCCAAATATAGACGCCATTGCTTCCACTGCCGGAATCAATCTATCGGGTTGGACATTTGCAAGTTTCTCAACACATTTAACTAATACAAATACCATTGTAGTAAATGTTATAAGGCCTGCAAGTGTCGTAAGTTTTATCTTAACTCCACGAAGTAAATGCATAACAGATACAAGCTCTAAAATAAGAACTGTAATCTGTTCCATTGCTTTAGCGGATCGGTCTGGATTAAGCTTGGTTAGTTTCTCAAGCGTCATAACCAGCAAATAGATTGTTCCAGCGAATGTGATCATTCCGAACATGTTGCTGATTTTGATTTTGACTCCATTCATCACTTTCATGCTCAAAGCCAGAGCGCCCATAAGACTAACAACACCGATCAATGATGTTTTGATCTGATCCATGTTGTAATCTTTGAGTTTATCCATAGCTCCTACGAGAAGACGAATGGCTAATACAAACCCAATCATTGAAAGAACGCCAGTGTTTACTTTCTTTCCACCTTCTAGCAATTTCATCGCTCCAACGAGAATGAGAGTGGCCGCAGCAATACCTCGAACAGCAACATCAAGTTGATTTGTATCTAGATCGGCCAATTTCTTCATTGCACCGGCTAGAATACGAATACCAATAGCGAAACCAATCATGCTAACAGCAGTTCCTGGAGGTATCTTATCAATCTTAGATAATCGTTTCATAGCCGCAGTGAGAATATAGCTCAATGATGCAATGGCCGAACCAGATCGTACTAAATCCTCAGTAGACATACCCGCAAGCATTTTAAGAGATAGAGCTAAAATCATTAAAGCAGACGCAATCATTAATAATGATCCGGCTTTAACAGCTCCAGTAAACGATTGTAAAGACTCTTTTACACCGTCTAAAACTTCGGATACTTTTGAGACCATCTCTTTACCATTGTTCACGAAATCTTTGAACATATCCATGATTTCGCCGAATGGTCCGCCTCCGTCTTTCTTATTCTTGATGGATTTGAAGATTTTAAGCCCTGCCCATCCAGCAAAAGCGGCTTTAAGCATGTCACTAAATGACATCTTTCTAATTGTGTCAGCTAATGACTTGGACGCGGAACTAACTACAGATTTAATTTTATCAAATCCCTTTTTAATTCCTGAGGCTATTTTATCACCCCATCCAGTATCAACCGATTTATCGCCAAACATGTTCTTGAATGGATTTTCGAATTTCAAGTTCTTCAAAGAGCCAAAGACTTTTGAAATGATTCCGACAAATCCTTTCAACAATCCCGCAACAAATGTTATGGCTGTACCAATCGCTTTAAATACGCCGGTAATCTTAATTCCTTGACTTTCTAGAGATTTTCCTGTCATAAGAGAAAATGACAAGGCACTAGCGAAATTAGCAATTGCTCCAGTTGCCTTTTCAATCCATCCGGCTAATGTTTTGAACCATCCTAAACTGTTAGAAACGCCATCTAAAGTTTTGATTCCCCCAAATAGTCGAACAAAGGCAGTAACTAGTATATTAACAACCGCGCTTACAGTTTTGAAAACATTGGCTAACGATGCTCCAAGGGATTGCATTCCTGACATCAAATTAGTATTGAATCTAAGCGCTGAAAAGAAATTAGCCAATACGGACACAACAGAGTTTATAGCTGCTATAAAACCCATTGTACCAGTACCAAATTTTGTAAATCCGCTAATGAATCGCCCAAACATAGACATGATTAAGGAAATTACATTACCGAACAATCGTCCAGCGTTGGTGGCCAGTAAGAATAGAACCTTTGATTTAGCCAGTTTTTCAGTGAAATTTTCAATAGCTTTGGTAACATTATATAACGATTGACCTACTGTTTTAAAATCCCCAAAAGCGCTTCGATAGCCTTCACGGAATCTTGTTAAGGCTTTAAAGACAATTTCAAAGCTGTTTTTAATTATGTTAAAGAACGATGCTTGACCACCTAAATCTTTCCACGTCTTCAATACAGCGTTTCGGAAATTACCCAAGCTACGATCCATATCTAGAATAGCATCATGATACGTTCCTTGAGCGTCGTCGAAATAATTACCAACAATCTTACCTACTTCTGTCCAAAGACCTTTGGCTTCCTCATATCCACCGAATAAATATTCCCATGAAGTAGCCCATCCAGAACCAATCGCTTCTTGGACAGTATCTACCAATTGACCGAACGATTTGATCTGAGTTGCAGCATTAAGCATTTGCTCATCGACAGAGAATTCTTTCAGGGTGTTAATCAATACTTCTGAAGTTAACCAACCATCTTTCAAGGAATCCCGGAAAGATTTAGTCATGTCACGAGCATGCCCCATCTTTTCGGCCATTTCTGTCAAACGGTCTTGGAATAACTTACCGCCCATACCAGCATTAACCACAGAGTTCCAGTCCTGTAGACCTACTTTACCAGAAGCTAACGCTTGTGATAATTGGTACATCGCTGTAGATGCTTGTTGAGTATTTGATCCAGAAGCAGCGGCCAAGTTGGAAATACCTTTAATCGCTACAGCGGAATCTTCCAAACCAACACCGGCTGCGGTAAACGTACCGATGTTCTTAGTCATATCTTTGAATGAGTAAATAGTTTTATCCGCGTATTCGTTCAAATCTTCCAAAGTCTTAGAAGTCATACGCATACGCTTGGATTGATCTGGGATTTCCCATTCGGTATTCGTCATGATCGTCTGAACTGATCCAAGTTTTTCATTGTATTCATTCAGACCATCCATTGGCCCTTTAAAGAATTTAGCACCAAAGCTAATCGCTTTCTGCATCATGTTACCCATCACAATACCCATTGCAACATCCATAGCATTAAGAGATCCTTTAACAGAATCTGCTGCTCTAGAAAATGCTCCGGTAAGTGGGTTGAGGTTAATACCTGATGCTTTAGCGTTTAGTCCATCAATAGACTTAATTGAGTTTGTGAACCCCTGGTGATTATCTGCCTTTTGAAAAATACCTTTCAACCGAGATAAAATACTAGACGTTTTAGATGTTCTGTCTGCAACATCAGTATTCATCTGATCGATAGATTTAGCCGCACCAGACATGTTGATATTGTCTGTGCTACGACTAAAAATATTCTTTAAGCGAGATAATAAACCTTGGGATTTTGTTGTTGAATTTGATACTGCTTCTGGAATAGCATTCATCTCTTTAGCAATGTTCTTAGATGCATTTCCACCATTGATCTTGGAGAATGCTGCTTTAAGTTTATCCAGAGCAGATATTGTATCTTGAGAGTTCTTGGTGAAACCTTTATTGTCTAAGGTTACCTTGGCGACTTTCTCATCAACATATCCTGCCATTTATTGCCTCCTATTTAAGGTAATCGGTTAAAACCCTGTTTATAGCTGATTTATATGCGGAATCAATAGCTTTATCGATGTATGGGTGCGGAGGAACATATCCGCCTGTACCAGTACCGTGTCCGTAATGAATCAGAATAGCAATGTTTTTACCTTTGTTAATGTTCGTGTTAAATATCTCAAGCTCTTCCCCACGTCCTGTATGAGATATACGATAACCCCATGCCGAAGCAGTTGCTCCCGATCTAGTTGGGGTGGCAGCTCTTAGCGATTCCACAATAGTCTTACCCAATTGATCAAGAGATACACGTCGATCTTTCTTAAGATATCTTTCGAGATTATTAAAATCCCCACTCACCGAAATTTTCATTTACGAACCTTCTTGCCGTATTTCTTGTTGTACTCTTCATCATTCTTACGAACATCATTGTTGTTTCTATGAGAAGAATACGCAGCAAGTCCAGCTACCGCGGTACCGAATCCAGCAACTTTACCAGCATTATTTTGAACCGATAAGATTTTCATAGTCTTGTCATAATCTTTTTCTATTGTATCATTAGTTAAGATTTTCTTACTAGCAACTTTTAGGTTCTTATGATCAAAGAATATAGTCGGATTCTTTGTTTTGTATCCGGAGTATTTCTTATCGTTAATATCGTTAAGCCCATCGTATCCTTTTTTCTTAAGAGATGAATAGAACTTATCGATATTTTTCTTATATGTTTCGTTATGTCCTCTAGCAACTAATCCAACATTAAAATTATTATACTTGCTTTTGGATTTATTAACCTGTGAAGCTATTTCATCAGCTACTGAACGGAATTCTGAGTCAGTCTTATAAAGCTTTTTAAAAGATTTTTTAGCGGCTCTATTAGGAGCTATCTTAACATCTTTAACAGCCTTGAATTTATAAATATTGTCGTGATCTCCCAACCCATAGTCATCCCCGTAAAAAGCTCGTCGCATTTTTCTTTGCATTCCATACATGCCACGATACTTAACTTTATCGTTTTTTCGATAAGCGCCATAAACAGGTCTAGATGTGTCAATTTTAGAAGCGGCATTGACAGAGTCGAATGTCTTTCCCTTCTTGAGCGTTCTACCGATAAAGTCATCTTGGATTTTGTTTTTAAGCATGTATCCAGCAACAGCGGCACCAGCAGCGCCGACAGCACCCAATGCAATTTTCTCATTTCTAAGACGTTTTGCAAGTTTCTTCTTAACTTGTTCTTCATTATAACCAAGTTTCCTGTACTTGTATTCGAGATTCTGTACGTGATTGTCTCTTAAACGTTTACCCCACTTCATACCTTTGACACCGAAATGTTGGATTACGTCGTCAGAATGAATTATAAAATCATCCACGCATTTTTCTCCTTTCTTCAGCTTCTGCACGTCGTTTCATAATTATAGCTCGCTGCTCCGCCATAGTCTCTTCCTTTGTCATTTTCTTAGGTGGCTCTTGTAATGCAGCGACACTATTTAACAACATGATAAGTTTGTTTAAGTTTCGATCTTCCCAGTCGAACGGAATATAGCTAAGTGCCATATGAGCATAAATTATCTCAGATGTAAATATCTTCTTTCGTTGAGCAACTGGCTGAGCACTCCCTTTTGGTTTAGGAGCAGTTGTCGCAGATGGTGTATGCGCCATATAATCAAGAATCTTCTTAAAGTCATTAGGTGACAATTTAGAAACATCTAATTCTTGATCGCACATCATGACAATGAAATCGAGAATTTCTTCTTCGGTTACTTCGTCTTTGTTATCAATGAATCTCTTCTCATGTTTTGTCTCCCAACGATCTAAATTCTTAAGTGTATATCGGAATGTGTATTCCTCACCATCTTCTGTTATAAACTCGTTCTTTTCCTCATCCCAATATTCAACATCTTCCGTTTTTATTTTAAGATACTCTGATCCCATGATACTCACACCTCAAAAAATTTAACAAATAAAAAGGAAGGGGTGCAAAAAATACACCCACAACCCGAATTACTGTGCAGCTGGAGCTGCGGCAGAAGCGGCTGCTTCTTTAAGCCCACGAATATGAGAAGTGATACCTGTAATAAATTTATTAAGGGTAACACCTTCATCGTCATGGAAGTCTTCAATCAAAGCTTCGTAAGCAAGTGAAGTTTTGAAGTCTTCACGAACTTGGTCATTCTTGATGAAGCGTTTTCCATCTTCCGAACGAACGCCATATGAAGTCAAAACGATGTCGTTCAATAGATCGTACATCTTTTGGTAGTCTTCTTCGGCTTGAACTTTTTCGATGTATTTGGCCATGTCATCTTTACCATAACGAGCTTGCAAAGCAATCAATTCCATACGGTTAAGATTGAAGTAAAGAGTTTCCTCTTGTTGGATACCATCGAAATCCTCATAACGAACTTGCTGTTTAATCATACTATGACATACCTCCTATAAAGTGTTAATTAAGACAATAGTTCAATAACTTTTTCTGGCAATGGAAGATATGCATCAGCATCATCTGTACCATAGACAGCGTCAAGAACTTTTTGCATCTTAGTTGCTTCAACTTGAGTAGAATCAATTGTGATTACAGAAGTTGGTTTGTGACCAGGAACTGTAACTGGAGTTGAAGAAATTGACCAAGATGGGTTTTGTGGTTCTGGACTGTCGTTAACAGTAGCGTGAGCACGTTCAGATGGAGCTGCTTTACATCCATACCACAAGTGAAGTTTGTAACCGTAGTCATTACCTTGAACGTCGTTACCAACGATAGATTTGAATGCAAATCCAAATGGTGTACGGTTTTGTTGGTGAGCAACAGCACCTTTAACGATCGCTTTCATACCGTCACATTCGTCAAATTCAACTGGAGAGCTGAATGCTTCGATAGTACCTTCAAAGTTTTCGGCACCAGTAAGTGACAAGTATTTGATGTTGTCTGCGTATTGGTCATTTGCTTCAGCTCCTGATGGAGATTCGTTAGCAGCAGTAATACCGTTCCAAGCAACACCTTTAGGATATTGACCAGATGCGTTTTGTACAAACAATACGGCTTCGGAAACACCAGTTTCATAAATACGTTTTCCGAGTTCGTCGAATTTAAGTTTAGCCATTAGCTAATCCTCCCGTGTTAATTTTTAAAATAGTGTGATGCATATTATCGACAATGAATTCATTCTCATACACGCAGTATTGGTTTTCCAAAAGTTGAGGTAAGATTGGAGTATCGACTCGTTTGTCGATTATCGTGACTTGATATACTTCGTGCGAATGATAACGAACATTGTCAGCATGCCGTTGTCTAATACCCGTTCTCTTATAAAGAATGCACGGATACGTCAATATAGTGTTTGATGTAGGATTATAGAAGAGTTTATAATCCTCATTAGACTTCCGAATTGCTTCGGTTAGAATCTGTCGGATAAGCATTCTTTTGCTCATTGTAAACTCCTCCTAAATCCAAGATCACTCGTGGAGGTCTTATAGTAAAGCTTTCGACTTTCCATTTGACCCCCTGATATTCCAAATACTGAAGATTTGAAATATGTTTCATAAAGAATTGATCAGCTACTAATGAAATCTGGTTGGTAATTCGTATGTTATCAATTGTCGATTTGTCTCCATTTTGATCTCGATGGTATCGACTAGTAACAACATCACCGCGTACTTTCTTAACAACCACTTGAGGTTCGAACACATCAGGCTCAACCTCTACATCAGTAATCCGAAAACCCGCGTTACCAGAGTATTTCATTATCCGCCTACTCGAGGTGATTCAGTTCCAGTCGCAGCGGCAGGAGCGGCTGTACCATTTTCTGGAGTGAAGTACACAGCAGATTTAGCGCGCACAAGTGCTCCTGAAAGACGAGCTTCAATAAGATATTTTTGTTTGTTGTAGTCGATATCGAAGTGTTCGAATGTGTTAACTTCGCCGCCTTTGTTAGTACCGATTTGGTAGTCAGCAAGGTTAACCATGATCATTTCATCTTCTTTCAAGAAGTTAGTTTCAACGATATCAGCTACGCCGAACAATGATGCAAGATATTCTTTAGTTGCAGGTTGTTGTCCACCGAATACCCATTGTTCGTTCTTGTTGCGCAAGAAGCGAAGTTTAGTAAGGAAGAGTGGGTTAACATAAAGAGTTGGTGTACCAGAACCGAGCATCTTAGTCTTGAATTCCGCAACAGTTTGGAATAAGTCAAGAAGCATCTTAGGATTGTATTTAGCTTTGATTGTGTAGAAGTCTTCGTCTTTAGAGATAGGACGGATCTTGTCTTCTTTGATCTTAGCAGCATCACCAGTAGCACGACCATCTGATACGAGGATTGCTTGTGCAATTTCATCGTTCAACTTAATACGCATTTCTTGGTTAAAGAAAGCAGCAACGTTCAATTGTTGGCCGATATCGATAGCATCGTCACGGTCGATTGATTGTTTTTTATAGATCGTAGTTGGATCAGTTTTACGAGAAAGGAATGAAAGGATTTGTTCTTTCTTTTCAGTTCCTTTGATGTAACCTTTCGCACGAAGTTGTTCGTCAGTAAGGTCAGACAAGTCAGTCATGATTGATTTAACAAATGCTGTAGGAACTTTAGTTACCTTAGACAAGATATGTTCTGTAGCAGTGTTAGGTGAGTAGATTACTTGAACACCGTTTTGCAATTGGTGATCTGGGAACAACTTGTCGATGTTGTTCATTGAGTGTTTAAGAGTGTCGCCATTCTCGAAGTCTACAAGAACGTTACTAAGTTTAAGACCACGATCTTTAGCTGTTTGCATAGCTTCTGTTAATGAGTGACGAATTTCTTCGTTGTTATTAGCAGATGTTTGTTCGAATGCGTTATAGTGCATCAAAGTTCCTCCCTTGTCGGATTGTTCGATTTCATCAGATTCTTCATCTTCGTCTTCAGCTTCTGCTGCGAGTTCATCAAGAATTTCGTTTACACGAGCATCAACCGCTTCGTTAAATTCTTCGTCAATTGCTGCTTCATGCGCTTCAAGAGCGGCATTAGCTGCGGCTTCAGTCAAGATAGATACTGCTTCTTGTTGATCTTCATTAAGAGTTCCCAATACTTCATCAAGAACTGCAGATTCAGTACCTTCTTCAGCGTGTTGAATACGGTCGAATACACTGATGCGTGTTTCGTCGCCAAGCAACACATTGCTAGCTGAATGAATAAGTTCGTTACTTTCCATTACGATACTTTCCCCTTCGTCTGGATTATCAGAGTGTTGTAGCACTTCTGTAATTACGGCCCCAGGATTAGCTCCTGCGAGCACAAGCGATACTTCATAGATGTTACCATGAATAACGTCATTTTGCGGAGTACGTTTAATACGATTCGCTCCGATTGACATACACATGATATCACCATGTTGTACGAGTTCTTTAGCATTAATGGCTTTTGGAGTATTATTGAAATACCCTTCACCATAAACACCCTCATCCGCATGATGTAATTGTACATGTCCGATGATGTTTTCAGGCGTGCTCGGGTCGTGTGACCAAACCAGAGGAACCTTCTTACCATCGTTCTCAGCAAATGCACCATGACGAATAGTGACACCGTCTGTACAACGCATGTCATTACGGGTTACATAACCCGCGAAATCATACTTAGGATGTTTTCCCATGAATACGATTTACCTCCGTCAATTATTTGCCGCCATTTTGAAGTTGTCTTAGGTACTCGAGATAGCCGTCTTCATCCAGTCCTTCTGGATTCTCTTCGTAACCTTCACCTTCAGGGGACGCGACCGACCCAGGCACAGAAACATCTTGGTTGTTATCTGCGATGTTAGGATTATATAATTGATCGGCCATAGGATCTGTAATAGGTCCATAACCGATAACAGCACGGAATTCATTCGAGGTAAGAATTCTGTTCCGTAGCAATGAGTCGCCAATTGTTGCGAGTTGACTTGTTGGTACAAGTTTAAATGGATCATTATACGTAACAATACGATGTCCTTGTGTATAACCCGTCTTCGTGATGAATTTACGTTGGAATTCTTCTTGAATACGAGTCACAATAGGATCAATTGTACGGGTATAATAATTCTGCATTTGCTCAGCGTTAGCTGTCCCATCAAATACCGCTTTGGTTAATCCTATCTGCGATAAAAGCTCATCAGTCAGATACTTAATTTCGTCCATCAGATTAGAATTAACCGGGCGATTGAGTTGGGTGATCTTTTCATCGGCAGCAACATAAGCAATACCCATAGGAGATTCTTTAAGTTGAACCTCGATGTCCTTAATACGATCATTAGCTTCTTTTCGCTTAATGTCGTTTCGGACAGGGACTGGTAATTGCAGAATCATGTTCCATTTGTTAGCAATGGCTTCTCTATCCTGAGCATCTAATAAAGATAACTTTTGCAAGAGACGAGACATTGTTGGATTTTCAGGACCAATAATGTTTGCCAAAGGGTTCTCGATAATCGCACACATTTTCTTTGGCACAATAATCTCTGAGAAATCACCTTTTGTTTCGTTATAAATTTTAACACGAATTTTGGTTGGATACCACTCTAAAATCTTTCCGACACGCATCGATGTAATATCGTAGGCATCAGATGTCATTGGGTCTATTGTTGCTTCTAATGGGACGGCTGCAACAACTCCATCATCAAACAATGAGTAAACCAAATCGTGGAAGAAATCGGTTGACGATTGGTCAATATTCATTTCTACGTCGAACAGACGCTGCAATGACGATTTCTTTTGTACAGTCTGGTTCTCTCCATCGTTCTCCAATTTAACGTGTTGAAATTTGACCATAGCTGCGTCCATAGCGATCCTATTAAAGATCATAGACGCAATTGATGAACGACTATATGATCGTCCGGCTATGGAGGTATTTGGGCTTAAAGCCCGAGGCTCGTTGGACAGTTGAAATACATCATCTGTCTCAACTAAATTGGAAGTAGTTTTCGTTTTGGAAAACATAGACCAAGCATGCGTAAGTCCATCTGTAAAAATACTCATATTGGCCTTTCTATGATACAAATAAGTCTAAATTACGTTTGTAAGCAACCCATGCGTCGATTAATGCGGCTACATTATCGATCTTTTCATCAGCTCTTCGCTTAGATAATTTGTAGTTACCGTTATTATCTTGGATAGCGACGGCATTACCCATAGCAAATTTCATAAGCTCTTCATCGAAGATTAATTGTCGTTCCATAGCCAAGTTCTTAAGCTCACCCATTGGGACAGACTCTGTTCTAGAACCTTGAATGATCTTTTCAACGCCATACTCACCATTTTCACGAGCCCATCTATCGACAAACTCTCTTGCGTTATATGGGTCGAAACCAAACGCATAAACCGAATACTTGTGCTCATAAATGAAGTTCGACAAATCGTCATACACTTTCATCATGTTCAGAATTGTATCTGGCATAACGACGAGCGTACCCTCGTTTATAAACTCATCGTACTTATTACGCATAGCTGACGTTAGTTTCTTAAGTTTACTTTCACAAACATATGAACGCGTTTTAACACCAAATCGACCACGACCAATTGGGAATAAGAATGTAAATGCACAGAAGTCATCACCTTGAGAAAGGTCACCACCTAGCGCACATTCGAGTCCGTCGAAGTTTTGTGGTCTATGAGGAATTGTTTCTTCGTAAACAAAGAAGTATGTATAACCTTCAACAGGAATACCGAAACGTTTTGCTAGAATATCCGCTCTATCAGAGGGTTGGTGTTCAGCTTGTTCAACCTCACGTCGATATGTCTCGTAAGAAACTGTAGCCCCAAGATTGGGATTAGCTTTCATCCACATCTCAGGGAAAGCTACTTCACGTACATCATCTAATCGGTAATACCAAATAGATACATGAGGATTAAAGAATCGACCCTCCAAAATATCGGTTAGTTCCATCTTGATAGTATCCCCGACACCATCACGAGCGGTACCTTCAGACGAAGTTGCTATAATCATGTAATTGTCATTCTTAGAAGCACCCTGTTCTATTGCTCCAATAACGTTCTCGCGAACATCGCCTGATAACCATTCATCTACCGAAGCGTATTTACAACGAAGACCTTGAAGTTTATCAATAGACATTGGGCGTATTTCTAATAGACTATTTGTAGCGAAATTCTCGACACCTTTTTTGGTTGATGCCAACAATTGTTTTTGTGTAAGGTTACCGGTCATCTTAGAACCTTGAACCATATACTGCACAAGTGGGCCTTTAGCTCGACTTAATGCTGTACGGAACGGACCCATAATTTCCTCGGCCTGTTTCATTGTTGGTGCACAAACTACTTGGTGTGTTGTGGTTGTGTCTATAAGCAACATGTATGCTTGCATAAATGTTGAGTATAGAGATTTAGCGGCTCCACGTCCAACAATCAAGAATTGTTTGTTCGTAAGTCGCTTGAATTTTGATTTTATCTCCCATTTACCGAGTTTAGGATTGTATACCCTTTCCTCTGAGAGATAGAACCATGCGAGGGCACACTCGGCCCATAATTTAAATGATGGTAGAAGAGTTACGTCACTACCATCGGTGAGGGTCATTTCATTCTCGCAAAACCTAACGAAGCCCTCGATGGCTTTATTATCATAGTAATAATCCGGTGACTCAATTAAGAAATCAATACGGTTCATTTCCAGTGACACCATCCGATTTACCGGAATCTCACCTCTAAGAACTTGCTCCTTAAACTTCATGTACTCTTCCGGATATGCTTTGTTAGATAGTACCAAAATAAATTACCCCATTACTTTAACAAGTGCACGGGCGGCTTTGGTTGTTGCTTTAGTATACTCAGGTAGATGATCTTTCACTTTATCCTGAATAACTTTATAACCGGTTTTAGCTTGGTCACGAATAATGTCGTTACCAATAGATTTAACAACTTCGGTTAATGGATTAGATTTATTACCTTTGTTGTTATTGTTGTTACCGCCGTTCATTATATTTCTAGAACGATAAACCTGTTCCGCGAAATTATTTTCAGCTTTTAGTCTTTCAGTGGCTTTCCGTAGATCTGTAGTTGTCATAGTGTGTCTTGACAAATACTTACGATCCCAGGCTTTTTGAGCTTTCTTAGCTTCTCGTTTCAATCGTCGAGTGCTAGGTTTACGACTTCTACGAAACCCCCACTTCATACCTTTGATTCCGAAGTGCTGAATAATGTCATCAGATGTATCCGTTCCAATAATAACGTCACTCTGCATCATTGTACTCTCCCTTCTGAATAATAATTCGGTGAGCGGTATTGTTGATGCTTGTTGTGAGTGTTGTTAACACACTACCAGCAGGCGGATCGAATACCACTCGTATGGAAAGGAATATGTACTGCTTGACGAGTCTTAATAGATGTTTGTCGGATTCTTTTAGCAATTGTTCCCATTCCGTGTCTTTTGTAATATCACAGTCTGGGTGAACTTTTGTAAGTTGTGACAATGTACCAACGATTCCATCGATCTCCAACAAAAGTCGAGTATCAAATCCAGAATCTTCCTCTGAAGCAAAATCTAAAGTACTCTTAACATCGTCTAAAATTTTTGACATTAGTACCTCACCATAGTTTTGTATCACCAGGCTTTCTTTCGACGTATACACTTTGAGATCTATCTCCATAATGGATTATGTTGTGTGTCTTAATAGAAGTTGTAATCAACCGATTGGGATTTAACAATACGTCTTCGTCCCAATTTAGTATGTCCTCTTCTTCCAATGGAAAAATGTGGTGCACTAAGATCGGCCCTTCAATATCCATACCAGGAACTCCCAAATCGTAACCAAGATCTCGAGCAATGACTTGATCACGAAGATCTAGCCAAAGTCTTGACCGGTAAAATTTATTTGAGATTGTTCTTGGGGAGATGTATCCTTTCTTGTATAGCGAAAGATAGTTTAGTCGATCGCCATATGACGAGTACTTAATTAATTCATCGTAAGATAAATCTAATAGAAGCTCTCTATTCGACATTGAACTCCTCCGACGGCATATAACCTCGAATAGCTTTAATAACTTCCTGACTGTCACCTTTACCTTTGACTTCGCTGTCAATCAAAGCAACTTTGGAATCATTAAGTTTGTTCTTGGCTCTAAGACCTTCTAGTTGGAGTTCGTTTTCTACTGTACCATAACGCAATAGAGCGTTCAAAGTACTTGGAGCTATGGTACCATCGTCTAATTGGCGCTCGGCCAAGTCGAATGCTTTCTTTGTAAGTTTTAGCATTCTTCCTTCTGGTGTTAATGCTTGACGAATATCGTCCGTTTCATTTCTTCTCCGGGGCATTTGTAGATACCTCCGAATTGCTAGCACTTTCCTGAAGTCTGCGTAACGTTAAAACAGCATTCTCGATATAATCTTCTGCTTGAGCAGTAGTCAATTGAGTACGTGTTTCATTAGCGAAATGAAGTAGCTTGTCTAGAGCTGCTTGTTTCTTACTGTCGTTAGCAATGTCCAAGCGGTCGAGTGATGATACGATGATCATTGCTCGTTCGGCCAGCGTAATAACTTTTTTGTTGTGCGTGATAGCTCCGAGGTATTTAACCCCTTCAACAACCAATGGTGCTACCATGACAACTAACGTAATTAAATTAAGTACGTTTTCTAACATTACGTTTTACCTCTTCCCTTGATTTTTCTTCTTCCACATAATCATTCACTACCCGACTAACATACGAGTTTCCGCCGTTTTGGACGTACTGGTCATACAATGTCAGAACTTCGTTGTTCGACAATCGTCCGGAATGGATGCCGGTGATGATTTGTAACCTCAAGAAGTCTCGCTCTTGGGTCTTTCTCATCTCTTCCATGCTGATAGCTAATGCCTCAATGGAATTTTTGATACCTTCGATCTCTTGGTTTTGCTTTTCTTCGAGTTTGTTCCAGAGTTTCTTGAACACACGAGTTGAAAAACCAACAATTGAAGCTCCTATACCGACATAAAGTCCGATCTGAGAAAGAACTTCAGGAGATAGTAGCCACTTTAGCAGACCAACGAAGTGGTCATGTACTTCTGTGTGCATAGTTCTAGTCTCCTTTGATTTAGTTACCCTATACTTTGACCCCAGAATTAGAGTCAAAAACCACTCCGGGGAAATTTTGGAGAGGTGCGGCGATGCAGAGGGGTGGGGAGATCCCACGACCCTCCCCCTATGGGGTGTCGCATTTTGTGACTCGTTTTATTTCATTTAAAACGTTGTCACGGTCGACGTTGATGTCGGTAAACGAATGGGCGTCGCTGTATCTTCTTTGATGAATGTCCAAACATCTTCGATTGGTCCTTCATCTACGATGTAGTTCATAGCAGTAGCTTGGATCTGTGCTACTTCTACTTCATCTAAAGCTTTAGATGTGTCACCCATTACAAACGCTAAGAGTTCTGGTGTGTTGTAACCATTCTCTTTGTCCCATTGCCACCAAGCATCATAGTCTTTGTATGGATTGTATGGGTTGTCATACGTAGTAAGCATAGCATTGATACTTACTGCTTTGTTGTACTCTTCATTCGTTACTGTGTCAGCATAGAGTGATGAGTTGTCAACAGTGTCTTGTTGTGTAGTCATGGACTAGATCCTCCTTTCTATGATAGGTCTTGTACAGTAGACACACTGATACCTAGAGCAGACGCTACTTCAGCATAGGTGTGACCACTCTTAAGCATGGCTCTAGCTCTGCTAGCTGTACCAAGACTGACAGCCTTCTCTTTACGAGGAGTAGCCAGTTGCTTGACACGATCACTATCAGCAAAGCGTAGTACATCAGTAAGCATCTTAGTACTTACTGCACCAGACTGAATAGCTTGCCACTCATCATTGTCTATGTTGATACGAGTACCAGCTCCATCAGCACCAGTCTTTAGACGGGCTGCTGCAATAGCCTGTTGTTTGAGCTTCTTAAGTTGTTCTTTACCCATCTCAGGAGTACGTTTGTCAGCAATAGCTTTGTTAGCTATGAGCTGAGCCTGACGTTCTTTAGGAGAGTTCATAAGGGCTGTATTGAGCTTGTGTTGTAGAGACTCAACTTGATCCTTATACTTAACTCTTGCCTCTTTACTTAGCTTAAGATTAGGCGATGACTCTACAATCTTATTAGCTTTATCCCTCATTTTACCAAGGGCATTTACATAATCACCATACATGTTTTCAATAGGAGTACCAGAACCTAGTTTCTTAGCATCGTCAACTAGTTCGATTACACTATCTGTAGAGATAGTCTTGGTCTTCTTGACAGTTGGTTTTAGTTTAGGATTAGCAGCTAGTTCTTCTGCAGTACGTGGTTTATCCCAGGTCTCTGTCTCTCTATGATCTGTCTTGGATCTAGAAATAAGAGTTGATGCGCCCATTTTTGTTTTTCCAGTAATAACATCATAGTGCATCTGATATCTTTTACGTAATTCAGGAATACCGTTTTCTCTTTCAGATCTTTTATAATCTAAATTATGTTTTTCTGCATCAATAACAACCATTGAATGTTTTACGGCTCTAGCAATTTCACTATTCGATGCACCTTTCAAAGTCATATCAGTAATAAGATTTGAAACTTCGCCCATCGTTTTCTGTTTAATTGTCCAATCACCTTTTGAATTACGATTTAAAATGTTTTTATCTGGAGAATAATAATCGTTCGTATCAAAGTTCTTTAATTCTTTTAATGAACGACTTGTTTTAATTCCGTTTTTATTATTAGGAATAACCATAACGGAATCACCATCGAAATCCGCACCAGATAATTTAGATGCAACAGATGAATCAATTCCGACCGCATCTTTTGCACCCTTCATAAATTTAGCTGCGGTGTTTCCTAATTTATTATTAACAGTTAATTCTGGTAATTCGAAAATACCGCCATGAGGATATCGAACAAGAACCACTTTCTCACCGTTTTTAAAATTAGGAGCATAGATTTCATTAGCTTTAATTCCAGATAAAGGTAATAACACTTGACCTTTCATTCTGTCGAACCCAGTCAATTTAAGATTATGCCTTTTAGTTGTTAGACCATCAGCAAAATCCTGCATCATTACTCTTTTAACTACAGGATTTGTTAGATTAGAAATCTCATCAAACTCTTTCTGTAGCTTTTTATATGTTTCGTCAATACGACCTTTAACCAAAGCTGGTGGTTGTTTAGAAACAAACTGAGAAGATAATGTTTTAGACCAGCTAGCCCAGTCACCTTCTTCATTTACTTTGTTTATAGCACCTTTTTGTCCACCAACTTTAATTGTTGCACCGAATGGATTATCTGGATCATCCTTTAATTTCTTCAAAACATCTTCTTTTGCAGTACCTTTATGTTTATTGGTATTGAAAATAATGTCGACACCTTTTGGAAAATCTTTTGGATCTCCATAAACGGCCATACCTTTAAGATAATGTGTACCATTTACACCAATACGAACTTGGGCGTAACGGGATTTACCAAGATCAAGATCTTTTACTCCTGGACGTAATTCCATTACACCATCTTTATCCGTACCACCTTGTTCAGCATATCGAATTCCTACTCGTTTCCAATCGACATGTTCAATTGGACGTAATCCTAATACACTTTTTCCATCATCAGTCTCTGAAATAAATGGTGGTTTGATTTCATGCTTATGTTCACGAACAACATTTGGATCTGATTCTTTTGTAAGAACTTTCATTTCGACCCAGTGATCGTCATTTGTTGCATTCTTAACATATACGGTATGTTTGTGATATCCTTCGGATTCTAATTGTTGTACGGCACGTTTAAGAGTGTTTTCATTTACTCCTAATTGTTGAGCTGCACCAAGACCGACGTCGAGATATGGATTCTTTTCGATCAATCCCTTAATATCAGTCTTAATTTCTTCCATACGATTTACATTGTGACGAACTTTGGCGTCCAAATTCATACGAACTGTAGATTCCGGAATACCAGTCTCACGAGAAATCTCAATAGAAGTCATACCTTTTGCAGATAATTCTTGGATACGACTAATGTTGTATTTACGAATTTCATGCTTAGCAATATTATTACGAGAACGGAATTCGGTCGTTGTGATACCAAGCTTCATAGAAATTTGAGTATCAGTTAATCCGCTCTTACGGTATTTAGCAACGACATCTGACCAGGAAGTCGCACGTTGATATGAATTTTCTCCTGAACCCCAAGTATATCGCCCGCTATGTGGAATCGATCCTTGGTGAGGAGTTCCTCTATGTTCTAGAAAATCATTATATGCATCTTCAAGATTCATTATTTACCTCGGTTTGCTTTCAAGTATTCCACTGAATTCTTTAATTGTGTGATATACATCGTACACATCTTCCGCCTCCGGAATATATGTACTAATGTCATCGCCTTGATAAATACGAAGTTCGAAATCAGTTTTCTCAGGTTTAACACCATACTCAAGACAGAAGTAAGCGGCATAAACTAATAGCTGTTCCATCTTTGGTTTGGTTACTCCAGTCTTCAAATCATGAATTCTAAGAAATCCTCGTGGATTATCTTTCTTTGGCGGATCGTATCGAATTGCATCAGCAGTACCAAATGCATATGGACTATAAAATAATAGTACTTCACTATCCATACGATATCCAATCGCGTCATTTACAAAATTAGCAACAGCTGGGTGAGTATTACCTGGGAGTAATTTAATTCTATGTTGAATTGCGTGACTCGCAAATTCGTGTAATTCTGTTCCTCGCTGTTTAGCTTTTTCGTTTTCGAAACGCTCAACCAATTTCTCTGGACTGTAATTTAACCAGTGACACTGACTAGCACTTAAAAATGAATGCTTACCCTCGTATTCGATGTGTCTGTTCCATTTCATTTAGAACATCCTCCTTATTCTCCGGATAAATCACTCTCGCCCATCCTCCGTTTTTATTGTAATGCTCAAGATAATGTTCTTGATTTGGTCTAAACGGACTCTTGGCACTTTTCTTGCACTCTAAGTGATAGGAATATGGCCCGACATCCACAGACAGGTCAGGAATTCCTTGAATATAGTTTGGATCATTCTTTTTGACAATCGCATCAGGAAATAACTGCTTGATGTCTTTAATTAATCCTTTTTGAAAATCTCGCTCCAATTTGGACATTCGTGGGTCACCCAATTCCTTTCGTTAAATTTCTTTTTGCTAGATATAGATTTAGCAATAGCATCATCAATTGAGGCTGGGGATTTCAAGTAAATGTAGAAAAGATCTTTAAAGGAGGTATTCACTCGATTAATTCGTCCTTCGGATTGTTCCATAATTCGATAGGAATAATTTAACGAATAGAATAAAATCGTGTCAGTAGTTACGCAGTTCCATCCCTCAGCCCCGGCCGTGTACTGAACTAGATATACCCAACTATCGGAATCGGGTATTGGTTCATGTTTTTGACCGTTCCATTGATAAAATGCCCTATTTAATTCTTGACAAATCTCTTTGAGAATATCAAGCTCATAGGTGTAATTATAAAAAACTATGATTCGATCACGAGTCATAATTTGTCGCTTCACATTCTCTCTCCTACGATCGCTAGTATTTACTATGCGTCGTAATACTTGAGTGAATTCCGAAGCATTTTGTATAGGTTCTTCCGTAAATGGATTAAACCTTGTTTTCTTCACTTGCTCATATAATTCTTTATCATACTGAGCAGTAATAAATTGACGATGGACTTTTGTTGTCCTGAAATCTTCCATGGGCACAGCAAGATATCGTCTATATCGTTCAAGCTTATCCGTTTTATGATATCGCTTGATTTGTGGGAACTTCGAATATGGATTGTACTCGACATGTTGTTCAACAAAATCAGTTTTGTTTCGATAGAAATTATTGGCTATGAAAATACACATCCAATCCATCCAAACATCACCAGGCGTCGCGGTGAGCATTATCCATTTATTCTTTCTAGCAATTGATATAAATGCCATTCCCCATGTTCCGTATCCGATTGCTCTTTGTTCATCAAAAATAAAGAACGCATCTTTTACGTCGGAATACTTATTGATGTTGTTCCACGAATCGACAACACCATCTATTCCTAAGGCTTCAAAATCTCTATGCCATTCACGATCGTTTCGTTTCTTGGCAACTGTAATAATATACAGTGGCTTATCAATATGGTTCTCCATATAATAAAATAGGCCGGTCAAGGATTTACCAGAACCGACCTTCCCACACAAAACAGATCCGTTATGCATACTATCAACTGCCCTACGCTGATAGTCGTATAACTCAATAGTCATTAAAATCCATACTTACGTTCAAGTGGATTTGCTGCGACGCGAATATAAGCACTCTTCAAGTCAAGACGAGCATATGTGCCATCTTCACTTGGCTCGCGGCGACGGATAACCATATCGCACAAGGCAATTTCCATTTCATCAATAAGACCAAGTTGATCTTCGTTGAAATATGTACGTTGACTTGGATCGATAGGAGCGTCAATTGGAGTTTCTCCATCATCATAAATGATAGCTACTGTTGGAACTGAGAATTGAGTATATACACGAACCTTGAAATAACATTGTGGTTCGTACATATCTGGATTCTCGGCCATCTTCTTTTCCATTTCCGCATCTTTAGCTTTGGGTTCCCATACTTTTACGTTAACACCATACTGCTGAAGAATATCTGCGTCTTCTGGGCTGACAACAACATTGAAATAACGATCACCTTCACGATTGTATTTCTCTTGTCGTCCTGCGAAGTTCGGTTTAAACATAAACTGAACGTCTTCCAAAATGATTTGTGAATTTGAAGCTTGCAATAATTTAGTCATAGTAATGTCCTTTCTAAAATGACGTGCGTGACTCAAAAACAATGAGAGGAGTGAAAAATTCGAGTTTTTCCACTTCCCTCTCTATTATGTGCCATGTAATTTCTGCGGGGTCTAAAATGACCCTGCGCGAAAATTGAATTTAAGCGACCTCAGAATTTTGTTCATTGAGACCTAGCGGCTCAATATAATCCTTCGGCATCTCGTCGACGATTTGATTAATATCCCCGACCTTAATAATTTTCTTAAGACCAGCGATTGCAACCTTATCGTAGTAGTCAAAGTCAATATCTTCGTAGTTGAATTCTGAAGTTTGTTTGAATTTGAATCCTTTTGTACCTGTAACGGATTTAAAGTTCTCGTTATCTTCAGTCCACATACATTCTTCTCCAGTGAGAGATGCATAAATAGATCCAACTTTTCCAACGAACTCGTTTCCAAGATAGATATGACCTTTGGATTGTTTGGTGATAAAGAAATCTTTATCAACCAATTCTTCTTTTGTCCAAACCCGCTTGAGCAGATACGGATTTGCGAACTCAGCTCCTGTTGGAGACCAAGCATCATCTTCAAGTTGAGCAATATAAACAGCATTGTTAATAAGGGCCATGCGTTTATATGTGTGCTCATGATCGAAATTATAATTGTACTCTGGTCGTTTACCGAATTTCATAACGAAGTCAACGATATAATCATCAGCATTAGGAATTTTAATCGAGTCCGTCTTAATATGACAGACCTGATATCCCTCGGCCTCAACAGCAAATTTAAGATCGACCATGAATAAAGCTCCACGCTTAGCGACGATGTTATCAATATTGTCTGGGTGCTTGAATTTATTATCGAACGAAGCGGAAGTCATTCCGTAAACCGAATTAATAACAATCTTTAAAGCAGTAACCAATGGTTTCATATATTGATCATCGTCCAAGAACGGTGCCAAAGATCCATTAAACATTTGTTTAACTTCATCGATCTTTCTATGCTTGAGTAAAATACGAACTTTCAACAAGTCAGCATATCGTTGAGTATATGGGCCAAAGTAATTCATATTAACTAAACTATTCGGGTGCATTGACTCAACGTCAATCAGGGCAATATCTTTGTATACTCCAGGTTCGGCATATACAAATCCACCTTCACCAGTTTCGAATCCACGATATGTAGATTTGCCAAACTTGTATTCGTATCCAGGAAATGTCTCGGCTAATTTTACATAATTAAATTTATCCTGAGGACGAGGATCATCTCCGAAAATGAATCGAGCAGTAAGCTGATTATTTGTCGCGTTCATACTTCCGCCTGTAATAGTCGCAAGAATTTCTCGAGCAATATAATCCGCGTAAGTTGCATCAAATACTTTCTCGGTTGCATCCACGTCGTTTACACAGTATTCCACAACTGTATCTACCAAATCGTCAGGTACTGGTTGATCCCAAGGAATTTCCATCTCAACGTGTTTAATTCCCAAATCAACTTCCCAACGTTTTAATGATTGTTTCTTTTGTGAATACTCGTAAATATCGGCATAACTTAATTCGTAAGCTGCAGCATACATTCCAGTCTTCGCGTTCTTTTCATTGATGATACGTTGTGACTGATTAAATAATTCCATATTGGTTCCGCCAAGTAACCGAGCATACAAGATATGATTATCGTATCTGCGGTTGTTGAAACCGATCAGAGGAAATGTACACAAATACTCAATTTGATCTGGCGTAGGATTTACCCAACGAGTGAATTCGTCTTCGCCGTATTTCTTCCACACAACCACAAATAGATTTGGATATACCTCAATATCGAAGAATACAATTTCTTCTTTAGCAACGATTTGTGTACCAGTTGTCAATTCGTATTCGGTCTTCCCGTCGTCATCTCGAATTGAAGACCATGGGATTTTAGAAAATACTTCCAGACAATAATCTTTTTGATTACTTGATTGTAATGCTCGTAAAAATACAGAATGCTTCAAATCCGTAATATCATATTGCAGACCCATATCGTATGCTTTATGAATTTCGTGGGCAATCCAATCGATCGTTGGTTTTGTATTTGCGTGACTTGGTTTCTCACCAGGAATAAGACCCAACTGTTTCTTAACAAATTTACGTAAGGTTTTCTCAGTATAGGTAATATCTTTTATAGTATCGTACATCACTATCTCCTTCTTCTCTTTCATCGGCAGTCCCGACGAAATATGAGATACTTCAAGATCGTTAGATGCATTATCAATCCGTCGCAAAGACGCCTTCCCTTTATAAACTTTAATTTCGACATTTTCCTCAACGAGGTTGTCTAATTTATTAACATCACCATCGTATAAATAATGCAGATGAATGCCTTTACCAGATTTTGATACTTCGGCATATGTTTGAGGATACTTAGCAGCAGCTTTTTTGTTTAACTCTAAACTTTTCTCTCCGTTCTCGTCCTTGATATCAAAATCGAGAATAATATGCCGTAGCGGAACCTTAACCCAGTGTAATTTGCTAGTATCGATATCTTTGAGCGTTGTGGTTACCTCATCCCATTTCTTTGACGGGTTGCCGTTACTTAAAGCTTCTTGAGCTGGGTAATTTTCAGCTAATTTATTAAACACCTCATTGTGATAACGAAAGTCTAGCCAATCTATAACTTTATTCTCTGTAATCTCGGAAGAGACAATACCTTCAGGAAATGCTATAGACCATCTGAAACCTTTGAAAAAATTCTTTATACGAATGCCATCGATATTTGTATCTTTGACCATTGTATCAAAATATCTAAGGGCTTCACGTTTTATCGTGGCTTTATATCCATCTGTCTTCCATCCCATGTCTTCAAGATAATTCTTATAAAGCTCCGAAATTTGTTTAAGACTGATACCATCTTTCATTTGCATTGCTTCACTTCGAATAAAATCAAAGATATGATCTGTCTGCTCAGCCATGTCAACGTCAAAGTAATCATCAAAATAATCGAATCCTAATTGTTCAAATCGAGCAATAGCCAAATTAGCAATATAAGGCAACTCGTATTTGATTTGGTTCATCAACGAGATATAATCTTTGTGAGGAACTTTATTACCACTCGGATTTACAACTACAGCTCGTCGAGTAATACCGGAGTCAACATTTCGAACCTTATATCGTTGATTTGATGCGGTAATAAGCAAACCGCTGAATGTAACATCGTATTGTTCTTTATACTTTTGGTTGACAGAAATGGTTTCGTGACTTGTCAGTTTCAATAACGGGGTGTCGTTATAAATATGACTGATGTCGGTATCCTCATCGATCAATAATGGAACTTCTTTAATTTGTCCAGTTGCGAATGGATCATTACTCGTCAACAATTTCAAATCAATAGTTCCACAATATTCTTCAAACAACCATCTGAATATCTTGAGTACTGTTCCTTTACCGCTACCTTTTGAACCATACAAATACATGAACTTTTCGATCTTGTACATGTTGTTGGTGAATAAGGCGCCCATGAACCAAAGGATTTTGTCAAGCTCTGCTGGGGGATATAAAGTGCCAAGCAATTTCATAAACGCTACTGGGTCCCCCTCAGTTGGCGAATATGACAATTGTGAAGTTGCATAATCATGCCGCTTCATTTTGTGATCGGCGAACAACACTTTCTGGTTGAATGGAATATCATTCTGTTCGGTGGCTTTACAATAGTCAATAAATAATCGGAACTTGCCACCAGAAGCTTTCCGAATTTCTTTTACTTCGATTCTTAAACTAGGGTTCTTCTCTCGAAGTTCTTTCGCTTCATTCCACAATAGACTATCAATATCGTGAAATAAGTTTCGTTGTAATGTGTCCCATCTATGTCCGTTCCAATAAGCGTAGAACTTGCCACCCTTTACGACTAAATCTTTGGCATCACCAAAAATAAAGTCAGGCGACACCTCATAATCACATGATCTGTTATTGGAAGTGAACTTTTTGACGGTGACGTCCAAAAAATCCATTTATACCTCCTATCACACTGCATCCCAAAAATGCCCCCCAAAAGCCCATTGTTTTATATATAAGTTAAAATTTTAACTCGTTCTACAACAATATACAGTACACCCAGTTTTTTGGGATTTCGGGGCATTTTCGACCATTTTCCCCTCTTTTTTCGAGATGATCGTCCCAACCAAACTCAAAAATAGTATAATAAAAATGGTGGGGTAGGTGAATCCCCCAAAAATTTTTGGGGGACGAAATTCACCAAATTATCCTAAATTCAAGCCCATATTCGTCAGTTTTCTCGTCCAATTTATGCCAAAAGTCCCTCTCAAATACCAAATTATACTCGAATCCGAGGACTTCTGCACGGAAATAATCCCCTTTTTCGTACGTATCTTTCAGCTTTTCAGGCCCTTTATACATGAATTTGAACCCAACAATCTGCCCAATATCATCTTTGACATAGGCCATACCAACCCAATTATGGTCTTTAAAGACTCTGAAATCAATGCTCTTTCCCATCTCTCTCCTCCAATTCTTTACGTCCAGGAAATTGAAAATTCGGTATCATAAACAATTCCCTGGTTCTAGCATTAAACGCCCACTTGCGATCATGACTAGTCCACCAGTCATTTTCCTCAACTTCATTTAAAGTTTTAAGCTTACCCTTCATTGTCCTCACCATTCACCGGATCAAATCCACGTTCCTTACGAATTTCATTCAAGGTTTTCTTTTCCTCTTTAGGTTTCCAAGGACCATCAGTCTTTTCGAAATATGTTGTGAAAGATCCATCACCATTCGCCACAATACGAACAACCTCACCTTTCTCAATGCGAGATAACATCATATCGAGCATAACGCGATCGTTTTCTTTCTTGATTTCTTCCTCCGACAGTTCCTTCAAATATGACGCAATAGTATCAATACCATCAGGGAATTCGAATGTGCCCATATGTCCATACCGAACCTTTACGGGAGGGTTCTTAGGTAAGTTACTTGGATGACGGATATCACCCATAACTTTATCAAATGTCTCACGATCGACATTTAAGTTAAGCTCGAGTTCTTTAGGACCCTTCAAAGAAATCCCTGAGAACTGTGGATGAAATTCAATCTTACCAGTCTTGATATCGACCGATGAGGTTCCACCCGTACTATTAATATGTAGGTTATCCTTAGTTTTTACAACAGAAGTATCAACCTTCTTGATAATATCCTCAATGTTACCATCGAGCTCTTTCATGCGCAATTCCTTCCAATCAGCAGCCTTTTTACCCTTCAACCAGCATGCAGCCATAGCGGCGTAGTTGGACAGGTCTTCTAAGGTGTCTGTGAGGCTCTCAGAGGCGATCTGAGCGTCTTTAGAAGGATCGTTGAGTGAAACTAAGCGCTCGAATTTGTCGTTCATACGGACGATGCCAGCTACCAATCCGAACGTGTCTAAACTCTTCTCAAATGAGTTACCATAGTCGTGATTTTTGCGTTTGAACGTCTCAAGTTGGTGATCATATTGGTCTTCCATTGATTTTGGTGTTACTTTATCAGTCATTTCTGTATGTTCCTCCATTAACGTTTATAACTAGATCTTCGTGAAATTCTTCTTCGGTATTGAATGCCTCAATTAATCCAATATTACTTACTGGGATAAACACTTGTTTTGTAAATCCTTCTGGGTACTGTTGAATAATATGGACAAAGTCTCCGTCGATCTTGCTTTCTTTAACATAACGAAAGATGTTGTTAGCAACTCCAATTATATTCTTAACCTTATTGTTGTCAATATAACTAATAACATTGACAGCCAATTTCTCTTCACTCATTATTTTACCCCTTTAGAATCCAATACATCATTCACAAAATTACGATTTACTTCGCCCAACTCCAATAGTTGATCCAAATATTTACGTCCATAAGAACGTTGGCTTTCTGTGATTTTACCCTTAGATACATTCATAGCAGCTAAGCGGCTGTAATCGAAGATATCAGTATTTGGTTCGAGGATTTGTTTGCAGTAAATAGCTGGGAAGATGATTTTATTGCCATCGACAATATTCAATTGTGTGATTACTGAGATATCCCAACCGAAATAGTAGTCCTTAGTGGTAACTTTCTTACCTGCAATACGACGAATATCAGCAACACTGATTGTTCCACCGTATTTGAGGAGGTCTAGGAATGTTTGGAGGGTTAATTCAAGCTGGTCTTCGACCGTAGACCCATAAGAACCTGGGTTAAGTGAGGAAATGAATGCCGCTTGGTCTTTGAAATGCCCTTTTTCGATAGTTGGAATACGTGTAATATCAAGTTTCATTGTTTGCAATCCTTTCTGCGCAACGATTTAAAATTAGATCCTCCATAAGAATTAGTTCTTTAGGAGTGTAGATTATCTCGGATTTAGTCTTTGAATAAATACCGAAATGTGAGTTGTAGTCAATATCGCTTACATCGGGCCAATTATATTGACCGTATAAGCGAGAATTAAATAGTTCGTCAGTAATTTGACTGTGTGGAGGGATTTTGTATCCTGTCACAAATGGAATGTTGTATCCATGCTGAGGTACAAAACAATTATCCACATTAGAATGCTGCAAACGGATTGAGAGGAAATAACCCTTACTCAATCCATCGGCCATGTAGTTATCGAATTTCAATTGGTCATTACGAATGTCCCTTAGAAATTGCACCATGCCAGCAGCTTCTGAGAAAATGAGCATACGCAAATCGCGATTACGCTCAGATAGTAGTAGGTATGGAAATGGGATCTGGAATACGCTGCCTGGGAAATAACCGATCATCACATTACAATACCCAGGGATATAGATATTGACACCTGGATTATTCCGAATTCGGTGCAAAATCCCACCCCGGGCAATTTTTGATAAATCGATTTCAACGTCGAATGGCTTGAAATACGAACAGGTATTCAGCATCTCTGCCAAATACTCTGATCTATATTCACGCGCAGCAGCATAGTCAGGCTCCTTCCCGAATGGAAATAAGATACCTGGATTAGTGATCATAGCAGCCTCCCTTGCGGAACCGCTCGATATCAATAAATAATCCTTGGTTGTCAGGATGGTCTACGCCGTATAATTGGTCACCAAATGTTACGAGAGCTCCTTTAGAACCATCATAACCTCTATCAACAGGGATCATAGGATAGATATCGCAGTTAGCATTTGTCCAAGCCACAAGAGTAGCAGGGTTATTAGCTAATCCATCAATGACAGTACCTGGATTACCAGTAGTACGCATAATACAGATAAGCGGTACCGAGATTGTGTCACATTTAACTGTGAAGAAGCGTAGGTTCTGAGATAGAGTTGTCTTCTCCATGATATATCCGGAGTCGTTAATTAGGAAACGGTATCCAGGGATATCAACCGAACGCTCATTACCAACAGTATAATTGGTTACCCCGTATTTGTTCGAGTCGAATATCGTCTTAGATGGATCAACTTTGAAATCGGATGGGATAACATCAGCCCAGTATTTACCACGGACATTCCATTGGTTTAGGATAAGCTGGTTCTTCCAGATGAAATTAATACAATCTTTACGTAGGTCTTTAGTCCAATTATATCCCTTGCGGACGTACCACATAGAGAATTGGAGACGAACGCGAGCAAATGCCCGCGCTATCCCACTAGCCATTGCCTGTAAGATATCATTCATTATCTTCGTCCTCCTCTTTGTAAGGGATTGTGAATTCGGGATCGAGACGTTCTTCCATGATTTCGTAAATGCATACGTTCATTTCATTATACAACGCTTCACATTCATTGTATTGGTCGAGGTCAATATGGAATAGACCATAAGTGTCATCAGGATTTGGACGATGTGCACGGTCATGCTCAATAAATGAGATGAGTGTGTCATGGATAACTGGGTCAATATCCGATTCGAAGTCAAGACCAATAGTCTCAATCAACCAACCTGCAACTTGCTCAGTAGATACACGATATAGTGCGTCCGCTATAATTTGAGAATACTCCAGAAGAGCTTCAGTAACAGACGCCCAGTCACTATTAGGCGTTCCGAAACCGAAATGTTCGGTACGGCGCTGAACAATATCCTCACGACGTCCCCAATCACCAACCTTAGACTTAAGAGGGTTGAATTCCCATGAGAACAAGGCAATAAGATCACGACGTAATTGTTCGTCTTGGATATCATAACGGTCGAGGACGAGTGCCTTGTAATAATCAAACGCTTCTGTCGAATGTTTTTCATAAATGATGCGATCATGTTCCATATCAGCTCCTTTTAATGCTCGAATTTGGCTGCCCATGTCCTCAACACTCTCAATAATATCGCGGACAGGACGTTCTTTTTCACGGTAGTTATATAGTCGAGTCTTACCCTGAGGTAATTTCTGAACGAAATCTTCAAAGATACCGTCTTTGTTCATCTCTTGAATACATTCCTCAGTGAGTGGATCGTATTCAGCGCCGAAATTACGTTCATATGGTGTCAAGTCACGACGAATAAATCCGTCTTCAGTCTTGAACCAATCATGCTCGTCATCAACTGGAAGTCCTTCGAGCTCGCGAATATGGCGTTCGTTCTCAATTTCACGCGCCTCACGCTCGGCGATCTCTTCCTCGATCTTTTTAGCTTCGGCTTCTGCAACTAACTCTTCGTAAGATAAGCCCTCTGCTTCCAAAGCTTCTTCTTCCTTCCACCATTTATAGATGCGGTAGGCACCATAAGAGATGCCCGCCACACCAGCCAAACTCAAAATAACTTTAACCGATGCTTTCATTATATGATTCCTCCTAATATTATGCTAATTGTTTGCGGCCTGGGATAATATCACGCAGGTTTGTTGTTGAATACAAGTTTCGAGGTGTTTGCCAGCGTACATAGATTTGCGGCTCATGCTCTTGTTTGTCTTCGTTCCATACTTCATGAGTGTCCCATTCAAGATAGAATCCATCAGTATCTGTCCAACCAAATGGGAGTGCTGCTTTAGGCACTTCAAATCCGAGTGCGTCTAATACTTCAGCGAATGTCAACATACCACCGCCAGATTGAGTGTTGATCTTTTGAGTCAACATAGCATCTACTTCTTTAACCCAAGCTTCGTTGTAGTCCGGATCATCAGATGCGTAGTGGCGAGAGTATTTGAACCAACGTCCATAGAAATCGCCTTCCTTAGGAACGATAGATTCTACTTCAACTTCTTTTCCATCGATTTCAACTTTCTTAGTTTCAACCGGTGCATCAATTTTCTTGAATGTTTCTTCATCTAATACTTCCTTAGCACGTAGACGGTAGCGAGCATGTTCTTCTGTAACCATTGTGAGGGCCGCAGATACAGCTTTAAGACGGTTTGTTTGAATAGCAAATCCCAATCCAATAGCCGCAGTAGACGCTACAGCAATAGCAACTGGCACGGCAACATCTTTTGCCACGTCCTTAACAACGTCCATGCGAGTGTATTCTTCACCAGCTTCGTCTTTGGCTTCGTATTTCGCTTTAGTTGCTTCGAGCTTTTTACCTGATTGGATACCTTTATATACGGCTACGCCATATCCAACAAGTCCAGTAGTCACTAAAGCGACTGGTGCATACTTCTTAGCCAAGATTTTAGATACAGTATATGAGTGTTTTGCAGCAGATTTAATAGCTTTCATGTTTGGTAATTTCATTTTAGTTTCTCCTTTTGTCTTACTTAGCATCACGGTTATATGTGATGTTCTCTTGAATCCATTCTTTTGTTTCTTTTTCAATCAAGAAACTGAAGCCTGAGCTATTCCCACTTGAGAAATGGCTTTGGGCTTTGCAGGTTGCGTTGTTACGAATATAGTCTGTGTGAGTGAATGTGAGATCCCAATCTGGTCCGTAGAAATTAACGGTTACGCTTGTGACATCAGCAAATAACAATGGTCGCTGTTCACCCTTGGGATAGATTCGAAGTTTCATATAGTTCCTCCATAGTTTTATCAATAGCCTGTTCAACGGCTAGATCTTTAATTGAAAATTTGAATGCTGGGACATCGAAATATGGCATGATTAGAAATCCCTGAGAACGTCTGAATATGTATGTGACATTCTCATAGTCAACCATATATACTTGTCCGTCTTTCGATGTGGTGATATCGTCAATATCTCTTAGAGTATCGACATATGCACCATCCAGCATAACAATAGCATTTAATTTAGTTTCGTTTGTATGTTTCATAGACCTGCTCCAATACTAAATAACAGATACTGAATTGGTATAAGAAGAATATGATACCTGTGATCCAGAACCACAGCGTAATATCTAATACCCAAAACCAGTATAGCAGATATAACAAACCAACGGTCGTTATAATAGTTGGCAGCGTGAGAAGTAAGGCCTTAATCACTTTTGTCATCTGTCATTCCCTATCCACAATATAGCCAAAATAAACCACCCGACAGGTGGCGTACACAATAAAAACAAAGTGCCTAGACAACTTTTCATGACTAGTCCTCTTTCTTTTTGAATTTACATACGATGCAGTATTTAGTTCCCGCATCTACAGTACGAATATCAACATTCGATTTAATCCAGATATAATCCTGGTCACGAATATCGAAACGGTCTTCTGGTAATTCCAGAAGTATCTTAAAATCACGTAGGGTCATCTCCTCCACGGTATCCATGTGAGCGACAATACGCTTCACCTTACCTAAGTCTGAGGTTGTGATCCCTTGTGACATAATACGATTCCATTTGTCACTCATTTCTTTTTACCATTTTCAATAATTTCATTTATGTTTGCAGCAATGAATAACAAAGAACCTATCAACCCACACAACCAAAAGACAAATGCGAATGATTGTAGTAGAAATATGTTGTATAGTCCATATAAAATAACAGCCCATATGATACCACTGAATAATGAGAATCCCGCAATACATAATAATATCTGTGCGATATAATCTCCGTTATAATATAACCAGTCCTTCATTATTACACCTCCACTGGAATTGGGAATTGGATCTTGAATCCTCCCCCACGGGCAGCTACAATACGCGCCCCGTCTAATCCATTAGAACCTCCAAGAGTCGTCCAACCATATGCCTGATCAGTAAATGCAGCTGGTTGGTCAGATAACTCGTAGAAGTCACCGACAGTAACCACCCCATATTGGTCAAGGTTCGCCAGAAGAATATTGAATACTTCTTGTGCATCTTGACGAGTCTCGAAGACAATATCATTAACTACATTAGACGCCCGGTTGTTTCGCTTAGCGAAGTTCTTAGTGTAGTCATTTCGTCCATTAGAACGATATGTATCCATGCGGGTTACGTTTGTAGGACGTCCCCAGAACGATCCGGAATTCCCTCGACGGTGAATATAGTCATCACCAAAGATCGCGCGCTGGACTGCAGTCACTAATACATCGGCAACTGTGTTTTGTACAGACGGCACAATAACCTCTTGTACTAAATGTGTGGCTGCGCCACGAAATCCTTCTTCACCGAATAGGATATGACTGAACCATTTACCAACGCCTGGCTTTTCAATTCGTCCTTTAGCTACCGCCGTAATATGCTTTTCTTCTAATTCACCCTCAGCAATTTGGGTTGTTTTTAGTTTTACTTTATCGTAAGATGTTTTGGTCATCTAAATCCTCTCACTTTCTATCGTAGCAATCCACTGTGCATCATCAGGATTCATACGTTTCTCAATTCCAGACAAAGCGTAATAACGCTCTCCACGATATGACATCACATCTCTATATACATTTAGTTCTGTAGCCAAATCAGCTAGTGCAATATCTCGAGGCCCGTCTAGCAATAAGAAAAATGTATACCGATTTCTACCATGGTTGTGTACTTTAACAACATCATAGTCATCTAAAATTACTGCCATAAGTTATTCTTTACTAGTTTTTCCGGCTGTATACCCCCATAAGTACATAGCAATCGTCTGTAAAGCTCCTGTTAAACACACGGCCAATCGAGGCTCGGCGTTAAAGAAATAAACAAACGTAGTATATAGTGCAGCGCTAAATAACGCTCCGATAAAGCACATGCATACAGCGCCAATAAATGTTTTCACTAGTAGTTCTCCTTTCTAAATTCAAAAAAGAATACGAGATGTAATATCCCGTATTCTCTTAAACGATGCTTTTAGAACGCAACGTCATCAGTTCCGTTTTCCTCAGAATCTTCGTCTTTAGGTTTTGCCAAAGCGTGTACAACTACACCAGCGACTGTTACCAATCCGCCAACCACTAAAGTCTTGACTACAATTGGTCGCCATTTAGCAATGATCTTACGGCATTTCTTTTTACCGTTATCTTCAGGTTGCTTAACTTCGACCGATTGTGCATCAGTTTCTTTAGCAGTTTCAGTTGTTTCGTCTACTTCGTTATTCACAACTTCTTCCTTAAGTTCTTCGATTTTGTTTGAAACAGTTTCTTTTGACATTATATAGTCCTCCTTTTATTTCGTTTCATTATGAGACATGTAAAAACTGCGGATTATTGCAGCTCTTTTAAATATTCCAATTGTTCGGTCACCAAATCAGGATTAGCCATGATTGTACACATGTCATTTACAACCAATGGACCGTGTGTTGTGCAGAATTTCTCTGAAATTTCTTTCAGATCAGCCATAGCTTTTTCGGAAAATCCTAATTGATGATATAACACCATTAGATATGTGATTACCGCTTTCTGGATTGGATCTAGATTTGCATGATCGTAGTCATATGCCATGGATTTATATAGGGCAAGAATCATAAATGAATCTGTGTCTTTTATTAGTTCAGGGTCTTTTAACCAGCTTCTCATTATTTAGTTTCCTTTCGTGAAATAGCAATACCAGCAGTAGCGAGGAATACACCAGTAGTAACCAAAGCAAGTTCTAGGCTAGATCCAGTATTTGGAAGATAGTGTGTCTCAACATTCTTAGCAGCTTCAATAACCTTAGGCGGGATATTGTTCACAACAGGTTTCTTTTCTTCGTATTTACGAATAACAACTTGTTTAGGAGCCGGCGGTGTGAGAGGTTTAGGAGTTACCTTAGGCTTATCCTCTGGTTTCTTAGGATCTTCCTTAGGTTTTTCCTCTGGTTTCTTAGGATCTTCTTTAGGTTTTTCCTCTGGTTTCTTAGGATCTTCTTTAGGTTTTTCCTCTGGTTTCTTAGGATCTTCTTTAGGTTCCTCCTCTGGTTTCTTAGGATCTTCCTTAGGTTCCTCTTTAGGTTTTTCCTCTGGTTTCTTAGGATCTTCCTTAGGTTCCTCTTTAGGTTTTTCCTCTGGTTTCTTAGGATCTTCCTTAGGTTTTTCCTCTGGTTTCTTAGGATCTT
>CAUTUU010000004.1:0-58516 GCA_963541545.1 uncultured bacterium | reverse complement strand
TGCGTCCTGACCTTGAAATCGACGGTGAGTTGCAATTTGATGCGGCATTTGTTCCTGAAACTGCAGCTTTGAAAGCTCCTGGAAGTACAGTAGCTGGTCAAGCAAATGTCTTCATCTTCCCAGGTATCGAGGCAGGAAATATCGGCTACAAGATGGCCGAACGTCTCGGTGGCTTTGCGGCTGTAGGACCTGTTTTACAAGGTTTGAACAAGCCAGTTAACGACCTTTCTCGTGGCTGTAATGCAGATGATGTTTACAAGTTGACCCTTATCACAGCAGCTCAAGCTGTTCATCAATAAGATTTAGTCCTCTTTCCCTTGGAAAGAGGCTTTTTATACTCAATGAAAATCAAAGAGCAAACTAGGAAACTAGCCGCAGGCTGCTCAAAGCACTGCTTTGAGGTTGTGGATAGAACTGACGAAGTCAGTTACATATATAATCCAAGGCGACGTTGGCGTGGTTTGAAGAGATTTTCGAAGAGTATTAATACTAGGAAAAGGACAGTTAGAGTCGTCTGTGTTATACTAGAGATATGTTAGATTTGAAAGAATACGGTATCGCCATGTGGCCAGAGGAGAAGATTATTTCTTTCCGTGAGAAACTTCTCACTTGGTATGATGAAAACAAAAGAGATTTACCATGGCGAAGAAGTAAAAATCCTTATCACATCTGGGTATCTGAAATCATGCTCCAGCAGACTAGAGTGGATACGGTTATCCCATACTACGAACGATTCTTGGACTGGTTTCCAACAGTAGAAAGTTTGGCAAATGCTCCCGAAGAACGTTTGTTGAAGGCTTGGGAAGGCTTGGGCTATTACTCTCGAGTTCGTAATATGCAGGCTGCGGCCCAGCAGATTATGACGGATTTTGGAGGTCAATTTCCAAACACCTATGAAGGAATTTCCAGTTTGAAAGGAATTGGTCCTTACACATCAGGAGCCATTTCCAGTATTGCTTTTAACTTGCCTGAGCCGGCTGTAGATGGCAATGTTATGCGGGTTTTGGCACGCTTGTTTGAAGTTAACCACGATATTGGCATTCCAAGTAATCGCAAAATTTTTCAGGCGATGATGGAAATCTTGATTGATCCAGATTGTCCTGGCGACTTTAACCAAGCTTTGATGGACTTAGGCTCAGATATTGAGGCTCCTGTAAATCCTAGGCCAGAAGAGAGTCCAGTGAAGGACTTTAGTGCGGCATATCAGAATGGAAGCATGGACCGTTATCCAATCAAGGCTCCAAAGAAAAAGCCAGTTCCCATTTATTTAAAAGCACTAGTTGTGAAAAATGCTCAGGGAGAATTTTTGCTTGAAAAAAATGAGAGTGAAAAGCTCTTGGCAGGCTTTTGGCATTTTCCCTTGATAGAAGTAGATGAGTTTCCTCAAGAGGAGCAGTTTGACCTCTTTCATCAGGTTGCAGAAGAAAGTGTCAACTTTGGTCCCAGTCCAGAAGAGAGTTTCCAGCAGGACTATGACCTAGAAGTTGATTGGCTTGATGGTTGTTTTGAGACTGTCAAGCATGTCTTTAGCCATCGTAAATGGCATGTTCAAATTCTAGCAGGTCAGGTGACTGACTTTCATAACTTTTCAGATAGGGAAGTTCGCTGGCTTTCACCAGAAGAGTTTAAGAATTACCCCCTTGCCAAACCCCAACAAAAAATCTGGCAGGCTTATGCACAAGCCAACTTAGACAGTAGCAAAGCCTAGCTATTGTGTCTTCTTGTTATTTTTTTGGTATAATAGTAGAGAAAAAGGTGAACAAATGAAAAAAATATTAATTGTAGATGATGAAAAACCAATCTCGGATATTATCAAGTTTAATATGACCAAGGAAGGTTACGAGGTTGTAACTGCTTTTAATGGTCGTGAAGCGCTAGAACAATTTGAAGCAGAGCAACCAGATATTATTATTCTGGATTTGATGCTTCCAGAAATTGATGGTTTAGAAGTTGCTAAGACTATTCGCAAGACTAGTAGTGTGCCTATTATCATGCTGTCGGCTAAAGATAGCGAATTTGATAAGGTTATTGGTTTAGAGCTTGGTGCAGATGACTATGTGACAAAACCCTTCTCAAATCGTGAATTGCAGGCGCGTGTCAAAGCTCTTCTCCGTCGCACGGACTTGGTTTCTGTAGATAACCAAGAATCTGATGATAAGAAAACTCAGCCTTTGCAAATTGGTGACTTGGAGATTGTGCCAGATGCTTATGTGGCTAAAAAATACGGTGAAGAACTAGACTTAACCCACCGTGAATTTGAACTCTTGTACCACTTGGCATCTCATATTGGTCAAGTGATTACACGTGAACACTTGCTTGAAACGGTCTGGGGTTATGATTATTTTGGAGATGTTCGGACTGTTGATGTAACGATCAGACGTTTGCGTGAGAAGATTGAAGACACACCAAGTCGTCCAGAGTATATCCTGACACGTCGCGGTGTTGGTTATTATATGAGAAATAATGATTAAACTAATTAAAGACACAGTTTTAACCAGCGATTTTATCTTTATCCTCATTCTACTTGGCTTTATTTTAGTCGTGACCTTGCTTCTGCTAGAAAATCGTCGGGATAATATTCGGTTGAAACAAATCAATCAAAAGGTTAAAGACCTGATTGCAGGAGATTATTCTCAAGTATTGGATATGCAGGGAAGCTCTGAAATTACCAATATTACTAATAATCTCAATGATTTATCAGAAGTAATTCGTTTAACCCAAGAAAATCTGGAACAAGAGAGTAAACGATTACATAGTATCCTCTCTTATATGACGGATGGCGTCCTTGCGACTAATCGTCGCGGTAAGATTACTATGATTAATGACATGGCTAAGAAACAGCTAGGTGTTCAGAAAGAAGATGTTCTCAATAAAAGCATTCTTGAATTGCTTAAGATTGAAGATGAGTATGAACTTCGTGATTTGATTACCCAAGTTCCTGAGCTAATGATTGATTCTCAGGATGCCAATGGTGAGTATCTGAGCCTTCGTGTACGTTTTGCCTTGGTTCGTCGTGAGTCTGGCTTTATTTCTGGTTTGGTTGCTGTTTTACACGATACGACGGAGCAGGAGAAGGAAGAGCGTGAGAGGAGACTCTTTGTTTCCAACGTTAGTCATGAGTTACGGACGCCTCTGACTAGTGTAAAATCCTATCTTGAAGCCTTGGATGAGGGAGCCTTGTCAGAACCTGTTGCACCAGACTTTATCAAGGTGTCTCTAGACGAAACCAACCGTATGATGCGGATGGTGACAGACCTTCTCCATCTTTCACGGATTGACAATGCAAGCAGTCACCTAGATGTGGAACTGATTAACTTCACTGCCTTTATTACCTTTATTCTCAACCGTTTTGATAAGATGAGGGGACCAGATGAAGAGAAGAAATATGAATTAGTCAGAGATTACCCCATTACCTCAGTCTGGATAGAGATTGATACAGACAAGATGACGCAGGTGATTGATAATATTCTCAATAATGCCATCAAGTATTCTCCAGACGGTGGTAAAATCACAGTGACCATGAAGACGACTGATGATCAAATGATTTTATCTATCTCAGACCAAGGATTGGGTATTCCAAAACAGGATTTACCACGTATTTTTGACCGTTTCTACCGTGTGGATCGTGCTAGAAGTCGTGCCCAAGGTGGTACTGGTCTAGGTCTAGCTATTGCTAAAGAGATTATCAAACAACATAAGGGCTTTATTTGGGCCAAAAGTGAATACGGTAAAGGATCAACATTCACCATTGTACTCCCTTATGATAAGGATGCAGTGAAAGAAGAAGTATGGGAGGATGAAGTAGAAGACTAGAATGAGTGAAACAGGCTTTAAATACAGTATTTTAGCGTCGGGTTCCAGTGGGAATTCCTTTTATCTGGAAACTCCAAAAAAGAAGCTTTTAGTGGATGCAGGCTTGTCAGGAAAGAAAATTACCAGCCTACTTGCTGAAATCAACCGCAAACCAGAAGACTTGGATGCCATCCTGATTACGCATGAGCATTCAGATCATATCCATGGAGTAGGTGTTTTGGCTCGCAAGTATGGTATGGATTTGTATGCCAATGAAAAGACCTGGCAGGCTATGGAAAATAGCAAGTACCTCGGTAAGGTGGATTCTTCGCAGAAGCACATCTTTGAGATGGGCAAAACCAAAACCTTTGGAGATATCGACATCGAGAGCTTTGGTGTAAGCCATGATGCAGTCGCACCACAATTCTATCGTTTTATGAAGGATGATAAGAGTTTTGTCATGCTGACTGATACAGGTTATGTTAGTGACCGTATGGCAGGGATTGTCGAAAATGCAGATGGCTATCTTATAGAGTCAAATCATGATGTAGAAATTTTGCGAGCAGGTTCTTACGCTTGGAGACTCAAACAACGAATCCTATCGGATCTCGGCCACCTTTCTAACGAAGATGGTGCTGAAGCTATGATTCGTACCTTGGGAAATCGCACTAAGAAAATCTACCTAGGACATTTGTCTAAAGAGAACAATATCAAGGAGCTGGCTCACATGACCATGGTCAATCAGCTAGCACAAGCTGATCTGGGAGTTGGAGTAGACTTTAAGGTTTATGATACCTCACCAGATACTGCAACACCATTGACAGAGATATAAAAAAGAAGGCGAGTGCCTTCTTTTTTTATATGTTTTACAATCCTGCAAATTCTTTGATTTCTTGTGCTGACATTGAAGAGTCGCAACGGACATTGATTTGACCATCTGCAATGTGAACAAATCCTGGTACAGTTGGGATTCCGTAGCGTGAGCGGAATGCTTGCAACTCATTGAGTTGGCTTGGTTCTTCACTGTTGATGAAGTAGATATGAGCTTTAGTTTCAGCTACGACGCCAGCCAATGTACCTGCAAATTTACGGCAGTAAGGGCAAGTTTTGCGACCGATAAAGAAGGTTGCAGTTTCTTTTTTATCAAGAGCTTCTTGCGCACGTGCAACTGTAGTGACTTCAAGGTCTTTGATATTATCTAAAAATTGTTCCATGAGATTACCTCGCTTTCGTTGATAAGTCTAGTATGCCATAAAGTTTCTAAAATTGCTTAGATTTGATACGAAAAAAAGATGAGATTGGTTGGTCTCATCTTTTATAGGGCTTTATTTTACAAAAGCATTGATTTCTGCTTCGATGTTAGCAATCTTAGCTTGTGATTCTTCGTTGGTTTCACCTACAACTGCAATATAGAACTTGATTTTTGGTTCTGTACCTGAAGGGCGAACGGCAATCCATGAACCGTCAGCAAGTGTGTATTTCAACACATCACTTGGAGGAGTTGTCAAGTTTGTAACAGTACCGTCAGCAGCAGTAGCAGTTTGAGCCTTGAAGTCTTCTACGACAGTGATAGCTGTTGCATTCCATTCTTTTGGAGCATTGTTACGGAACTTAGCCATGATTTCCTTGATTTGTTCTGCACCATCAACACCAGAAAGGGTAACAGAGATAGTCTTTTCAGCGTAGTAGCCGTATTCTTTGTAGATTTCTTCGATACCATCAGCAAGTGTCAAACCACGTGAACGGTAGTAAGCAGCAAGTTCAGCAACGACAAGAACGGCTTGGATTGCATCTTTATCACGTACAAATGGTTTAATCAAGTAACCGAAGCTTTCTTCAAATCCCATCATGTAAGTGTGATTGTGTTTTTCTTCGAATTCTTGGATTTTTTCAGCGATAAATTTGAAACCTGTCAAGACGTTGAACATAGTTGCGCCGTAGCTTTCAGCAATCTTAGTTACCAAGTCAGTTGATACGATAGATTTACATAGGGCTGCATTTTCAGGAAGAGTTCCAGCGTTTTTGTGGGCTTCCAAGATGTATTTAGCCATGATAGCACCGATTTGGTTACCTGAAAGGTTGAGGTAGCTACCATCTTTTTGAAGAACTTCAACACCAACACGGTCAGCGTCAGGGTCAGTTGCGACAAGAACATCTGCACCAACTTGACGACCAAGTTCTTCAGCAAGTGCAAAGGCTGCTTGGCTTTCTGGGTTTGGAGATTTTACAGTTGAGAAGTCTGGGTCAGCAGTTGCTTGTGCTTCAACGACTTGAACTGAGTCAAATCCTGCTTGGGCAAGAGCACGACGAGCCAACATTTCACCAGTACCATGAAGTGGTGTGTAGACAATTTTCATGTCTTTACCGAATTCTTCAATCAAGGCTGGGTTGATGTTTACGTCCTTAACCTCTTTAAGGTATTCTACATCGACAGCTTCGCCGATAACTTCAATCAAGCCAGAAGCTTTTTCAGCTTCCACATCAGCAACTTCAACTGCAAATGGGTTTTCGATGGCACGGATATAAGTAGTCAAAGCGTCCGCGTCGTGTGGAGGCATTTGTCCACCGTCTTCACCGTAAACCTTGTAACCGTTAAATGGAGCAGGGTTGTGGCTGGCTGTGACCATGATACCCGCGAAACAGTTGAGGTGACGAACTGCAAATGAAAGTTCTGGAGTTGGACGAAGGCTTTCAAATACGTAAGATTTGATGCCGTGTTTAGCAAGAACTGCCGCAGATTCAAAGGCAAACTCAGGTGAGAAGTGACGGCTATCGTAGGCAATTGCCACACCACGTTCTTTTTCGTTTCCACCTTTTGACTCAATCAAACGAGCCAATCCTTCAGTAGCTTGGCGAACAACGTAGATGTTGATGCGGTTTGTACCAGCACCAATCAAGCCACGCATACCTGCAGTACCAAATTCCAGGTTTGTATAGAAGGCATCTTCCTTCGTTTTTTCATCCATATTTTCCAAATCTTGACGAAGGTAGTCAGGAAGCTCCGCAAAATCAACCCATTTCTGGTAATTTTCTTGGTAAGACATTGAAATTCTCCTTTTTGTAAATTGTTTTAACCGTTCACATTATAGCACTTTTTAGCGTTTTAGTAAAATGGTAGCATAATTTTCAGAAAAGAGCTAACTAGGCCTGATATATCAAGTCTTGAATGCCTTAGAGAAACATGCTATACTACTTATATGATTATTTTACAAGCTAATAAAATTGAACGATCTTTTGCAGGAGAGGTTCTTTTTGATAATATCAACCTGCAGGTTGATGAACGAGACAGGATTGCTCTTGTTGGGAAAAATGGAGCAGGTAAGTCTACTCTTTTGAAGATTTTGGTTGGAGAAGAGGAGCCAACTAGTGGAGAAATCAATAAGAAAAAAGATATTTCTCTGTCTTACCTAGCCCAAGATAGCCGTTTTGAGTCTGAAAATACCATCTACGATGAGATGCTTCATGTCTTTGATGACCTGCGTCAAACTGAGAAACAACTTCGTCAGATGGAGTTGGAGATGGGTGAAAAGTCTGGTGAGGATTTGGATAAACTGATGTCAGATTACGACCGTTTATCTGAAAATTTTCGCCAAGCAGGCGGCTTTACCTATGAAGCGGATATTCGTGCGATTTTAAATGGATTCAAGTTTGACGAATCTATGTGGCAGATGAAAATTGCCGAGCTTTCTGGTGGTCAAAATACTCGTTTGGCACTGGCCAAAATGCTTCTTGAAAAGCCCAATCTCTTGGTATTAGACGAGCCAACCAACCACTTGGATATTGAAACCATTGCTTGGCTAGAGAATTACTTGGTAAACTATAGCGGTGCCCTCATTATTGTTAGTCATGACCGTTATTTCTTGGACAAGGTTGCGACAATTACGTTGGATTTGACCAAGCATTCCTTGGATCGTTATGTGGGCAATTATTCTCGTTTTGTTGAGTTGAAGGAGCAGAAGCTAGCTACTGAGGCAAAAAATTATGAAAAGCAGCAGAAGGAAATCGCGGCTCTAGAAGACTTTGTCAATCGCAATCTAGTCCGAGCTTCAACAACCAAACGTGCTCAATCTCGCCGTAAACAACTAGAAAAAATGGAGCGTTTGGACAAGCCTGAAGCTGGTAAGAAATCAGCCAACATGACCTTCCAGTCTGAAAAAACATCGGGAAATGTTGTCCTGACTGTTGAAAATGCGGCTATTGGCTATGATGGGGAAATATTGTCAGAACCTATCAACCTTGACCTCCGTAAAATGAATGCTGTCGCTATCGTTGGACCAAACGGCATTGGAAAGTCAACCTTTATCAAGTCAATTGTGGACCAGATTCCTTTTATCAAGGGAGAGAAGCGATTTGGCGCTAATGTGGAGGTTGGTTACTATGACCAAACCCAAAGCAAGCTGACACCAAGTAATACTGTACTTGATGAACTCTGGAATGATTTCAAACTGACACCAGAAGTTGAAATCCGCAATCGTCTTGGTGCCTTCCTTTTCTCAGGAGATGATGTTAAAAAATCAGTTGGCATGTTGTCAGGTGGCGAGAAAGCTCGTTTGCTTTTGGCTAAATTGTCTATGGAAAACAACAACTTCTTGATTCTGGATGAGCCGACCAACCACTTGGATATTGATAGCAAGGAAGTGTTGGAAAATGCCTTGATTGACTTTGATGGGACCTTGCTTTTTGTCAGCCACGACCGTTACTTTATCAATCGTGTGGCAACTCATGTACTGGAATTGTCTGAGAATGGTTCGACTCTTTACTTGGGAGATTACGACTACTATGTTGAGAAGAAAGTAGAAGTAGAAATGATTCAAACTGAGGAAGCTTCAACCAGCAATCAAGCAAAAGAACCGATCCCAGTTAATGACTATCAGGCCCAGAAAGAAAGTCAAAAAGAAGTTCGCAAGCTTATGCGACAAATCGAAAGTCTAGAAGCTGAAATTGAAGAGCTAGAAAGTCAAAGTCAAACCATTTCTGAACAGATGTTGGAAACAAACGATGCCGAAAAACTGATGGAATTGCAGGCTGAGCTGGATAAAATCAGCCATCGTCAGGAAGAAGCTATGCTTGAGTGGGAAGAATTATCAGAGCAGGTATAAAGATGGAACATCTTGGAAAAGTATTTCGTGAATTTCGGACAAGTGGAAATTATTCTTTAAAGGAGGCTGCAGGCGAGTCCTGCTCTACCTCTCAGTTATCTCGATTTGAGCTTGGGGAGTCTGACCTAGCAGTCTCACGTTTCTTTGAGCTTTTGGATAACATTCATGTCACAATCGAAAATTTCATGGATAAGGCAAGGAATTTTCATAATCATGAACATGTTGCCATGATGGGACAAATTGTCCCTCTTTACTATTCAAATGATATTGCAGGTTTTCAAAAGCTTCAAAGGGAACAGCTTGAAAAGGCTAAGAGTTCGACGACTCCCCTTTATTTTGAGCTGAACTGGATTTTGTTACAAGGTCTGATTTGTCAAAGAGATGCGACTTATGATATGAAGCAGGATGATTTGGATAAGGTAGCAGATTATCTCTTCAAAACAGAAGAATGGACCATGTATGAGTTGATTCTTTTCGGTAACCTCTATAGTTTCTACGATGTGGACTATGTCACTCGGATTGGTAGAGAAGTTATGGAGAGGGAAGAATTTTACCAAGAGATTGGTCGTCATAAGAGATTAGTTTTGATTTTGGCTCTTAATTGTTACCAGCATTGTTTAGAGAATTCTTCTTTTGATAATGCTAGCTATTTCGAGGCTTATACAGAGAAGATTATTGGTAAAGGTATTAAGCTTTATGAGCGTAATGTTTTCCATTATCTAAAAGGCTTTGCCTTATATCAAAAAGGAAAGTGTAAAGAAGGTTGTAGCCAGATGCAAGAGGCCATGCATATTTTTGACGTGCTAGGTCTCCCAGAGCAAGTAGCCTATTATCAGGAACACTATGAAAAATTTGTCAAAGATTAATTTTCCCAAATAAGGGAAAAAGAAAAAAGCTCCTTTCGGTTTTGATACAATAGTTTCAAAATTTGAGAGGAGTTTTTATATGAATCGCTATGCAGTACAGTTGATTAGTCGTGGAGCTGTTAACAAGATAGGGAATATGCTCTATGATTATGGGAATAGTGTCTGGTTGGCTTCCATGGGGACTATCGGCCAGACTGTTTTAGGAATGTATCAGATTTCTGAACTCGTCACATCTATTCTCGTAAATCCCTTTGGCGGAGTCATTTCAGACCGTTTTTCTCGTCGTAAGATTTTAATGGTTACAGACCTTGTTTGTGGGATTATTTGTCTGGCTATTTCTTTCATAAGGAATGACAGCTGGATGATTGGAGCTTTGATTGTTGCTAATATTGTTCAGGCTATTGCTTTTGCCTTTTCTCGTACAGCCAATAAAGCTATTATAACTGAAGTGGTGGAGAAAGATAAGATTGTGATCTATAATTCTCGCTTAGAACTAGTTTTGCAGGTTGTAGGTGTTAGTTCTCCTGTTCTTTCCTTCCTTGTTTTACAATTTGCAAGTCTCCATATGACGCTATTACTAGACTCGCTGACTTTTTTCATTGCTTTTGTTCTAGTGGCTTTCCTTCCAAAAGAGGAAGCAAAAGTTCAAGAGAAAAAAGCTTTTACTGGGAGAGATATTTTTGTAGATATCAAGGATGGGTTACACTATATCTGGCATCAGCAAGAAATTTTCTTCCTTTTGCTGGTAGCTTCCAGCGTTAATTTCTTTTTTGCAGCTTTTGAATTTCTACTTCCCTTTTCGAATCAGCTTTACGGGTCAGAAGGAGCGTATGCAAGTATTCTAACTATGGGGGCTATTGGTTCCATCATTGGGGCTCTTCTAGCTAGTAAAATTAAAGCTAATGTTTATAATCTTTTGATTTTACTGGCTTTGACAGGTGTCGGAGTTTTTATGATGGGATTACCACTTCCAAATTTGCTTTCCTTTTCTGGAAATTTAGTTTGTGAATTGTTTATGACGATTTTTAATATTCACTTTTTTACTCAAGTACAAACCAAGGTGGAGAGCGAATTTCTTGGGAGAGTACTAAGTACAATTTTTACCTTGGCTATTCTATTTATGCCTATTGCAAAAGGATTTATGACAGTCCTGCCAAGTGTCCATCTCTCTTCTTTCCTGATAATTGGGAGTGGTGTTATCATCTTGTCTTGTATATCGTTTATTTATGTTCGAACTCATTTTGAAAAAGAGATATAAGTCTGTTTGAGTTTTAAAAATAATTCCAATATAAGTGTTTTTTTCCGCCCTTCTCGTTTGTGAGGAGGGCTTATTTTATGGTAAAATGGTCTTATGAATAAAAGAATGAATGAGTTAGTCGCCTTGCTCAATCGCTATGCGACTGAGTACTATACCAGCGACAATCCGTCGGTTTCAGATAGTGAGTATGACCGCCTTTACCGTGAGTTGGTTGAGTTGGAAGCTGCCTATCCAGATCAAGTATTAGCAGACAGTCCGACCCATCGTGTTGGTGGCAAGGTTTTAGATGGTTTTGAAAAATACAGTCATCAGTATCCTCTTTATAGTTTGCAGGATGCTTTTTCACGTGAGGAGCTTGATGCTTTTGATGCGCGTGTTCGTAAGGAAGTGGTTCATCCGACTTATATTTGTGAGCTGAAAATCGATGGTTTGTCAATCTCGCTTACTTATGAAAAGGGGATTTTAGTTGCCGGGGCAACGCGTGGAGATGGTTCTATTGGTGAAAATATCACAGAAAATCTCAAGCGTGTCAAGGACATTCCCTTAACTTTGCCAGAAGAACTAGATATCACAGTTCGTGGGGAGTGTTACATGCCACGCGCCTCTTTTGACCAAGTTAACCAAGCTCGCCAAGAAAATGGAGAGCCTGAATTTGCCAATCCTCGTAATGCGGCGGCAGGAACTCTGCGTCAGCTGGATACAGCAGTAGTTGCCAAGCGTAATCTTGCCACTTTCCTCTATCAAGAAGCTAGTCCGTCAACTCGTGATAGCCAAGAAAAGGTTTTGAAGCACCTAGAACAGCTCGGTTTTGTAGTCAATTCTAAACGAATTCTGGCAGAAAGCATGGATGAAATCTGGAATTTTATCCAAGAAGTAGGACAGGAGCGGGAGAATCTGCCTTATGATATCGATGGGGTGGTGATCAAGGTCAATGACCTAGCAGGTCAAGAAGAGCTTGGCTTTACCGTTAAGGCACCAAAGTGGGCAGTAGCCTACAAGTTTCCTGCAGAAGAAAAAGAAGCTCAACTACTCTCAGTTGACTGGACAGTTGGCCGAACGGGTGTTGTGACTCCAACTGCCAATCTGACTCCAGTTCAGCTTGCTGGGACAACTGTTAGCCGTGCGACACTTCACAACGTGGATTATATTGCTGAAAAAGACATTCGCAAGGACGATACGGTTATCGTCTATAAGGCTGGAGATATTATCCCTGCAGTCTTGCGTGTGGTAGAGTCCAAACGGATTTCTGAAGAGAAACTAGATATCCCTACAAACTGTCCAAGTTGTGACTCTGATTTGTTGCACTTTGAAGATGAAGTGGCTCTCCGTTGTATCAATCCGCGTTGTCCTGCTCAAATCATGGAAGGTTTGATTCACTTTGCTTCTCGAGACGCCATGAATATTACAGGCCTTGGTCCATCAGTAGTTGAAAAACTCTTTGCTGCTAATCTGGTCAAGGATGTGGCGGATATTTACCGTTTGCGAGAAGAAGATTTCCTTCTTTTAGATGGTGTTAAGGAAAGGTCTGCTGCTAAACTTTATCAGGCCATCCAAGCTTCCAAGGAAAATTCTGCTGAGAAACTCTTGTTTGGTTTAGGAATTCGTCATGTCGGCAGTAAGGCCAGTCAGCTTTTACTCCAACATTTCCATTCGATTGAAAATCTGGCTCAGGCAGATCCAGAGGAAGTGTCTAGTATTGAAAGTCTTGGTGGTGTGATTGCCAAGAGTCTTCAGACTTATTTTGCGACAGAAGGCTCTGAAATTCTCCTTAAAGAATTGAAAGAAGCCGGGGTCAATCTGGACTATAAAGGACAGACGGTAGTTGCGGATGCAGCCTTATCAGGTTTGACCGTGGTATTGACTGGAAAATTAGAACGTCTCAAACGCTCAGAAGCTAAAAGTAAACTCGAAAGCTTGGGAGCTAAAGTAACAGGCAGTGTTTCTAAAAAGACAGACCTCGTCGTTGCAGGAGCAGATGCTGGAAGCAAACTTCAAAAAGCACAAGAACTTGGTATTGAAGTTCGAGATGAAGCTTGGCTAGAAAGTTTGTAATGAAAGTTTGAAACCAGAGTTTAGATGATATAACTATGTTTGTTAGTCGTGACAAAATCGGTCAAGAATTTATTAGTAACATAGAAACAAATAAAAAAGGAAAAATAAAAAATGTATAACTACCCTATGCGTATTCATTACCATCGCAAGAATGGTGAATACGATACTTGCTCTTTTGTAAAAAGTCAGGACCAGCGAATTGATTTACTGACTTATAAAGAAGATTATTTTGGAGCTTTATTTAGCTTTGAACACCCAAGTGCCCATGCTTTGGAAAGCTTGAATTTTGTGGTTCATACAGGGCAAACCAGTAAAGAGTATGCTATCCGTTTTAATCACTATCCTCTCTTAACAGAGGTCTGGATTTTGGAAGGGGATGATAGAATTTATTATTCTGAAAATCCTGCTATTGCAAGTCCTTTCTATAAAAATCAAAATCCTTTTGCCTTTGATAAGGCCATTAACAGTGCTAGTTTTGATCACCATTGGGGCTATCAAGGGAAATTAGGTTGCCGTGTAGAGGACAATCAAGCTCATTTTACTCTCTGGGCTCCTACAGCGACAGAAGTGCAGGTTGTTGTTTATGAATCAGCTGCTAATGATGCACCTATTTGGAAGACTTTTGACATGGAGAGAGGCAATAGCTACTCTTATAACCATAAAGACAATACAATCGGTGTCTGGAGTTTGGATGTTGAGGAAGATTTGACTGGTAAGGCTTATCAGTATCAAGTTCAATTCCCTCATCACCAAACCTTGACACGCGATCCTTATACAATCGCGACCAGTCCTGATGGCAAACGTTCAGCTATTCTGAGCCATGCAGAAAAGCAAGTTGAAAACTTTGAGGTCAAGCACTGTTCGGAGGCTACTTGGCGATTGGAAAATCCTTGTAAGGCAGTTATCTGTGAAATGCACATTCGTGATTTGACTAAATCACCAACCTCAGGTGTGGATGAGCATCTTAGAGGAACTTTCTTGGGTGCGGCTCAGACTGGGACAGTTAACCAGTATGGCCAAGCAACTGCTTTTGATTACATCAAGAAGATCGGCTACAATTATGTTCAGTTGCAACCAATCGCAGACCGTCACAAAGAATACGATGCGGATGGGAAAGTAACCTACAACTGGGGGTATGATCCACAAAACTACAACGCACCAGAAACCAGCCTTTCAACAAATCCAGATGATCCTGCTCAGGTTATTCGTGATTTGAAGACTATGGTTCAAGCCTATCACGATGCGGGTATTGGTGTTATTATGGATGTGGTTTATAACCATACTTTCTCAGTTGTTGATGCACCTTTCCAAACAACTGTCCCTGACTATTATTATCGTATGAATCCAGATGGTACCTTCCAGAATGGAACGGGTGTTGGAAATGAAACAGCTAGTGAACATGAAATGTTCCGCAAGTATATGATTGATTCTCTTCTATACTGGGTGCAAGAATACAATATTGACGGCTTCCGTTTTGACTTGATGGGGATTCATGATGTCAAGACCATGCAGATGATTCGCCAGAGCTTGGATGAAATCGATCCTAACATTATCCTCTATGGAGAAGGATGGGATATGGGAACAGGTCTTGCTCCTTATGATAAGGCTAAGAAAGACAATGCCTACCAGATGTCAAATATCGGTTTCTTTAATGACAATCAGCGCGATGCTGTCAAAGGTGGAGAAGTCTACGGTGCTATTAAGTCAGGTTTTGTCAGCGGTGCTGCGACAGAACCAATTCTAGCCAAAGCGATCCTAGGCAGTCGTGAATTAGGAACCTATACACATCCAAATCAAGTGCTTAACTATGTCGAGGCCCATGACAATTACAATCTTCATGATTTGTTGGCAACCCTTCATCCAGATCAAAGTTCTGAGCAAATCATGCGTAAGGTCGAGACTGCCACAGCCATGAATCTGCTCATGCAAGGGATGTCCTTTATGGAAATCGGTCAAGAATTTGGTCGTACCAAACTAGTTGCTACTGGTGAAAATGGTGAGTTGACCCATGATGATAGAGAGCGTGCCATGAATAGCTATAATGCTCCTGACAGTGTCAACCAAGTGGACTGGGACTTGATCAACGAGCGTCAAGAAAGCATTGAATTTATTCGTCAGATGATTCGATTGAAGACAGAAACCAGTGCCTTTTCTTACCCTACATATGATGAAATTTACCATCATGTCTTTGTCCATTCAGCTCACGAACATAGTGGTTTGATTGTCTATGAGATTCATGGGGAAGAACATCTGTTGGTCGTCTTTAATGCTAAAGGGCAAGACTTCCAGTTTGAAAATGCAGGAAATCTAGAACTCTTGGTGACCAATAGCCATTTAGATGATAAAGATATGGTTGGCGGTGTCAGTGCCAGCGTCTTTAAAGTTTTGTAGAAGAAATCAAAACTTATCAAGTATGTAGTATAATTTCTAGGATATCTTGATGCTAGAAATTATAAAACTCAACGAAAAATAGTATAGCAAGAAAAAGGTTTAGTTCCTCTAAGCCTTTTCTTTTTGTACTTATACTCTTCGAAAATCTCTTCAAACCACGTCAGCTCTATCTGCAACCTCAAAGCAGTGCTTTGAGCAACCTACGGCTAGCTTCCTAGTTTGCTCTTTGATTTTCATTGAGTATTACTGCTTAACAAGAGAGTTCAAATAGTTTGAAAAATCAAGCTTGTGAAAAAAATCTCAAAAATATTGTAAAAAGGGTTGTAATTTTCTGAAAATTTGGTAAAATATATCTTAATCATTTTCAGGAGGACGAGAATTTGACAAGATATCAGAATTTAGTAAATGGAGAATGGAAATTATCCGAAAAAGAAATTACGATTTATTCACCAATCAATCAAGAAGAATTAGGCACTGTTCCAGCTATGAGTCAGGCAGAAGTAGATGAGGCTATGAAAGCTGCGCGTGCAGCTCTCCCTGCATGGCGTGATTTAGCACCAGTTGAGCGTGCAGCCTATTTGCATAAGACAGCAGCTATTTTGGAACGTGATAAAGAAAAAATTGGTACAATTCTTGCCAAAGAGGTTGCTAAAGGAATTAAAGCAGCAATAGGAGAAGTAGTGCGTACCGCAGACTTGATTCGCTATGCTGCTGAGGAAGGTCTTCGTATCACTGGACAAGCAATGGAAGGTGGCGGTTTTGAAGCAGCAAGTAAAAACAAACTGGCTCTTGTTCGTCGTGAGCCAGTTGGAGTCGTGCTAGCTATTGCTCCATTTAACTATCCAGTCAATCTTTCTGGATCTAAGATTGCTCCGGCCTTGATTGCAGGAAATGTGGTTATGTTTAAGCCACCAACACAAGGTTCTATTTCTGGTCTCTTGTTGGCTAAAGCCTTTGAAGAAGCAGGGATTCCAGCAGGTGTTTTCAATACCATTACGGGACGTGGTTCAGAAATTGGGGATTATATCATTGAACACAAAGAAGTCAACTTCATCAACTTTACAGGTTCAACTCCAATCGGAGAACGTATTGGTCGTTTAGCTGGTATGCGTCCTATCATGTTGGAGCTTGGTGGGAAAGATGCAGCTATTGTACTAGAAGATGCAGATTTGGAACATGCTGCTAAGCAAATCGTTGCAGGAGCCTTTAGCTATTCAGGTCAACGTTGTACAGCCATTAAACGTGTCATTGTTCTCGAAAGTGTTGCAGATAAATTAGCTACTTTGCTTCAGGAAGAAGTTGCTAAATTAACAGTTGGTGACCCATTTGACAATGCTGATATCACACCTGTTATTGACACTGCTTCAGCTGACTTCATTTGGGGCTTGATTGAGGATGCGCAAGAAAAAGGGGCTCAGGTTCTTACACCAATCAAACGTGAGGGCAATCTTCTCTGGCCTGTGCTTTTTGACCAAGTTACAAAAGATATGAAAGTCGCATGGGAAGAGCCATTTGGTCCTGTGTTACCAATTATCCGTGTGGCTAGTGTAGAAGAAGCTATTGCCTTTGCCAACGAATCTGAATTCGGCCTTCAATCCTCAGTCTTTACAAATGATTTCAAAAAAGCCTTTGAAATCGTTGAAAAACTTGAAGTGGGTACGGTCCACATTAATAATAAAACCCAGCGTGGTCCAGATAATTTCCCATTCCTTGGTGTCAAAGGTTCTGGCGCTGGTGTTCAAGGAATTAAATATAGCATTGAAGCGATGACAAATGTCAAATCCATTGTTTTTGATGTGAAATAAAAGATAAAATCAGGAAATTCGTTTCCTGATTTATTTTTTTACTTAAAAACAACACTTTTATTAGTAAAATAACGAACTTTGTGATAGTATTATAAAAAACAATTCGTTTTCAAAGCATTTCTGAAAATTTATTGATTTACAAGTGAACACATTAGTGAATTTGTTGAAGACTTTCAAAAGAATTTTTTTCAAATATAGTAATTTACTTGAATCTTCCCTAAAAAGGTAGTATAATAAATCTATAGAAAACGCTTACAGAATTAGGAGGGTGTATGGATAAGAAAAAAGCTTTAGAAACCTTTATGACTGGTGAAAATTTTCACCTCCAGCACTATCTGGGAGCTCATAGGGAAGAAAAAAATGGAGAATCTGGCTATACTTTTCGTGTCTGGGCCCCAAATGCTCAGGCTGTTCACTTGGTAGGGGATTTCACCAATTGGGTAGAAAACCAAATCCTAATGGAACGAAATGAATTTGGTGTCTGGGAAGTCTTTACCAGCCTTGCTCATGAAGGCCAAATTTACAAGTATCATATCACTCGTGCAAATGGTCATCAGCTGATGAAGATTGATCCCATGGCCGTTCGATATGAGGCTCGCCCTGGTACTGGAGCGATTTTAACAGAGATTCCAGAAAAGAAATGGAAAGATGGTCTCTGGCTAGCTCGTAGAAAACGCTTGAGTTTTGAAGAGCGTCCTGTCAATATTTACGAAGTTCATGCTGGATCGTGGAAGAGAAATCTAGATGGAAGTCCTTATAGTTTTGCTCAACTGAAGGATGAGCTGATTCCTTACTTGGTTGAGATGAACTATACTCACATTGAGTTTATGCCCTTGATGTCTCACCCTCTCGGTTTGAGTTGGGGTTACCAGCTTATGGGGTACTTTGCTTTAGAGCATGCCTATGGTCGTCCTGAAGAGTTTCAAGATTTTGTTGAGGAATGTCACTTAAACAATATAGGCGTTATTGTGGACTGGGTACCTGGTCACTTTACTATCAATGATGATGCCTTGGCCTATTATGATGGAACACCGACTTTTGAATATCAAGACCATAATAAGGCTCATAACTACGGTTGGGGTGCGCTCAATTTTGACCTTGGGAAAAATGAAGTCCAGTCCTTCTTGATTTCTAGTATTAAATTCTGGATTGACTTTTACCATTTGGACGGTATTCGCGTAGATGCTGTTAGCAACATGCTCTATCTTGATTATGATGATGCACCATGGACTCCTAATAAAGATGGTGGTAATCTCAATTATGAAGGTTATTATTTCCTTCAACGCTTGAATGATGTCATTAAACAAGCTCATCCAGATGTTATGATGATAGCTGAGGAAAGTTCATCAGCTACTCAGATTACTGACACCAAGGATTCAGATGGTCTTGGCTTTGACTACAAATGGAATATGGGTTGGATGAATGACATCCTCCGATTCTATGAAGAAGATCCGATTTATCGTAAATACGACTTTAACTTGGTGACTTTCAGCTTTATGTATGTCTTCAAGGAAAATTATCTCCTACCATTCTCGCACGATGAAGTGGTTCATGGCAAGAAGAGTATGATGCATAAGATGTGGGGAGATCGTTACAATCAATTCGCAGGCTTGCGCAATCTCTACACTTATCAAATTTGTCACCCTGGTAAGAAATTGCTCTTCATGGGTAGCGAATATGGACAATTCCTAGAATGGAAATCTGAGGAACAATTGGAATGGTCTAACCTTGAAGACCCAATGAATGCTAAGATGAAGTATTTCACTTCTCAGCTTAATCAATTCTACAAAGTTCATCGCTGTCTATGGGAAATTGATACCAGCTATGATGGCATTGAAATTATCGATGCGGATAATCGAGACCAGAGTGTTCTCTCCTTCATCCGTAAAGGTAAGAAGGACGATATGCTAGTCTGTGTCTTTAACATGGCACCTGTGGAACGAAAAGATTTTACAATCGGGCTTCCTGTCGCAGGGATTTACGAAGAAGTCTGGAATACTGAGTTAGAAGAGTGGGGTGGCGTCTGGAAAGAGCATAATCAGACTGTTCAAACGCAAGAAGGACTATGGAAAGACTATGAGCAGACCCTGACCTTTACCCTACCTGCTATGGGAGCAAGTGTATGGAAAATCAAACGTCGCTTGAAATCTGATAAAACTGTCACAAGTAAAAACCAAAAAGGAGTAGAAAATGAAGAATGAAATGTTAGCTTTGATTCTTGCTGGTGGGCAAGGAACTCGTCTCGGTAAACTCACTCAAAGCATCGCAAAACCAGCTGTGCAATTTGGCGGTCGCTACCGTATCATTGACTTTGCTCTCTCAAACTGTGCCAACTCAGGTATTCACAATGTTGGAGTCATTACACAGTACCAACCACTTGCTCTCAACAACCATATCGGGAATGGTTCAAGTTGGGGGCTAGATGGGATTAATTCTGGTGTCTCTATCCTTCAACCTTATTCTGCAAGTGAAGGAAATCGTTGGTTTGAAGGGACTAGTCACGCTATTTACCAAAATATCGACTATATCGACAGTGTTAATCCTGAGTATGTCTTGATTCTTTCGGGTGACCATATCTATAAGATGGACTATGATGCTATGCTCCAGTCTCACAAGGATAATAATGCCAGCTTGACAGTAGCGGTTTTAGACGTCCCTCTTAAAGAAGCTAGTCGTTTTGGTATCATGAATACAGATGCTAACAATCGTATCGTTGAATTTGAAGAAAAACCAGCTCAACCTAAATCTACCAAAGCCTCTATGGGGATTTACATCTTTGATTGGCAACGTCTTCGCAATATGCTTGTTGCTGCTGAAAAGAGCAATGTCGATATGTCAGACTTCGGTAAAAATGTCATTCCAAATTACCTTGAGTCTGGTGAAAGTGTCTATGCCTACGAATTTAATGGGTATTGGAAAGACGTTGGTACTATTGAGTCGCTTTGGGAAGCCAACATGGAGTACATTTCTCCAGAAAATGCTTTGGATAGCCGTAACCGTCAATGGAAGATTTACTCAAGAAACTTGATTTCACCGCCAAACTTCCTTGGTGCAAATGCACATGTTGAAGATTCTTTGGTTGTCGATGGCTGTTTCGTAGATGGAACTGTTAAACATTCTATCCTTTCAACAGGGGCGCAAGTTCGTGAAGGTGCAGAAGTAGTAGATTCAGTTATCATGAGTGGAGCCATTATTGGACACGGAGCTAAAATCAAACGTGCTATTATTGGTGAAGGTGCAGTTATTTCTGATGGTGTTGAAATTGATGGAACAGAAGAAGTACAAGTTGTAGGATATGATGAAGTAGTGGGGGTAGCAACAGATGAAGATTGATAAATATTCTGCCATTTTAGGAAACACAGTTGGTTTTCATGATATGTCAACACTGACAGACCACCGTCCAGTAGCTAGTTTGCCATTTGGTGGTAAATATCGCTTGATCGACTTCCCGCTTTCAAGTCTTGCAAATGCAGGTGTCCGTAGTATCTTTGGTATTTTCCAACAAGACAATATCAGTTCTGTTTTTGACCATATCCGTTCAGGGCGTGAGTGGGGCTTATCAACTCTTCTTAGCCACTACTATCTAGGTATTTACAATACTCGTGTGGAAAGTAGTACAGTTGGAAAAGAATACTATCATCAGCTTCTTACTTATTTGAAGCGTTCTGGTTCAAACCAAACAGTATCACTCAACTGTGATGTTTTGATTAATATTGATTTGAACCAAGTGTTCCACCTTCATAACACAACGAAGGGACCTATTACTGTTGTTTATAAAAAACTAGCTAAGAAAGATATTTCAGAAGTAAACGCAATCTTGGAAGTGGATGAAACAGACCATGTTCGTTCTCATAAACTCTTTGATAGTAAATCAACAGACGAAGTTTACAATATGTCCACAGATATCTTTGTCGTTGATACACCGTGGTTGATTGAACGTTTGGAAGAAGAGGCTAAGAAAGAACATCCAGAGAAATTGCGTTATGTATTACGTGATTTGGCGGCCAAAGAAGGAGCTTTTGCCTACGAGTACACAGGCTATCTGGCAAATATTCATTCTGTAGAGTCTTATTACCAAGCGAATATTGATATGCTTGAATCGCAAAAATTCTACTCTCTCTTCTCACCAAATCAAAAGATTTATACAAAGGTCAAAAACGAAGAGCCAACTTACTATGCTAATACATCTAAGGTAAGTACTTCTCAGTTTGCCTCTGGTAGTATCATTGAAGGTCAAGTGGCTAATTCTGTTTTATCACGTAATATTCATGTCCATAAGGATAGCCTGGTTAAAGATAGCCTGCTCTTCCCTCGTGTTGTTATTGGAGAAGGGGCTCAGGTCGAATATGCTATCTTGGACAAGGGTGTTGAAGTTGATCCTGGTGTTGTGATTCGAGGAACTGCAGAACATCCAGTTGTCGTTAAGAAAGGTAGCAAAGTAACAGAGGATATTCATTCATGAAAATTTTATTTGTAGCAGCTGAGGGTGCACCCTTTTCAAAAACAGGTGGTTTGGGAGATGTTATTGGCGCTCTTCCCAAATCACTGGTAAAAGCTGGGCACGAAGTTGCAGTGATTTTACCCTACTATGACATGGTAGAGGCTAAATTTGGAAATCAGATTGAAGATGTTCTTCATTTTGAGGTGAGCGTCGGTTGGCGCAGACAGTACTGTGGGATTAAGAAAACAGTATTAAATGGTGTAACCTTCTACTTTATTGACAATCAATATTATTTCTTCCGTGGTCATGTTTACGGTGATTTTGATGACGGAGAACGCTTTGCCTTTTTCCAACTTGCTGCCATTGAGGCTATGGAAAGGATTGACTTTATTCCTGACCTTCTCCATGTTCATGACTACCATACAGCCATGATACCGTTCTTGTTGAAGGAAAAATACCGTTGGATTCAAGCTTATCAAGGAATTAAAACTGTTTTAACCATTCATAATTTAGAATTCCAGGGACAATTTTCAGAAGGAATGCTGGGTGATTTGTTTGGAGTTGGCTTTGAACGTTACTCTGATGGAACCCTTCGCTGGAACAACTGTCTGAACTGGATGAAGGCTGGTATTCTTTATGCGGACCGTGTTTCAACCGTTTCACCTAGCTATGCTCATGAAATTATGACCAGTCAGTTCGGGTGTAACTTGGATCAGATTCTTCGAATGGAATCTGGCAAGGTGTCTGGTATCGTGAATGGAATTGATGCTGATCTTTATAATCCTCAGACGGATGCTCTTTTAGACTATCATTTCAATCAGGAAGATTTGTCTGGTAAAGCTCAAAACAAGGCGAAATTACAAGAGCGAGTTGGCTTGCCAGTCAGAGCTGACGTTCCACTGGTGGGAATTGTTTCTCGTTTGACACGTCAAAAAGGTTTTGATGTCGTGGTCGAAAGTCTTCACCATATCTTACAAAATGATGTTCAGATTGTTCTTTTGGGAACTGGAGATCCAGCCTTTGAAGGTGCTTTCTCGTGGTTTGCACAGATTTACCCAGACAAGCTATCAGCAAATATCACTTTTGATGTCAAACTTGCCCAAGAAATCTACGCTGCTTGTGACCTCTTCCTCATGCCGAGTCGTTTTGAACCATGTGGTTTGTCTCAAATGATGGCGATGCGTTATGGAACCTTGCCATTGGTTCATGAAGTTGGTGGCTTGCGAGATACTGTTCAAGCCTTTAATCCGATTGAAGGAAACGGTACTGGCTTTAGCTTTGACAATCTATCTCCTTATTGGTTAAATTGGACTTTCCAAACAGCATTGGACTTGTATCGAAACCATCCTGATGTTTGGAGAAACTTACAAAAACAAGCTATGGAGTGTGACTTCTCATGGGATACAGCCTGCAAGTCATACCTTGACTTGTACCATAGTTTAGTTAACTAATAGATAAAATCGTATGATGACTTCATACGATTTTTAGCCTATTTAGAGAGGAGAGCTTATGTCTCAAATAAAAGGCTTGTGCGTCATGGATGTTGACGGCACCTTAATCCTAGAAGAAGTGATCGACCTTTTGGGAAGAGAGGCAGGTTGTGAGGAGAAAATTGCGCAGCTTACAAGTCAGGCGATGCAAGGGGAGTTAGACTTTGAAAGCAGTTTAAGAAAAAGAGTGTCCTTGTTGGAGAGTCTTCCTGTTTCGGTCTTTGAGAAAGTTTTTAACTCTATTCATTTAACGCCAAGTGCCCAGGAATTCATTTCCATTCTCCAAAAGAATGGCATACTGGTAGGTCTGGTATCCGGTGGATTTAGTCCAATAGTTGAGAGATTAGCCAATTCCCTTGGCATTACCTATTTCTCTGCCAACCAACTTGAAGTCAAAGACGGCCTTCTAACAGGAAAATTAGTTGGACACATTATCAGTCCTGAGGTCAAACAAGCAACTCTAGAACAATGGAGAAAGGAACTCAAACTCCCTAAAGAAAGAACAGTTGCAATTGGTGATGGGGCAAATGACCTATTAATGTTGAAATCAGCAGGACTAGGAATTGCTTTTTGTGCTAAAGAAGTGCTGAAACAAGAAATACCACATCATGTTGACAAGAGAGATTTTTTAGAAGTTCTACCTTTGATTGACTTTTTAGAATGAGGGAAAATATGAAGATTGTAATTGCACCAGATTCGTTTAAGGAAAGCTTGACCGCTGAAGAGGTGGCAGAAGCTATTAAAAGAGGCTTCCAAGAATCGCTTGCAGATGTAGACTGTCTCCTCTGCCCTGTAGGAGATGGTGGAGAAGGCACTGTAGATGCTATCCGACATTCTCTTGACCTAGAAGAAAAATGGATTCAAGTGACAGGACCTTTTGGACAAAGGACAACCATGCCTTATTTTGTAAAAGGGGAAACAGCCCTAGCCCTCTTTGAAGTTGCTGATTTAATTGGCCTTGGAAAAATTCCGCAAGAGAAACGAAATCCACTTCAAATCCAAACTTGTGGTATTGGAGAATTGATTCGACACCTCATCGATCAAGGGATGAAAGATATCTATATCGGAGTTGGTGGCACGGCCAGTAATGATGGAGGACTGGGAATTGCTGCTGGTTTAGGTTATCAATTTTATGATAGGAATGGAAATGCCTTGCCCGCTTGCGGTCAATCCTTGCTAAATTTAGCTTCTATTTCAACAGAAAATCGCTATGAAATTCCTGAAAATGTTCAAATTCGTATTTTAGCAGATGTCGCGAGCCCCTAATGTGGTCATCAAGGTGCGACTTACACTTTTGGCAAACAAAAAGGTTTACATCCTACTATGTTTACAGTCGTAGATCAGGCAATCAAAGATTTTTATGAAAAAGCCTCACCTGTAACATTGGAAATTAAAGGAGCAGGGGCTGGTGGAGGCCTTGCTGGTGGTTTGTGTGCCTTTGCTCAGGCAAGTATCGTGTCTGGAATTGATACCTGCTTGGACTTAATCAACTTTGATAAGAAAGTTGCAGATGCTGACTTGGTAATTGTAGGAGAAGGAAGGCTAGATCGTCAAAGTTTAGCAGGGAAAGCGCCTATAGGTGTTGCAAAAAGAACCCCTGTCGGAGTTCCTGTCATTGCTATTTGTGGCAGTCTCGCTGAAGATTTACCTTCCCTACCATTTGAAAATATCCAAGCTGCCTTTTCTATTTTGGAGAAAAGTGAACCACTAGAAGATAGTTTGAAAAATGCTAGTCTCTATTTAGAGCATACGGCCACCAATATTGGACATTTATTAAAGATGCCTAAGATTTAGCCAAACCATTTCTTCCAGAAGGATGTTTTGACTGGTTCTTCCTTTTTAACTTCCCAAAGATTTGGAAAAGCAAGTCGAAGATCCTTTTCTTCTACTTGCACTGGTGCATTGGTATGAATAACCAGGCCGAAAGGAGAAGAAGTGTGCTCTTCAGACACTATGGTAGCTTGACTATTGGTTTCTTTTGCTTCTTTTAAGTAGAAAACTTGTTTGTCAAATTCGATAGTTGGTGAAATCTTAACAAATAGAGGCTCAGTCTTTTCTTGAAGGTTTTCTAAAATAGATAAAAAGCCTTTTTCTAGCTGAGAGCTATTTGCCGTGTCAATATCTGCATACCCAAGAACTCTTTCCTCAAAAGTACCAAGGTAACGTCTTTGCTCATCTGGATTTAATTTTGGCCCACCATGAGCTTTTTCAAGTAATTGTTTTGATAAATCTGTCATGAAAACAGTATATCATAAAAGTTAGAATAAAACAGACAAAAGAAAGCGATTACTTTATAAAGTTAAGGAAAATTTGCACAAAGATAACGTTTTTTCTTGAAAAAGGAGGGTTTTTAAGGTATTATAGAGGTGTAAAAAATTTAACTCATAAGGAGAGTAAAAAATGTCAATTATTACTGATGTTTACGCTCGCGAAGTCCTAGACTCACGCGGTAACCCAACACTTGAAGTAGAAGTTTATACTGAATCAGGTGCTTTCGGACGTGGTATGGTTCCATCAGGAGCTTCTACTGGTGAACACGAAGCAGTTGAACTTCGCGACGGTGACAAATCTCGTTACGGTGGTCTTGGTACACAAAAAGCTGTTGACAACGTAAACAACATCATTGCTGAAGCTATCATCGGCTACGATGTACGTGACCAACAAGCTATCGACCGTGCTATGATCGCTCTTGACGGTACTCCTAACAAAGGTAAATTGGGTGCAAACGCAATCCTTGGTGTGTCTATCGCTGTAGCTCGTGCTGCTGCTGACTACCTTGAAATCCCACTTTACAGCTACCTTGGTGGATTCAACACTAAAGTTCTTCCAACTCCAATGATGAACATCATCAATGGTGGATCTCACTCAGATGCTCCAATCGCTTTCCAAGAATTCATGATCGTACCTGCTGGTGCACCAACATTCAAAGAAGCTCTTCGTTGGGGTGCTGAAATCTTCCACGCTCTTAAGAAAATCCTTAAATCTCGTGGTCTTGAAACAGCCGTAGGTGACGAAGGTGGATTCGCTCCTCGTTTCGAAGGAACTGAAGATGGTGTTGAAACTATCCTTGCTGCTATCGAAGCTGCTGGTTATGTTCCAGGTAAAGACGTATTTATCGGATTTGACTGTGCTTCATCAGAATTCTACGATAAAGAACGTAAAGTTTACGACTACACTAAATTTGAAGGTGAAGGCGCTGCTGTTCGTACATCTGCAGAACAAATCGACTACCTTGAAGAATTGGTTAACAAATACCCAATCATCACTATTGAAGATGGTATGGATGAAAACGACTGGGATGGTTGGAAAGCTCTTACTGAACGTCTTGGTAAGAAAGTACAACTTGTTGGTGACGACTTCTTCGTAACAAACACTGACTACCTTGCACGTGGTATCCAAGAAGGTGCTGCTAACTCAATCCTTATCAAAGTTAACCAAATCGGTACTCTTACTGAAACATTCGACGCTATCGAAATGGCGAAAGAAGCTGGTTACACTGCCGTTGTATCACACCGTTCAGGTGAAACTGAAGATTCAACAATCGCTGACATCGCAGTTGCAACTAACGCAGGACAAATCAAGACTGGTTCACTTTCACGTACAGACCGTATCGCTAAATACAACCAATTGCTTCGCATCGAAGACCAACTTGGTGAAGTAGCTGAATACCGTGGATTGAAATCATTCTACAACTTGAAAAAATAATCTAATTTCTAGATTAGATGGCGTAAAGCCTTTAAAATAAGCACTTTGGGGCGCTTTCCCTTAGTGCTTTTTCTTATTTTACTACCCTTTTAGTTACCCGATAGTAATTTTAAGTATAGTAAGAGGGTAGTCACTGATCGTGACACCCTTTATAAATTATTGATGGCTGTTTCATAATTTGAGACAGCTTTTTTTGCGTTTTCTTGGTTTGTATGCCAGTAAACATTTTCAGTCACTAATAAGTTAGAGTGTCCCAATCTGTATTGGACATCTTTAGGGCTGGTCTGAGCATATAACATCATAGTGGTATGTGTATGGCGGAAACCGTGGAATGATACATTCGTTACACCAGCATTCTCAAAATGCTTATTTAGGCGTTTGCGTAAGTTACAAGCATAAGCATATTTTTCTGTAAATACAGAGAATACAACCGTTTCAGATCGGCCTAATTTCCAAGACTGAATTTGTTGACGGTTTTTGTATTGCTTTAGTAAAAGTAATGTGGCTTTGTCTATTGGTATATCGCGATAACCCGCGCTTGATTTAGGTGAGTTTATTTCCTGATAGCGGTTTAGTGTCTTATTGATGCTGATAACACCGCTTTCTAGGTCAATATCAGACCATTCAAGAGCTAGAGCTTCACTAATACGGCAACCAGTGGCCAATAAAGTCTTATACAGGACAACATCAAATAAGTTCTCATAATTTGATTGATCCAGAGTGTCTAAATAATCAAGAAACTGTTTTAATTCTTTGTTGTCTAAGTATTTGACAGCGGCCTTTTCTTTCTGCTGTTTGCGTGGAACGATGACATCATTAGCTGGGTTGTATTGTATTACCTGGATAGCTACGCCATATTTCAAAATACGCTTATTCATGTTATGGAGCAAGGAGTAGTTAGCAAATGCTCCTTTTTCGCCTTTATTTGCCTTGTCAGCCCATTTGTTTACTTGCTGTTGAAGAATAGGAGTAGTGAGTTTAGATAGCTTGTAATCGCCAAATACAGGCAATAAATGCACTCTAACCAACCCCTCCATGGATTGGCGAGTATTTGGCTTAACTGTATTCTTGTAACTATCCCACCAAACTTTTACAAGCTCATTGTATGTTATAATTGTCGGCTTGTCTTTAACTGTATAGCCATTAGCGGCAAAAGTATTGATCGCATCACGCGCTTTTACTTTAACGCCCTTTTTAGTGGTTGCTGTAACAGTTGTACGGGCTTTTTTGCCCGTTAGTTGGTCAACGCCTAGATAAACACTAGCATAATAAACTCTTTGGCCATTCTTTTTGATTTTCTCTTTGATATTCATGTATTTGTACCTTTCTTTCCATCAGCAGGCAAGGCGCGTGGTTTTGTTAGGTATTTATACACGAAGATAAGGGTTATTGTTGTTTTGTTAAATTTTCAAGAAGTGTCAGAATAACATTTTTTTCATCATCATCTAAGAGCGTAAATTTTAGGTTTAGATTAAAGTAGTCTCCTTTTGCGGAGTTTAGAAAAGCTAAAAAATCACTTTCTGGATTGATGGAGTGAATGTATCCGTTGCGTTTTAGAAATTCTGTATCTGAAATTTTCAATCTCAATTTCTCGATTTGTTTCTCTGAAAGAGTGTCGCTAAAAATATCATATACCCAATCTAAGCCAGCTACCCGATCGTTTTTTAAAAAATCCACATCATAGCCTAATAAGTATCCTAGGGGGACTTTGAAATATTTAGCTAGCTCATTGGCGTTTCTTTGTCTTATATTAGCATCTCCACTTTCCCATCTTTGGTAAGTACGAAGATTTACACCGATAGCTTTAGCCACTTCTGCTTGAGATAGATTTTGCTCAATTCTTAGTTGTTTAATTCGTGTTTTGTTTTTTACCGTAAGTTCACTCATGGACTTCCTCCTTTGTACTATTATAGCATAAACGGCTTTTTATGCCACAAAAAAATAAAAAAATGTTATTTAATACTTGACAAAGCCGTAAAAAGTCGCTATCATATAGTTACAAAAGCCGTAAAAAGCCGTAAATCGAATTTAAGATTTGCTTTTTACAATTTCAAAAAAAGGAGGTGAAACCAATGTTGATTACACTATCACTTGCTGAAAAGGTACGTATCAAGCGTGCAAGATTACAGCTAACCAAAAAAGCAGTATCGGAGCAGTTGGGTATTAAATCTCAAACTCTGACAAAAGTTGAGAATGGAAACTATGATGCCCCTAAGCGCATCTATGAGAGCGTGATGACTTGGCTAGTAGAAGAAATTTAAAGCAAGTAAAAAGCCATGTACAGGCGACCAAACCAACGTACATGGCTAAGGAAAAATAACAAAACTCAAGCAAAGGCAAGGCGCGTGGTTTTGTTAGGTATTTAGTAAGGGAGAGAAAAACAATCCTCCCCTTATCAAATATTACTATTCTAATTCTACCAAAAATAAAGGAAAAAATCAAAAATGGCATTGAGTACACAAAACATCAAGCAACAAGGCAACAAAATAGCTAAGTTACTCCCACATATTGAAATTATCCAACAGCTAAGTAAAGCTTTATTACTTGCTGATAATTCTGGAGCAGATAGCACAGTTTTACACCATCAAATGAAACAAGCATTTAGCGTTATTTTTGAAATGGCAGATCAGGCATATCAAGAAATAGACCAGATTGCTTGTAAGTTGATAAATTGTGATGATAAAGAATTGGAGGTTATTACACAACATGAACGATAAGATTTTAAGCAGCTATGAACTGCTATGTACTGAGCTAGAAAGTGTAATTAGCACTTTAGAGATATCTATTACTGATATTGGCCAAGACAAAACAACAGATCTTGTAACGGTAGCAATCAATGGGCTAAAGTTTCTTGTTTTAGAACATACAGAATTATCAGATAGATTTTTCAAGGAGTATAGCAATGAATGACTTAAATCTAACACCAACACAAAGTATTATCTTAATTATTATATGCTTGTTTATTCTAGTCCTATTATGGCGTTATGAATGCTATATAGAGCTTGATATTACTCCCAAAATTGATAGAGTGGAGGGAAACACCGCAGGACCATGTAAAAGAGCGCTACGGGGCATATATTTCGTTCTCAAACAAGGATTACAATTAGGAGGGGAGCATGGCGACATTTTCAGTTGAATTTGAACAGGGGCTATTAGATAGAGTTGATAGACTAGCACAACAAAAGCTGGAGCTAGAGAAGAAGTTACAAAAGAAAACAGGTCTAATCACTGCTAAGGAACTCAAGGATGAGCTAGATATTTCTGGAACAACATTAAAAAATTGGATAGATATTGGGCTTGTATCGTATCAATCCCCTTTTGAAAGCAGCAAGAAACTTTATTTTAAGGTTTCCGATGTGATTAACTTTCTTACTGTACGCTAGGAGGTCTATTTTGAAAGTGGTTGTTATTGATGGTGATGGATGGAGAGGTAGAGCCCATTACTCACCTAATTTAGATGTGGTATTTATCAGTGATAAAGTACCAGGAAACATGCGCGATGAATTGATCGAACGTGTAACAAAATTAAATCATAGAACAATTTGGAGGTAAAAGCGAATGGTAAAAGAACATTATACCGTAACTCATACGATGGCAGACGGGACAAAAAGAGATAGTATTGCTGGATATGTTATCCCTGACGATAACCCAGTATATGCACTTTTTAGAAAAGTAAATGAGCGTAGAATGGAGGAGATGCGAAAAAATGGCAACCAGTCTGCAACCATTGATATACCAAAAGGGTGCATAGGAGAGGATAGGAGAGGTAATCTTATAGAGCAGTTTGAGGAGGCAATGAAATGAATGAGCTAGATTTAACCAATACACAGGCGGTTATCTTTTCCGTGGTATTGATTGGCTTGCTACTTTATCTAAACCACCGAGACCGCCAAAAAAGCGCCCAATTTGAGCGAGAAAGCAAACAGATGATAGAAACACCTAGCGAGGATTTAAGCCCTGATTATGGGCGATATATTCAGCTTACAGGGATCAATGTATGGGGAGGAATTGAATGAGTTTAGCAAGTAGTCGTAAGAGAGTATTAAAACTAATCAAGTTAGAGAATTATAAATAATCAAAGGAGGGGACAATGGCAAAAACAAAAGTCTATTTTTGGCTAAAAATTGATAAGAAATTTTTTGATAATATTTTTATCAAGAGGCTAAAGACGATACCTGGCGGGTACACCATGACAGTCATTTATATTAGGCTTATGCTAGAGAGCTTGGAAAGTGACTGTATTTTATACTATGAGGGCTACTTTGACAATCTCAAGGAAGAACTAGCCCTAAAATTAGATGTATCAGAAGATGATATAGATATGACCATGGCATACTTTACAAAATGCGGTTTAATACAGATTGACGAAGATAAAAACGCAGAACTACCACAGGCAAAAGCCTTGGTTGAGAGTGAAACAAACTGGGCAAACTATAAACGTGAACAACGAAAAAAAACAAAATTGGAAGAAGTCCAACCATCTTTGACATTTTCCAACTCGTGTCCAACAGAGATAGAGAAAGAGATAGAGAAAGAGTTAGAGAAAGAGGTAGAAATAGATAAAGAACAATCACCCACTCCCTCTACCCTCAATCAAGACTTTGCAAATCTCTATAAATCTTTTGAAGCTGAGACAGGTAAAGCATTGTCACCGTTACAGATTCAAGAATTGCAGTATTTGCTAGAAGATTTTAGCCCAGAGCTTATTCATGAGGCGTTAAAAGAGGCTGTCAGTCAGGGTAAAGCAAACTTTGCATACATAAAGGCAATCCTTAACCGTTGGAAACAGGACAATTTATTGACGGTGGAACTTGTTAGAAATAGCTTTGCAGCGCGTGAGGCTAGGAAACAATCTCCTAAGCAATCAGAACCTATGAGCCGTGAAGAATGGCTGAAAACACGAACAGAAGAAAACCCATTTTAGGAGGGTGAGCAATGGAAAATAAATTTGAGCAATATAACAACAGAAAAATTAGCGATAAGGTATGTGAGGTTCACAAGGTCAATTATTGGCAAATATCAACACCGATAAGAGGCAGTAAGGAACGAAGTATACAAGAGTTTTGCCCTAAATGTTGTCAGGAGCAAATAGATAGGGAAGAGCAAGAGGGAGTTAATAATAGCCTAAATGCTGAGACTTATCTAAAAACCTATAATGTGCTTATGCGAGACAGTACGCTCCCTAGAGAGTTAAAAGAGGCTGGCTTTGAGAATTTCATAGCTGAGACAGCCGAGGAAAAGCAACTACTGGAGTTTGCTAGAGGGCAAGTAGAGAAATACCTGAACGGCATGACAGGAAATACCCTATTTACAGGATCTACAGGGATAGGAAAGAGTCATTTAAGCGTAGCTATTGCTAAGGCTATAAACGAGGGCTACAAGGCCAAAGGAGAGCCTAAAAGCGTGTTATTTGTCAATCTAACAGAAATCCTTAGACGAGTTCGAGAGAGCTTTAACGCTCCTACTAGTCTAGAGGGGCACTACTCAAGAATGCTGAAAGAGGTTGATTACCTGGTACTTGATGATTTAGGTATAAAATCGGACAACGCTAGTAGTAAAGGTAAATCAGTCTGGGAAGAAGAGTTTATTTTTGATATTCTCAGCAATCGAGATAAAACCATTATTACTACAAATCTAAGTAGCTCAGAGATTACTAGCTTGTATAGTGAACGAGTGGCCAGCCGTGTCAGAACTGGCCTAGAGGGTAACTTTTTCAAGTCATTCACTATCAAGGATAAGCGATACTCAATTAATCAGTTAAAAAATAAGGTAAAGCAGTTAAACTGAAGTAATCGACTTACAAATCTAAACAAAAATAGACACTTTTCACAGGGTGAGAAATCACCCTCTTAAAAAATTACTATGCTTTCCTCGGCCAAACTAATCAAGCATGGTAATTTAACCAATGACGAAAAAACAACTAATAGGTACACCAAAAGGGTAGTATTTTAGAACACGAACCTTAAAAACCTAGTCAAATCAATAGACTAGGGATATTCAGATTATAATAAATCGAAATAAAGGAGAAATTCATGACTGAAAACAAGGATAATAAATTATTAGAAATGATGGAGAAAGGCTTTGTTTTATACTCAAAAAATGGTATAATAAAGTACATTGAAATTCCAGATCATGGCAGTATTAAGCTAAAAGCTCAAGATGGGCAGTTAGTTTATAAGGAAGTGACCACTGGAGAACAATGTTAATAAATACTGACTGGAAAAACCAGAGGTATGATAATTGAGTTTTACACTCTTTTGTCATACCTCTTTTGTTTTTTGTCATAAGGAGGATAACATGACACTTACAACACTTAAAAATGACATTCAAGCATTTGGAAAGAAAAAAATAGAATATATGCGTGGTTATATCGCCATGCAAGACGATTTTCAAGATAAATTACAAAAACAGTTAATCGGAAAAGTTTATGCAGAAGAAACACTGTTGAAATATAAAAAAGATGCAGAAAATTATTCTCACAAAACTTATCAAATGCTGTATCAACAACTAGAAAAAGAGAAAAATATTGAATTAGCAAATCTTAAATCGAAAGAAGAATCTATTACAGCAGATGATGTAGCTGATTTATCTTTATTTTCTAGTATCAAGCCAACAGCGGTAGAAATGAAAGAATATTTAGAAAAGTATAAGAATAAACCTTTAGCAATTAGAAAGTTAGAGAATATTATCGAAAATGATGCTAATCTTTCTTATATTGAAATTGATATAGATCAATTCAAACAACAAAATCTTCTTGAAAAATTAGTCATTTTCTTTATTAGGAAAATTAATTACTTCCATGATGGTTTATATATCAACGGTGATAAGATTGATTTAATGCAACATGAGATGATTGTTGAGAGCAATATTGAGTCGCTGGATGAAGAATTGCGTAAATATCTAGCATAAGAAATAAAGGGGGAACCCTTTATTTTGATAACAAGGAGGTAATAGATGGCAGGAAATGAAAATGATGGCCTTACATCCAAACAAATAAAATTCATAGATGCCATGCTTACCGAGCCAACGATAGATAAAGCGTGCCAAAAAGCAGGGGTGTCAAGGGCAACAGGGCATAAGTATCTAAAAGTTGCAGCTGTTAAAAAGACATTGAGACTAAAACAAGATGAGATGATGGATAAAACTACACAGATGCTATATCTAGCCTCATCCAATGCTGTTTCTGTACTCAATGATATTATGATGGATGCGAAGGTCAACCCTTTTATAAGAACTCAAGCAGCAAAAGCTATACTTGAACAATCATATAAAACCCATGAAATTTTTGGAGTAGTAAGACAAATTGAAGAATTGAGGTTAGAAATTGAGGAAGTATCTAAAGGAGATCAAAGAGTTACAAGAACTCAAGGAATTATTAAGTAGTAGAAATATGCCTGAAGTTATCATCGTCGAGGGTAACGATGATCTGGGAGAATTTTTCCAAGTTGATGGTGAGCTATTTAGTGATATTGAACTTTTAGAAAACCTTAAAAAGTGGCGTGAATGGGAAGTGCAGGTTATCGTTGATGATTGGTGTAACCGTAGTCTAAATGAAGATGAAACAGGAATCTTATATTTTCCAAAGCGTGAGGATAAAATGGACTATATCCGATTTAACAAAGGTTTAGAACCTTTATATCACGCGCTAGATGAACCTTATACAACAATCTCAAAAAGTGAGTGGTTAAAGCTATTAGATTAATAATTTAGGAGGTAATCATGCCAAAGAAGAAAATTGAGCGTATTTCAGTAATCCACAGAGAAAAAATTTTATGGCTCAAGTGGTATTTCATGAGAGATAAAGAAAATCCTAAGTATAGTGTCCTTGAGAGTAAAATGTTTGATGCTGCTAAAAAGCAAGATCTGCTTGCTTATAAAAAATACACCACGATTAAACAGATAACAGATATTAGGGTACAGACTAGTGAAGACGATTTTTTAACGGCCATTAAAGAGGTTTATGTGTATAATCACATGAATGTTATCGGAGCTTGTCAACGTATATTATTTGTTAGTCAGTCGTCAGCCTATAACAAGCTAAATAAATGGTTTGAAACTTACTCAGATTTGTATTTTAGTATTATTCCATTACCGAATATGGGAGCGTATCATGACTTGGTAGATATCTAGTTGATTGTATGATAAAATATAATAAACTTCAAAAAAAGGAGATAAACTTGAAGATTAAGCAAAAATGGGAACGTAGATCATTTGGAACGGATTTTATCGCTAAAGGTTTATTTTGGATAATTCTTTTTGTGGTTATTCTTTTTGGCTTTAACTATCTAATCTCTGGAAATTTTTATGCCTCTGAATTTTGGGATATGGTCGGAGGGGTGCTCGCTTTAATAGCTGCATTCATAGCATTAATTGTTTTTTCTAGACGAGCACTGATAGAGGGGTATTATATTAGTTCGTTAGATCTTGCAATGGCAATATTTTATGACGAAATTGAACATGATCCTTATTTTTCAAAACGTTATCATGAAATAAATGAAAAATATGCTGATAATGATATTGAACGAGTAAAAGCATTAGAGCCGTTACAAGAACATTATTGTTATATTTGCTTTAAACAGTACATTGAAGAAATGAATTGGTTAGAGAAATTTATAATTTGCTTATATAGTGTATTCACAATCGGAGAATTTTCGCTTTATATGGAGCTATCTAGAGCTAGAAAAAGAAAATGGTTTGATCATAGTGATAATGATTTTTTTTAATAGTAAAAAAGGCATCTAGAAAGATGCCTTTTCCCTTGCCTGCTGAACTCGTCAATTTTATTACTTTTTTTGTTACCCTTCAAAAATCCCCTACTTGTTTGTACCTTGTCACTTTTACTATATTAGACAAAATAAACTCTTTAAAATTGTGCATTTTTTGGGTACTTTGTTATAGGTATATAACTTGAAAAAATAAAATAGTTCAGTGAACTATTTTATCCCGAACCATGAAATTCAAAAGTTCGGCCGTTGATTTAACAACATTTTAAGCCCCTCGGATTTTATCCGAAGGGCTATTTTTGTGTTCAGGGGGCATAAAAGGGGCATAACTTTCTAGGAATGAACCGTTACCAACAAATAGGATTCAGCTAATATAATTGAAAATGATGGAAAAAAGGGTGAATTTATGATATACTTTAATGTAGGACCTTTTTAGAAATTTTGAAAGAGTATTAAAAATTTAAAATGAGAAAAATTGTTATCAATGGTGGCTTGCCCCTGCAAGGTGAGATTACCATTAGTGGCGCAAAAAATAGTGTTGTAGCTTTGATTCCGGCTATAATTTTGGCAGATGATGTTGTGACTTTGGATTGTGTACCAGATATTTCTGATGTTGCTAGTCTTGTTGAAATCATGGAATTAATGGGGGCTACCGTTAAGCGTTATGACGATGTGTTAGAGATTGATCCAAGAGGTGTTCAAAATGTTCCAATGCCTTATGGTAAAATTAACAGTCTTCGTGCATCTTATTATTTTTATGGAAGTCTTTTAGGTCGCTTTGGCGAAGCCACTGTTGGTTTACCTGGCGGATGTGATCTGGGCCCTCGCCCTATTGACTTACACCTTAAGGCATTTGAAGCTATGGGAGCAACTGTTAGCTATGAGGGAGATAACATGAAGTTATCTGCTAAAGAAACAGGGCTTCATGGTGCAAGTATTTACATGGATACGGTTAGTGTGGGTGCGACGATTAATACGATGATTGCTGCGGTTAAAGCAAATGGCCGTACGATTATTGAAAATGCAGCCCGAGAACCTGAGATTATTGATGTTGCCACTCTCTTGAATAATATGGGGGCCCATATCCGTGGTGCTGGAACCAATATTATCATTATTGATGGTGTTGACAGATTACATGGAACGCGTCATCAGGTGATTCCAGACCGTATTGAAGCAGGAACATATATTTCCTTAGCTGCTGCAGTTGGTAAGGGAATTCGTATCAATAATGTATTATACGAACATCTAGAAGGTTTTATCGCTAAGTTGGAAGAAATGGGAGTTCGAATGACTGTTTCTGAAGACAGCATTTTTGTCGAAGAACAGTCAAATTTGAAAGCAATCAATATTAAAACAGCTCCTTATCCTGGATTTGCAACTGATTTGCAACAACCAATTACTCCTCTCTTGTTAACAGCAGAAGGCCGTGGTACCATTATTGATACCATTTATGAAAAACGTGTAAACCATGTTTTTGAACTAGCAAAGATGGACGCAGATATATCAACAACTAATGGCCATATTTTATATACAGGTGGTCGTGGTTTACGTGGGGCCAGTGTAAAAGCGACTGACCTACGAGCTGGTGCAGCTTTAGTTATTGCTGGTTTGATGGCCGAGGGACAAACTGAAATTACCAATATCGAGTTTATCTTACGTGGTTACTCAGATATTATTGAAAAATTACGTAATCTAGGAGCTGATATTACACTTGTTGAGGATTAAACCGTAGAGGTGTTTATGAATATTTGGACCAAATTAGCAATGTTTTCTTTTTTTGAAACGGATCGCTTGTATTTGCGTCCTTTCTTTTTTAGTGATAGTAAGGACTTTCATGAGATTGCTTCAAATCCAGAAAATCTCCAATTTATTTTTCCAAGTCAAGCTAGTCTGGAAGAGAGTCAATATGCACTGGCCAATTATTTTATGAAGGCTCCTTTAGGTGTATGGGCTATTTGTGATAAGAAAACTGAAAAAATGATTGGTTCAATTAAGTTTGAGAAACTAGATGAAATAAAAAAAGAAGCAGAACTTGGTTATTTTTTGAGAAAAGATGTATGGTGTCAAGGTTTTATGACAGAAGTTGTAAGAAATCTTTGCCAACTTTCTTTTGAGGAATTTGGTTTAAAACAATTGTCCATCATAACCCATCTAGAAAATGAAGCTAGCCAAAAGGTTGCACTTAAGGCTGGATTTAGTTTGTTCCGTCAGTTTAAGGGAAGTGATCGCTATACAAGAAAAATGCGGGATTATCTTGAATTTCGGTATGTAAAAGGAGAATTCAATGAGTAAGCATCAGGAAATTCTAAGTTATTTGGAGGAATTACCAGTAGGAAAAAGGGTCAGTGTTCGTAGTATTTCCAATCATCTGGGAGTCAGTGATGGAACGGCTTATCGCGCTATCAAGGAAGCTGAAAACCGTGGAATTGTGGAGACTCGTCCTCGTAGTGGTACTGTTCGTGTTAAATCTAAGAAGGTTGCTATAGAAAGATTAACTTTTGCTGAAATTGCAGAAGTGACTTCGTCTGAGGTTTTAGCTGGGCAAGAAGGTTTAGAGAGAGAATTTAGTAAGTTTTCAATCGGTGCCATGACTGAACAAAATATCTTGTCTTACCTTCACGATGGGGGACTCTTGATTGTCGGAGACCGTACTCGTATCCAATTACTAGCGCTGGAAAATGAAAATGCCGTTTTGGTTACGGGTGGTTTTCATGTTCATGATGATGTTCTTAAACTGGCCAATCAAAAAGGAATTCCTGTTCTTAGAAGCAAGCATGACACTTTCACCGTTGCGACCATGATTAATAAAGCCTTGTCAAATGTACAAATCAAGACTGATATTTTGACAGTTGAGAAACTTTATCGCCCGAGTCATGAGTATGGTTTTCTGAGAGAGACAGACACTGTTAAAGATTATTTGGACTTAGTTCGTAAGAATCGTAGCAGTCGTTTCCCTGTTATCAATCAACATCAGGTTGTTGTTGGGGTTGTAACCATGAGAGACGCAGGTGATAAGTCACCAAGTACCACAATTGACAAGGTTATGTCGCGTAGTCTATTTTTAGTTGGTTTATCGACAAATATTGCCAATGTGAGTCAACGGATGATTGCTGAAGACTTTGAAATGGTACCAGTTATTCGGAATAATCAAACCTTGCTTGGAGTTGTGACACGACGAGATGTCATGGAGAAGATGAGTCGTTCCCAAGTTTCTGCTCTACCGACTTTTTCTGAACAGATTGGACAAAAACTTTCTTATCATCATGATGAAGTCGTCATTACAGTAGAACCTTTTATGCTAGAGAAAAATGGGGTTTTGGCTAATGGTGTATTGGCTGAAATTCTGACTCATATGACTCAAGATTTAGTTGTGAATAGTGGTCGCAATCTCATCATAGAGCAGATGCTGATCTACTTTTTACAGGCTGTTCAGATAGATGATATATTGCGCATTCAAGCACGCATTATCCATCATACGAGACGGTCAGCTATTATTGATTACGACATTTATCATGGTCATCAGATTGTTTCAAAAGCAAATGTGACTGTTAAAATTAATTAGAAACTAGGAGAAAAAATGATAACATTAAAATCAGCTCGTGAAATCGAAGCCATGGATAAAGCCGGTGATTTCCTCGCAAGTATTCATATCGGCTTACGTGATTTGATTAAGCCTGGCGTAGACATGTGGGAAGTAGAAGAGTATGTTCGCCGTCGTTGTAAGGAAGAAAATTTCCTTCCCCTTCAGATTGGAGTTGACGGTGCTATGATGGACTATCCTTATGCTACCTGCTGCTCTTTAAACGATGAAGTAGCTCACGCTTTCCCTCGTCACTATATCTTGAAAGATGGTGATTTGCTCAAAGTTGATATGGTTTTGGGAGGTCCCATTGCTAAATCTGACCTGAATGTCTCAAAATTAAACTTCAACAATGTCGAGCAAATGAAGAAATACACTCAGAGCTATTCTGGTGGTCTTGCAGACTCATGTTGGGCTTACGCTGTAGGTACACCGTCCGAAGAAGTGAAAAACTTGATGGACGTAACCAAAGAAGCCATGTATAAGGGGATTGAGCAAGCTGTTGTTGGGAACCGTATCGGTGATATCGGTGCGGCTATTCAAGAATACGCTGAAAGCCGTGGTTACGGTGTTGTTCGCGATCTTGTAGGACATGGTGTTGGTCCAACTATGCACGAGGAGCCAATGGTTCCTAACTATGGTATTGCAGGTCGTGGACTCCGTCTTCGTGAAGGCATGGTACTGACTATCGAACCAATGATCAATACAGGTGACTGGGAGATTGACACAGATATGAAGACTGGCTGGGCTCATAAAACCATCGACGGTGGCCTATCTTGTCAATATGAGCACCAATTCGTGATTACGAAAGATGGACCTCTTATCTTGACTAGCCAAGGTGAAGAAGGAACTTATTAATAGAAAGTGAAAAGACTGCTGGAAGTTCATTTTGTTAGAAAAACCATTAAATCTTTTCATAAAAAACGCATTGCATCAAGCTTTTAAGTGCCTGGTATAATGCGTTTTTCTGATTTTAAAAATATAATTCTTCTAAAATGCTACACTTCAGGTTAAAAAAACGACATTTCAGATTTTATGTTCCAGAAATAGCTATCGCTATGATATAATTATTTTATGATTATTACTATTCCTATAAAAAACCAAAAAGATATTGGCACACCATCTGATTCAGTCGTTGTTCTCGGCTATTTTGATGGTATACACAAGGGGCATCAAGAATTATTTCGTGTTGCCAATAAGGCTGCGAGAAAGGATTTATTGCCTATCGTCGTTATGACCTTTAATGAATCTCCAAAGATTGCTTTAGAACCTTATCATCCAGACCTATTTTTACATATTTTGAACCCTGCTGAACGTGAGAGGAAATTAAAGCGTGAAGGCGTAGAAGAATTATATCTCCTTGATTTTAGTAGTCAATTCGCTAGTCTTACGGCAGAAGAATTTTTTGCAACTTATATCAAGGCCATGAATGCCAAAATTATTGTTGCAGGTTTTGATTATACATTTGGTTCTGACAAAAAAACTGCAGAAGACCTAAAGGATTACTTTGATGGAGAAGTCATTATCGTTCCACCTGTAGAAGATGAGAAAGGAAAGATTAGTTCAACTCGTATCCGTCAAGCTATTTTAGACGGAAATGTGAAAGAAGCAGGGGAACTTTTGGGGGCACCGCTTCCATCAAGAGGTATGGTGGTTCATGGCAATGCTCGTGGTCGTACGATCGGTTATCCGACAGCGAATTTGGTGCTTTTAGACCGTACTTATATGCCAGCAGATGGTGTTTATGTCGTTGATGTTGAAATTCAAAGACAGAAGTATCGTGCCATGGCTAGTGTTGGAAAAAATGTGACCTTTGATGGAGAAGAAGCACGTTTTGAAGTTAATATTTTTGATTTTAATCAAGATATTTATGGGGAAACCGTCATGGTTTATTGGCTTGATCGCATTCGTGATATGACCAAATTTGACTCTGTTGACCAATTAGTGGATCAGTTAAAGGCAGATGAAGAAGTAGCTCGGAATTGGTCTTAAAAGTTTGAGTAAATAAAACAAAAAAGAGGTAACTATAAGACCTCTTTTTATTCTTTTTCAAAGGTAAATCCTTCGCCAAGGATTTCGTGGGCTTCTGTAATAGTTATAAAAGCTTGAGGATCGATTCGATGAATCATTTCCTTCATTTTCACAATTTCATTTCTGCCGACAATACAGTAGATGATTTTCAAATTTTTTTGACTATAGTAGCCTTGCCCCGAGATAAAAGTAACACCTCGTCCTAGGTCATCATTAATAGCCTTAGCAAGTTGGTCAGGACGTTTAGTAATAATCATAAATCCTTTACCTGCGTATCCTCCTTCCCCAATCAAATCAATCACTCGGGATACAATGAAAGTAAAGAGCAGAGTGTAAGTAACCAATCTTAAATCCTTAAAAATAAGGAGAATGAGCATGAGAATACAAAAATCTAAGATAAAAAGCAGTTTCCCAATGGACAAATGAGTGTATTTGTTGAGGATACGGGCTAGAATATCTGTTCCACCCGTTGTACCTCCAGCGTTAAAGATAATTCCGAGGCCAATTCCCAATAGAATTCCCGCTATAAGGGCAGTAATTAGTAAATCACCTTGAAGGTCAATATGAAAGGGAATACGCTCAAAAAAAGCTAACCAGGCAGATAAAGCCAAGGTCCCAAGCAAACTAGAATAGAGAGATTTTGCTCCAAATATTTTCCAAGCTAGAATGAAAAGAGGAATATTAATCAATAGGTTCATGAGAGAGACAGGGATTTTAAAAAGATAAAAGGTGATGAGGGTAATACCTGTCGCCCCTCCTTCAAAAAGATGATTGGGAACTACAAAATAAGTCAGACCAAAAGCATAAATGCCAGCACCTAGTAAAATGGTTAAAATAGGATAGATTTTTTTAATCATAGGACACCTCTTTTCTTATAAGTAGATTATATCAAATTTTTAAGGAAAATTTGAATGACTCCATTAGGATTTTTAATCTTTTTTTGATATAATTAGAAGTAAGAAAACCAATCTGAATCCTAAAATAGAAAGATTGACACTATGATAAAAATTAAGATTGTAACCGATTCATCTGTTACTATTGAACCAGAACTCGTAAAGCAATTAGGTATCACTATTGTTCCATTATCTGTAATGATCGACAATGTTGTTTATTCGGATGCTGATTTGAAAGAGGAAGGTAAATTTCTTCAGTTGATGCAAGCAAGTAAGAACCTTCCGAAAACGAGTCAACCACCTGTAGGTGTCTTCGCTGAAGTTTTTGAAGACCTATGTAAGGATGGTAGCCAGATTCTTGCTATTCATATGTCCCATGCTCTTTCTGGTACTGTAGAAGCAGCGCGACAGGGTGCTAGTTTATCTACTGCCGATGTGACTGTTCTTGATAGTTCTTTTACAGATCAAGCCTTGAAATTCCAAGTTGTTGAAGCTGCGAAGTTAGCACAAGAAGGCAAAGACATGGAGGCAATTTTATCTCATGTAGAAGAGGTTAAAAACCACACAGAACTCTATATTGGTGTTTCAACTTTGGAAAATCTTGTCAAAGGTGGACGAATTGGCCGTGTAACTGGATTGTTGAGTTCTCTCCTTAATATCCGTGTTGTCATGCAGATGAAGGACCATGAATTGCAACCAATCGTTAAAGGTCGTGGAGCTAAAACCTTTAAAAAATGGTTAGATGAGCTGACAAGTTCGCTTTCAGGACGTTCTGTAGCAGAAATTGGAATTTCATATTCTGGTAGTTCTGATTGGGCAAAAGAGATGAAAGAAAGCTTACAAGCTTATGTTGAACAGCCAATTTCAGTTTTGGAAACAGGATCTATTATTCAAACTCACACGGGTGAAAACGCTTGGGCGATTTTAGTTCGTTACAATTCCTAAAAAACTCCTAAAAAAATAAAGAAAATGCGAATAAACAGCGTTTTTAACTTGACCTATAAGGGATTTTAGGATATGATTATAGTTGTTAATTAGAAATTAAATTGGAGGAATCATTAACATGGCAAACAAACAAGATTTGATCGCTAAAGTAGCAGAAGCTACAGAATTGACTAAGAAAGATTCAGCAGCAGCAGTTGACGCTGTATTCGCAGCAGTAACTGAATACCTTGCAGCTGGTGAAAAAGTTCAATTGATCGGTTTCGGTAACTTTGAAGTTCGTGAGCGTGCTGCACGTAAAGGTCGCAACCCACAAACTGGTAAAGAAATCACAATTGCAGCTTCTAAAGTGCCAGCATTCAAAGCTGGTAAAGCTCTTAAAGACGCTGTTAAATAATCAGCCTTTAAAAAGCCTATTGTATCAAGCTTTCTAGCTTAGTCAGTAGGCTTTTTTTGTGTATAGAGCCGCAAAATCTGAATTAACTAGTGGCCGAAATGACTATTCATGTATAGGCTAATTCAATTTGCGTAGCAGAAATCATACAAATAAAATTGATTATAGTACAATAGGATAAGAAATCTTAAGAAAGTTGGTTCATTATTGGAAACGATAGTATTTTCAATCTCCGTTTTTCTAGCAGGGGTCTTGTCTTTCTTTTCCCCTTGTATTTTTCCTCTGTTACCAGTTTATACTGGAATTTTGCTGGATGATCAGGAAAGTGCAAAAAGCTTTTCTTTGTTTGGTAGAAAAGTTGCTTGGTCAGGTTTGATTCGGACGCTTTGCTTTATCGCAGGTATTTCTCTTATTTTCTTTATTCTAGGATTTGGTGCTGGTTACTTTGGTAATATTCTCTATGCCAATTGGTTTCGCTATACTATGGGGACGATTATTATCATTTTAGGCCTTCACCAGATGGAAATTTTTCATTTTAAGAAATTAGAGGTTCAAAAAAGTTTAACTTTTAAGAAATCAGAAGCCAATCGTTATTGGTCAGCCTTTTTACTTGGTATTACCTTTAGCTTCGGTTGGACGCCTTGTATTGGTCCAGTTTTGAGTTCTGTTTTAGCGCTTGCGGCTTCTGGTGGTAATGGGGCTTGGCAAGGAGCCATATATACTCTTATTTACACTCTGGGGATGGCTATTCCTTTCTTGGTCTTGGCTCTAGCTTCAGGTGTAGTGATGCCTTATTTTAGTAAAATCAAGCGTCATATGATGTTATTGAAGAAAATTGGTGGTTTTCTCATTATTTTAATGGGAATTTTGTTAATACTAGGACAAGTAAATGTTCTAGCTGGAATTTTTGAATAAAGGAGAAAAAGATGAAAAAAGTAATGTTTGTTGGCTTAAGCCTCTTGTCATTAGCCGTATTGATGGCCTGTGGCGAGAAAGAGACTAAACAGACTCAAGCACCACAACAAGCCCCAAAACAGCAGCAACAAGCGCCTGTACAACAAATAGCAGTTGGGAAAGAGGCTCCAGACTTTACCTTGCAATCCATGGATGGTAAAGAAGTTAAGTTGTCTGATTATAAGGGTAAAAAAGTCTACTTAAAGTTTTGGGCTTCATGGTGTGGTCCATGTAAGAAAAGTATGCCTGAGTTGATGGAATTAGCTGCGAAACCAGATCGCGATTTCGAAATTCTTAGTGTCATTGCACCGGGTATTCAAGGCGAAAAAACTGTTGATCAATTCCCACAATGGTTCCAAGATCAAGGTTATAAGGATATCCCAGTTCTTTATGATACCAAAGCAACTACCTTCCAAACTTATCAAATTCGAAGCATTCCTACAGAATACCTGATTGATAGTCAAGGCAAGATTGGAAAGATTCAATTTGGTGTTATCAGCAACGCTGATGCAGAAGCAGCCTTTAAAGAAATGAATTAGAATCGATAAAAATCTGATTACAATATGTAGTCAGTTTTTTTAGAAAAATATTTTATAAATATTCACAAATTTCCTATATTTATGGTAAAATAGAATCATCATTTTATTTTGGAGTCAAAGATGAATATATTTAGAACAAAGAATGTTAGTTTGGATAAAACAGAGATGCATAGGCATTTGAAGTTATGGGATTTGATTTTGCTGGGTATCGGAGCCATGGTTGGTACAGGTGTCTTTACAATTACAGGTACTGCAGCTGCAACGCTTGCTGGTCCAGCCCTAGTGATATCAATCGTCATTTCTGCCTTGTGCGTAGGATTATCAGCCCTCTTTTTTGCAGAATTTGCTTCTCGAGTACCCGCTACAGGTGGTGCCTACAGCTATCTCTATGCTATCTTAGGAGAATTCCCTGCCTGGTTGGCTGGCTGGTTAACCATGATGGAGTTCATGACAGCCATATCTGGTGTGGCTTCGGGCTGGGCAGCTTATTTTAAAGGGTTGCTCTCTCAATACGGGATAGCCCTTCCTCAGGCTTTAAATGGTACCTTTAATCCTCAAGCAGGGACGTTTGTTGATTTATTGCCTATTCTTGTCTTGGTCTTGGTGACTTCGCTTGTTTTACTCAATGCTAAAGCAGCCTTACGCTTTAATTCAATTCTAGTTATTTTGAAATTTTCCGCTTTAGCCCTCTTTGTTTTGGTAGGAATTTGGCATATCAAACTTGATAATTGGAGCAATTTTGCTCCTTACGGTTTTGGACAAATCTATGGTGCTAGTACTGGTATTATGGCTGGTGCGTCCTTAATGTTCTTTGGATTTTTGGGATTTGAATCCATCTCTATGGCTGTAGATGAAGTCAAGACTCCTCAAAAAAATATTCCTAGAGGGATTGTCTTATCGCTTTCTATCGTAACTATTCTTTATGCCTTGGTGACTCTTGTTTTGACTGGTGTTGTCCATTATAGCCATCTAAATGTCGACGATGCCGTTGCCTTTGCTCTTCGTAGTGTTGGGATCAGTTGGGCAGCAAACTATGTGTCATTGGTGGCTATCTTGACCTTGATTACAGTATGTATTTCGATGACCTATGCCCTATCACGTATGATTTACAGTTTAGCGCGTGACGGATTGATGCCTGCTGCCTTTAAAGAACTGACCAAAACAAGCAAGGTACCCCAAAATGCTACTATCTTGACCGGTCTAGCTTCAGCAGTAGCTGCAGGAATATTCCCACTAGCCAGTATCGCAGCCTTCTTAAATATTTGTACTCTTGCATACCTGATCATGCTGGCTTATGGCTTGATTCGCTTACGGAAAGAAAAAGGGATGCCCAAAGCAGGAGAATTTAAAACACCATTGGTACCTCTGTTCCCAATTTTATCAATCATCATTTGTTTATCCTTTATGTTACAGTATAATATGGAAACTTGGATTGCTTTCCTAGTTGCCTTGTTAGTAGGAAGTATTATTTACTTCACTTATGGCTATAAGCATTCTACCATAGAAGAATAATACTCTTCGAAAATCTCTTCAAACCACGTCAGTTTCGCCTTGCCGTATATATGTGACTGACTTCGTCAGTCTTATCTACAACCTCAAAACAGTGTTTTGAGCAGCCTGCGGCTAGCTTCCTAATTTGCTCTTTGATTTTCATTGAGTATAAAGTGAGAATCTGTTGAGTTGTTGAAACTCAGCAGATTTTTATATGTGAAAGAAATTTCAAATTTTTTCTAAAAATATCTTGACAGATTAAATTTTTAGTAGTAGAATGTTTACCAGTTAATTAAATAGTTAAGGAGTTATCTATGAAGAAAAAAAGTTTATTTTTAGTATTGTTAAGTGTCTTTCTTTTGTGTTTAGGTGCTTGTGGTCAAAAGGAAAGCCAGACAGGGAAAGGGATGAAAATTGTGACCAGTTTCTATCCTATCTACGCTATGGTCAAGGAAGTATCTGGTGACTTGAATGATGTTCGGATGATTCAGTCAAGTAGTGGGATTCACTCCTTTGAACCTTCGGCAAATGACATCGCGGCCATCTATGATGCAGATGTCTTTGTTTACCATTCTCATACGCTCGAATCTTGGGCAGGAAGTTTGGATCCCAATCTAAAAAAATCTAAAGTTAAGGTTTTAGAGGCTTCAGAAGGAATGACATTGGACCGTGTCCCTGGTCTAGAAGATGTGGAAGCAGGTGATGGAGTTGATGAAAAAACGCTCTATGACCCTCACACTTGGCTAGATCCTGAAAAAGCTGGCGAAGAAGCCCAAATTATAGCTGATAAACTTTCAGAGGTGGATAGTGAACATAAAGAAACTTACCAGAAAAATGCGCAAGCCTTTATCAAAAAAGCTCAAGAATTGACTAAGAAATTCCAGCCTAAATTTGAAAAAGCGAGTCAGAAAACATTTGTAACACAACATACAGCCTTTTCTTATCTAGCTAAGCGATTTGGACTTAATCAACTGGGTATCGCAGGTATCTCTCCTGAACAAGAACCAAGTCCACGACAACTAACAGAAATTCAGGAATTTGTTAAAACCTATAAGGTTAAGACGATTTTTACAGAAAGTAATGCTTCTTCAAAAGTAGCTGAAACTCTTGTCAAATCAACAGGTGTTGGTCTTAAAACTCTGAATCCTTTAGAGGCAGACCCACAAAATGACAAGACTTATTTAGAAAATCTGGAAGAAAATATGAGTGTTCTAGCAGAAGAATTGAAATGAGGAAAGAATGAAAATCAATAAAAAATATCTAGCAGGATCTGCAGCTGCACTTGTTTTAAGTGTCTGTGCTTATGAACTAGGTTTGCATCAGGCTCAAACTGTAAAAGAAAATAACCGTGTTTCATACATTGATGGTAAACAACCGAGTCAAAAGGCAGAGAATTTGACACCTGATGAAGTCAGTAAAAAAGAAGGTATAAATGCCGAGCAAATCGTTATCAAGATTACGGATCAAGGTTATGTGACCTCTCATGGAGACCATTATCATTACTATAATGGCAAGGTTCCTTATGATGCTATCATCAGTGAAGAACTGCTGATGAAAGATCCGAATTATCAGTTGAAGGATTCAGACATTGTCAATGAAATCAAGGGTGGCTATGTTATTAAGGTAGATGGTAAGTATTATGTCTATCTAAAGGACGCAGCACATGCTGATAACGTTCGCTCAAAAGAAGAAATCACTCGTCAGAAGCAGGAACACGGTAGTAATCACGGAGGTGGATCTAACGATAAAGCGGTAGTTGCAGCTAGAGCTCAAGGTCGTTATACAACAGATGATGGTTATATCTTCAACGCCTCTGATATCATAGAAGATACAGGTGACGCTTATATCGTTCCTCATGGCAATCATTTCCACTATATTCCTAAGAGTGATTTGTCTGCCAGTGAATTAGCTGCGGCCCGAGCCTTCCTAGCTGGGAAAGGTAATCAACCAAGCTCAGTTGGGTATCGTCCTTCAACAAATTCTTCTAGCAGCAACTCATCAGAGACATCGAATAGTAGTTCATATGGACAAACGAATCAAAGCAATGTTGAGGCAAATACCAGTAGATGGTCTCCAAGTGTTAGCCCACAAGTGGATAATAGTTATCAAGCTAGTCCGAGTGAAGACGTATCTAGTCTCTTGAAACAGCTTTATGCCTTGCCGCTGAGCCAACGACATGTAGAATCTGATGGCTTAGTCTTTGATCCGGCACAAATCATCAAACGTACAGCAAATGGTGTGGCAGTGCCTCACGGGGACCATTATCACTTTATTCCTTATTCACAAATGTCACCGCTGGAAGAAAAATTGGCTCGTATGATAGCTGTTAAGGGTAAAAATGGCGGTGTCTTGCCAAGTATTACTCCTCTGAAGCCAGCCCCTACTACCAAACCTCAAGCACCAGTGGAAAATAAACCGACTGAACTTGATGTCAACCAGGTTGTTAGAAAAGTTGGCGACGGTTATATTTTCGAGGATAAGGGAGTCAGTCGTTATGTTCTAGCTAAAGATTTGGCCAAGGATAAGATTGATGCTATTGAAAATCTCTTATCTAAGAAAACTCAAGAGACACACGCTCTAGTTGCGAAGAAAGAAAATGTACCACCTCGTGACCAAGAATTTTATGATAAAGCATATAATTTATTGGCCGAGGCTCATAAAGCCTTGTCTGAAAATAAGGGTCGTACTTCTGATTTCCAAGCTTTAGACAAATTAGTAGAACGCTTGAATGATGAATCTTCTAATAAAGGAAAATTGGTAGATGATTTATTGGCATTCTTAGCACCAATTACTCATCCAGAACGTCTTGGTAAACCAAATTCTCAAATTGAATATACCGAGGACGAAGTCCGTATTGCTCAATTAGCTGATAAGTATACAACCTCAGATGGCTACATTTTTGACGAACATGATATTATCAGTGATGAAGGAGATGCTTATGTAACGCCTCATATGGGCCATAGTCACTGGATTGGAAAAGATAGCCTTTCTGATAAGGAAAAAGCTGCGGCTCAAGCCTATACTAAAGAAAAAGGCATCCTACCTCCATCTCCAGATGCAGATGCTCAAGCAAATCCAACTGGAGATAGTGCAGCGGCCATTTACAATCGTGTGAAAGGGGAAAAACGAATTCCACTCGTTCGACTTCCATACATGGTCGAGCATACAGTTGAAGTTAAAAATGGTAATTTGATTATTCCTCATAAGGATCATTACCATAACATTAAATTTGCTTGGTTTGATGATCATTCATACAAAGCTCCAAATGGTTATACTCTAGAAGACTTATTTGCGACGATTAAGTATTATGTTGAACATCCTGATGAACGTCCACATTCTAATGATGGATGGGGTAATGCCAGCGAGCATGTCTTAGGTAAGAAAGACCACAGTGAAGATCCAAATAAGAACTTCAAAGCAGATGAAGAGCCAGTAGAGGAAACTCCTGCTGAGCCAGAAGTCCCTCAAGTAGAGACTGAAAAAGTAGAAGCCAAGCTCAAAGAAGCAGAAGATTTGCTTGCAAAAGTAACGGATGCTAGTTTGAAAGCTAATGCGACAGAAACCCTAGCTGGTTTACGAAATAATTTGAGCCTGCAAACCATGGATAATAATGGTATCATGGCAGAAGCAGAGAAATTACTTGCGTTATTAAAAGGTAGTAATCCTTCACCTGTAAATAAGGAAAAAACAAACTAATGAAAAATGGGAGTCTCGATAAAGAGGCTTTCATTTTTATTATGTATATACGAAAAATTCTTGACAAGGAGTACTAAAAAGAGTAAACTATTAACTAGTTAATTAACCGGTTCATTATTTGTGGTGAATCAAATAGAGTTAAGAAAAGAGGAAAGAATGAAAATCAATAAAAAATATCTAGCTGGGTCAGCAGCTGCACTTGTTTTAAGTGTCTGTGCTTATGAACTAGGTTTGCATCAAGCTCAAACTGTAAAAGAAAATAACCGTGTTTCATACATTGATGGTAAACAACCAAGTCAAAAGGCAGAAAATTTGACACCTGATGAAGTCAGTAAAAAAGAAGGTATAAATGCCGAGCAAATCGTTATCAAGATTACGGATCAAGGTTATGTGACCTCTCATGGAGACCATTATCATTACTATAATGGCAAGGTTCCTTATGATGCTATCATCAGTGAAGAACTGCTGATGAAAGATCCAAATTATCAGTTGAAGGATTCAGACATTGTCAATGAAATTAAGGGTGGCTATGTGATTAAGGTAGATGGTAAGTATTATGTCTATCTTAAGGATGCAGCGCATGCTGATAATGTTCGAACAAAAGAGGAAATCACTCGTCAGAAGCAGGAACACGGTAGTAATCACGGAGGTGGTTCTAGCGATAAAGCGGTAGTTGCAGCCAGAGCTCAAGGACGTTATACAACGGATGATGGTTATATCTTTAATGCCTCTGATATCATTGAGGACACGGGTGATGCCTATATCGTTCCTCATGGCAATCATTTCCACTATATTCCTAAGAGTGACTTGTCTGCCAGTGAATTAGCTGCTGCTCGAGCCTTCTTATCTGGTAAAGGTAGTCAAACAAGCTCAGTTGGCTATAGTCATTCAACAAATTCTTCTAGCAGTAGCTCATCAGAGACATCGAATAGTAGTTCATATGGACAAACGAATCAAAGCAATGTTGAGGCAAATACCAGTAGATGGTCTCCAAGTGTTAGCCCACAAGTGGATAATAGTTATCAAGCTAGTCCGAGTGAAGACGTGTCCAGCCTCTTGAAACAACTTTATGCCTTGCCGCTTAGCCAACGCCATGTGGAATCGGATGGATTAGTCTTTGATCCGGCACAAATCATCAAACGTACGGCAAGTGGTGTCGCAGTGCCTCACGGAGACCATTATCACTTTATTCCTTATTCACAAATGTCTGATTTAGAGCAGAAGATTGCTAGAATTATTCCGTTAAAAGGGCAAAATGGATTAAATCAAATTGGTACAGATATTAAACCTTTAGTATCAAAAGAAGTAGTACATAAGTTCTTAGGACAACCAATCAAAGCATATGGAAAAGGTTTAGATGGTAAGCCTTATGATACGAGTGATGGATATATATTTACCAAAGATTCAATTGATTCTGTTGATAAATCAGGTGTCATTGCCAAACACGGAGATCATTTCCATTATATGGGATATGGTGAATTAGAACAATTCGAATTGGATGAGGTTGCTAAATGGATTCAAGAGACTGGTAAAAATCCAGATGACATCGTTTCTTCAGTTCACTCTCATGAGAAAGAAAAACCAAAGTTTGATTATAAAAAAGTAACTAGTAAAGTTTCTAGAAATGGTAAAGTTGGTTATATAATTAATGAAGGTGGGAAAGATTATTTTTATTCACGTGAAGAACTCGATCTTACTCAAATAGCTTTTTCTGAGCAGGAACTAATGCTTAAAGATAAAGATAATTATCGTTATGATATTGTAGAAACAGAAGTTAAACCAAAATTAGCTGTGGATGTATCTAGTTTGCCTATGCATGCAGCGAATACTACATATGATACTGGAAGTTCCTTCATTATTCCACATATTGATCACATTCATGTCGTGCCTTATTCTTGGTTGAGTAGTGATCAAATAGCAACAATAAAATATGTAATGCAGCATCCTGATGTGCGTCCTGAAGTTTGGTCAAAACCAGGTCATGATGATGCTGGATCTGTTATTGCTAATGTAACTCCTCTTGAAAAACGTCCTGGAATGCAGAACTGGCAAATTATCCATTCTGCGGAAGAAGTACAGAAAGCACTTAAAGAAGGCAAGTTTGCAACTCCGGATGGATATATTTTTGATCCTCAGGATGTATTGGCGAAGGGAACTTATATTTGGGCAGATAAATCTTTCAGTATTCCAAAAGCTAATGGTGATTCATTGAGAAGTATCAATCAGTCTGATTTATCAGAGAAAGAGTGGAAACAAGCTCAAGAGTTGATAGCTAAAAGAAGTGAAGAAAAAGAAACAACAAATGATTCTTCTAATTCACATCTAGTTTCTTCAGATAAGAAATCGGAAACAAAGAACGATGCAACGGATTCAAATAAAGTTGATGAACAACAAAAGGATAACCAATCTCAAAATGGGGCAAATACTACTAGCAGCAATCCTTCAGTTGAAAAAGTTGGTGAAGAAGAAAAATCACATACAGAAAATAAAGCAGATGACTATGATGATATACCGGATTATGGATTAGATAAAGTTACTTTAAAAGATCATATAAATCAAATAGTGAAAATTGCTCAAATTGATCCTAAATACCTTATTTTTTCATCAGAAGGTGTTCAATTTTATAATAAAAATGGGGATTTAGTAACCTATGATATTAAAACTCTTAAGCAAATAAATCTATAGAATGTTTTGATTAATGATAGTTTACTTGAAAGGATATTGTTCTATTTTTGGGTAGAATAATGTCCTTTTATTTGTTAATAGATAGATGAAATTTCCTGCTTAAAAAATGAATCAAGGAATTTTAAAGTAATAATTTTATTCTCACTCACTAAAATTTCTTGACAGATAAACTTAAAAAAGGTAAACTATTTACTGGTTAATTAAATGGTTAAATAATCGGTTTAGAAAAAACTATTTAACCGAGAAAAAGAAGTTACGAAATAGCTTCATCATTTATTGAAATGAGGGATTTATGAAATTCAGTAAAAAGTATATAGCAGCCGGATCAGCTGTTATCGTATCCTTGAGTCTTTGTGCCTATGCACTGAACCAGCATCGCTCGCAGGAAAATAAGGACAATAATCGTGTCTCTTATGTGGATGGCAGCCAGTCAAGTCAGAAAACTGAAAATCTGACACCAGACCAGGTTAGCAAAAAAGAAGGAATTCAGGCTGAGCAAATTGTTATTAAGATTACAGATCAAGGCTATGTGACGTCACACGGTGATCATTTCCATTATTATAATGGGAAAGTTCCTTTTGATGCGATTTTCAGTGAAGAGCTTTTGATGAAAGATGCCAATTATCAACTTAAGGACGCTGATATTGTCAACGAAGTCAAAGGTGGTTATATCATCAAAGTCGATGGAAAATATTATGTCTACCTGAAAGATGTAGCTCATGCTGATAATGTTCGAACTAAAGATGAAATTAACCGTCAAAAACAAGAACATGTTAAAGATAATGAGAAGGTTAGCTCTGATGTTGCTGTAGCAAGATCTCAGGGACGTTATACGACAGATGATGGTTATGTCTTTAATCCAGCTGACATTATCGAAGATACGGGTGATGCTTATATCGTTCCTCACGGAGGTCACTATCACTACATTTCAAAAAGTGATTTGTCTGCTAGTGAATTAGCAGCAGCAAAAGCTCATCTAGCTGGGAAAAATACGCAACCGAGTCAGTTAAGCTATTCTTCAGCAGCTAGTGACAATAACACGCAATCTGTAGCACAAGGCTCAACTAGCAAGCCAGCAAATACAGCTGAAAATCTTCAAAGTCTTTTGAAGGAACTCTATGATTCACCTAGTGAGCAACGTTACAGTGAATCAGATGGTCTGGTTTTTGACCCTGCTAAGATTATCAGTCGCACGCCAAATGGTGTTGCAATTCCTCACGGAAACCACTATCATTTCATTCCATATACAAAGCTTTCTGCATTGGAAGAAAAGATTGCGAGAATGATTCCTTTGTCTAGTGACAGTTTGAAACCAACACTATTGGAGAATCCAAGTAAACCAGCAGCAGAACCTACTCAGCAAAACCATCATCATGAGCAAGACGGTGAGCATGGAAGTCAGGATCCTAAGCATGAAGAACATGGTCATGATGGAGAGGGACATGACGCTCATCACCATGACGAACATGATTACGGTTTTGATGCCAATCGTGTCATTAGTGAGGATGAGCAAGGCTTTGTTATGAGTCATGGTGATCATAATCATTACATCTTCAAAAAGGATTTGACAGCTGACCAAATTAAGGCAGCTCAGGATCATTTGAAAACACATCATGATGCAGAGCCTGTAAAACCTCTTGCTAAAACGGTAGAGTCTTTCTCAAGAGATGCTAGCGATGAAGAAAAAATTGCTTACATTTCTAAGACATACGGTGTTCCACTTGAAGCTATTAGGATTTCAAACGGATTCTTTGTCTTTGGAAATCCAGACCAAGCCTACGATCCAACTCATATTCACCCTTACGCTGTTCGTAAGGAACACGTTCGAATTCCTCTTCAAACTGGAAATCCAGAACTTGATTTCCTAAATGAACTTTATACGACTGCCTTACGTGATGGTGTGTCTCCTTATAGCTTACAGGTAGAAAATGGTAGTTTTGTTATCCCTCATGGAGACCACAATCACTACATCAAGGTTCAAACCAAGGGCTATGAAGTGGCTTTGAAAAATAAAATTCCAGCTCTACAATCCAACTACCAACCTGGAGCTTTTGATGAGAAGGCAGTCTTGGCAAAAGTAGACCAACTTCTAGCTGAAAGCAGAAACATCTATAAAGACAAGCCTATCGAACAAAGACAGATTGAGTTAGCCTTAGGTCAGTTTACTGAAAACATGAAGAAACTGGCGACTAACTCTACAGCGGGTTATCTTGCAACACTTGAACTCTTTGATAAGCAATATATCCATATTGATGAAAGTGTCAAACCTGTTGAAACAAGCGCTCTAGATAAGAAATATCAGGCCTTGATTGATAAAATCAACACACTGGATACAGACTCTTATGGGCTTCCTAAGAAAGACCTACTCGTTCGACTCCAGGAAGCTAAATTGGCAAAAGATGAGGTTGCTTTAGTAGCGGTTGAATCACAACTTCAAGCCTTGCAAGACTTTAATGATCGAACAGGTGTTACAACTGTAGAATACATCAAGTATTTCTACGAACACGTAAATGACGGTCGTTTAAATGATGAACTTCGAAACAAAGTCGCTCAGTTAACTTGGACCTTGTATCAATCTCAATCCTTCCTTAAGGCAGCAGAATTGAACAAATTATTCCCAAGCATCTATCAAGCAAAACAAGAAGTGGAAAAAGCGTTGAAAGCTCAGCCAACTACTGCGAAATCAAGTCAGACAGTTCTAGATACTGAAAAAGTTGATAATCAAAGTGCCAAGACAGCTATTTATGGCTTCTTGAAAGAATTGTATGGAGACTTTATGCCTGAAGAGCATGTCAATCATGTCAGCAAGGAACAAGTGGAGAGTCTTTTGAGCAAGGCAACTCAACTCTTGGAGCAAATCCAAGAAGAAGGAATCAGACAATCCTTGGCAGAAGAAGTAGAAAATCTCAAAGCTGCTACAAACAAGGCTGATGCAGACTTGGATGAATTAAACAGTCAGGTGAAAGACGTCTTGACTCGTATCGCTAGTGCCCTTCAACAAGAGAAGGAAAATACTGAGCAAGACCCTCAGACACTAGTACTCTATCAAAAACTCTACGATATTCTCATGTCGCTTCACTCTTATTTAGAAAACAACAAGGGTTCTGATGCAGACTTTGATAAAGTGGATGCATTACTAGACCAACTTTCTGCTAAGAGTAAGGATAAAGCCGCTTTACTTGAATTGACAAAAGCTATTCTGGTCTTGAATCAAGAAATCAAGTCAAAATCAAGCGCGAGTGAAGAAGCAACTCCAGCAACAAATGCTGAGTCAAATGGTGACAAGACAAGTACCGAAACTGAAACATTAGCAACTGCAGAATCAAATAGTGAAACTGCAAGCGACGAAAACAAACCAAGCAAGGCAACAGATTCTAAACCTGCTGAATCAGCTTCAGAAAAGGAAACAACAGAATCTACAACAAGTACTGGAAATCAAGCAAAACCAGCAGAGTAAAAAGAAAGGCGAAGTAGCTGAGCTACCTCGTCTTTTTAGTCTTTATAAGCTACGATACCAATGATAGTATCAACTGCACGTTCCATAGTCTGAAGGCTGACATACTCAAAACGTCCATGCATATTTTCACCACCAGCAAAGATATTGGGAGTTGGGATTCCCATGAAAGAAATTTTAGAACCGTCTGTCCCACCACGGATTGGTTCAATAATAGGCGTGATTCCTAGGTCTTCCATAACAGCTTTGGCAATGGTAATTGGAGTCATATCTTTTTCAATGACTTCTTTCATATTGTAGTACTGGTCTGTCAAGTTTAAGGTGACACGGTCGCTACCAAGTTCTTGATTCATTTTATCAGTGATAGACTGTATAGTTGCTTTACGCGCTTCAAAGGCATCTTTTTCAAAATCGCGAATAATGTAGCTTGCACGGGCCTCCTCAACACTACCTGTCACATCCATTAGATGGTAGAAGCCTTGGTAACCTTCTGTTAACTCAGGACGGTCATTCTCTGGGAGTTGATTATGGAAATCAATTGCTAGCTGAAGGGCATTAACCATCTGACCTTTGGCAGTACCAGGATGGACATTACGTCCTTGGAAATGCAATTCAGCCCCAGCTGCTGAGAAAGTCTCGTACTGAAGTTCACCTAGTGGGCCACCATCTACAGTATAGGCAAAATCTACATCGAAATCTTCTGCATCAAATTGATTAGCACCAACACCAATTTCTTCATCTGGACCAAAGCCAACACGAATCTCACAGTGTTTGATTTCAGGATGGGCAGTTAGATATTCAATGGCTGTCATAATTTCAGCAATTCCTGACTTGTCATCAGCCCCCAGCAAGGTTGTTCCGTCGGTTGTGATGAGTGTTTGTCTTGGATATTTTTCAAGACTTTTGAAGTCTGCTGGATCTAATTTAAAACCAGAATTCCCTAGTTCAATCACACCACCATCGTAGTTTTCAATTACCTGTGGATTGACTCCTTCAGCATTAAAATCAGCAGTATCCATGTGGGAGATAAAGCCAATCTTACGTGTTAAAGATGGATCATTGGCTGGTAAGGTTCCAATCGCAAAACCATTTGGAAGGTAGTAGACATTTTGCAGACCAACACGTTTCATTTCTGGGATCAGGATATTGGTTGCGAAATCAACCTGACTCTGCGTACTTGGAGTAGTAGTAGAGTGTTCATCAGAGCGCGTATTGACCTTAACGTAGGTTAAGAAGCGGTCCAAGAGATTTGGATAAGTCATAAAAAACTCCTTTTGAATTCATTTTTTCCATTGTATCATAGAAAGAAGAGAAAAACAAAAGACAGAAGTTAGGGAAATTCTCTATGTTAGCGTTTACTTATCAACGAATTAATGATAAAATAAACTTGATAAAAACATCACAAGGAAGCAGTTATGAAAAAAGCAATTTTAATGATGACCTTTGGTTCGCCAGAAGAGATTACCTTTGAAGGTGTAGCTGATTTTTTCACAAATATTCGTCGTGGAGTGAGACCCCAAGACCACGAGATTCAAACACTCTATGATAATTATGTACGAATTGGAGGCACGCCTCTGCAAAGAATTACCCGTGAAGAGGTTGCCTTGGTAGAAGCTAGACTGGGGAATGAATATAGTGTCTACTTTGCTAATAAGTTTTCCAGCCCCTTTATTCCAGATGTGATTGGTCAGATGGAAGCAGACGGAATCGAGCAGTGTATTTGCTTGATTCTGGAGCCTCATTATTCTTTCTATTCTGTCATGGGCTATGAGAAATTTTTAGAAAGCAAACAAATTCAATTTTTGGTCATTAAGGACTGGTATCAGGAAGAAGCGCTCTTAAACTATTGGGCAGATGAAATTGCTAAGATTTTAAAAGAAGAAGTAAAGCAGGATAGCTTTAAAGTCATCTTTTCAGCCCATAGTGTGCCCATTTTTGCCTTGGACTTTGGTGATCCTTATATAGACCAAATTTTTGAAAATAGCAAGCTAGTCGCTGAAAAACTAGGTTTGAGTTCTGAGCAATATACTAACACCTGGCAGAGTGAAAGTGATATCGGTATTCCATGGATTAAGCCAGATGTTTTAGAGTATCTCAGAGAACAGACAGAACATCCAGACCATTATATTTTTGTACCAATCAGCTTTATCAGCGAGCATATTGAAGTCTTATTTGACAACGATGTGGAATGTTATGACTTATGTCAGGAATTTGGAGTAAACTACCATCGTCCAC
>CAUTUU010000003.1:0-63080 GCA_963541545.1 uncultured bacterium | reverse complement strand
TGTCTCAAAAATCCCCTGTTTCAGTAGCAAAAGCTACTGAAACTTTCACCACGGCAGGCAATATCTTCCTCGCAAGCCTCCGGCTTGCTTCTTATCTTTCTTTCATAGTTTATTGTCGTTTCGGACAAGTTTTCTATTATGTATGTTGCAACCGTCAGAATTGCCTAGTTATAGACCACTACCATTGCTGGGCGTAGGATGCGGTCATGGAGTTTATAGCCTTTTTGGAAGACTTGGGCGATGGTATCTGCTGGGTGTTCATCGTCTGCTGGGAGAGTTTGGATGGCCATATGGTAGTTATGGTCAAATTCACCGTCAGCTGCGATTTCTTCGATTCCTTCTTCTTTCAAAGCGTGAATCAAGCTTTCTTGCACCATCTCCAATCCTTTTTTGACATCGTCTGTCAAACCTTCAACTGCAAGTGCACGTTCAAGGTTATCCAAAGAAGGGAGTATCGCTTTTGCCAAGTCCTGACTACGATAACGTTGCAAGTTTTGACGCTCTTCATTGGCACGGCGTTGGATATTTTGCATTTCCGCATGAGCGCGAAGGTATTTGTTTTCGAACTCATCTGCACGTTCATTTGCCAAGTCCAACTCAGACTTTTCAGGTGTTGTTTCTTCAGCTACTTCCACAACTTCCTCTTCTTGAACTTCTTCTACTTCTTCATTTTTTATATCTTGGGCCATTTTCGCCTCCTTTAATGATTTCAATCTTAATGTACTTCGTAATGATTACTGCTGAGATAGCGGTAAAAATCTGTCAACTTCATGGTCAAAACACGGTTGACTACATTGACTTGGTTGATTAGATGCTGATAATCCAGATTGACTGGACCGATAATGGCTAGAATTCCAACTCCCCGATAAGGAATGAGGAACTTGCTACTAATCACCGCTAGGTCTGCTAGACAGGACTCTTGACTGTCCGCAACTCGGACATTTTGCATCTGATCTTCATGCAGACCCTCACGAATCTCCAAGGCCACCTTTTGCGGTTGGTCAAAGAACTGATAGGCTGCCAGATTGGCAAAATTCAAGAGATTGACCTTGCCTGCCACCACAATGTTTTCGTTGAACATTTCCTTAAAGATGTGTTCAAAGAGATCCATGACATTATCCGTTGTTGTAAAGTAACGCTGGATAATCTGCGGAATCTCCGTCCGAATCTTGTAGTGAATATCTAGAACGGTGTGACCGAGGAAACGTTCCTGAATGATGCTCTTCAATTTCAGCAAATCTTCCTGCAAGAAGTTCCTTGGAATCAGAAACTGACTGGTAACCGTTCGAGACTCGTCTAGGGTAAATACTGCCAAGGCTGTATGTTGCCCCAAAACAACGATATCAAAGGCTGTCAACCGTTGCCTGCTCGGCTCAACATCCAGTGCTACTACCGTACAGCCGCTCAAGTCTGTCAGTAGATTAGCAGCCTCTTGCAGAATATCCTCCAGTTTGAAGAACTCCTGATCAAAGGCTTTGACAATCTCATATACCTCATTTTCAGCCAGTCGGTCAAAATCCAGTGAGTGTTTTACATAGTACTGAAAACCAGCAACACTTGGCATCCGACCACTTGAAGTATGAGCCTTCTCAAGCAAACCTTGCTTTTCTAGAGCCGCCATGTCATTACGAATGGTTGCACTGCTAGAGTTAATAGACTCTTGCAAGGCTTTGGATCCGACAGGTTCGTGCGTTTTGGTAAAGATGTCAATAATCAGATTTAAAATATCCTGCTGACGCTCTGTAACCATCTCATCACTCCTCTCTGTCTGATCAATTAGCACTCAATACACTCAAGTGCTAACTCATGATTCTATTATACACCCTTAAAAGAGAATGTCAAGACAAAAACTCAAAAAATTAGCACTCTTTTACCAAGAGTGCTAAAAATCAGTCTGCAGGCCTTGAACCTTGCTACTCATCTACCTGGTATTTCCTTTTAAGTCTGAAAAAACCAAGGATTAGATAAGAAATCAGAAAAGCATATAAAAGAAAAATAATAAAGAAAGACATAGAAAGCTCTTCTTTAAATAAACTCATACAAACAACAAGACCACCTAAGAAAGTAGCTGTACAGGAACGAAGTCTAGATCGCATAACTTCCCACCTGAGATTATTACTTATATAGACTTGATCCTCTGAAAGTATATCAGAAGCTGGTTTACGAAGAATTGAACAAAAACCTGCTTCTATCAATTCCCAACCGCTATTTCTAAGATCTTGCAATTCATACTTAGACTTTTTAATAAATCTAGAATCATAGATACGGTAGATAACATCGTCAGGTTGACATTGGTCAAAATAGAAAAAACCAAAACGACTAGTTCTATACTTCCAGCCTTTCAAGTGCATCTCATGCAAATACTCTTCTTCCTTGTCCAAATCAAGAATAGTGAAAATCCGAAATTGCTTTTTATTGATCATGACTTCCCCTCCAATTTTGAGCATACCTAGCCTATCATAAATCTGATAATTCCTTCTTTTTATGCCATAACTTCCAGCTAATATAGGCAACTATTAACAAGAGGATTAAAGACAAGAAAATATCTAGCCCAACCACAAGAAATTTCCATAGATTAAACGTATTACTTCTATCGAGCAACATAAATAGCAATGGTATATGTATGGCTAGCAAAAGTAAAACAGGTACTAATCGCAGTCTTAAAATGCGATTAACCATAGCTAACTTCCCAGTGGCATCATTATAAATTTCAAATTCTGCATCCGATTCAATTCCAGAATGCGCTTTTCTAAAATAGGAAAAACTATTAAAGTCTGTAATATGTTCCCAGCCACAGTCTTTAAACAGCTGTAAATAGGAGGCTCTCTCTGATTTTTCCATTGGGTAAAAATCCAACTGATAAGACACTTGCTCAGGGTGACACTTTTCAAAGGTATACTTAACTACAAACAATAAGATAGAATAGCTTACTTCCCTAAGTTTCCAGCCCTTAGCATGCATTTCTCTAAAGTATAGAGCCTCCCTCTCATAATCCGCAATTGTAAAAATTCGGTAAACAATTTTCTTTTCCATCATCCTTCCTCCCGACTATTTCTGTAGAGCCGCTCAATACGTTTCAGTTCAATCTCCAAAACTTTTCGTCCCAAGTCTGTGATCTGATAGATTTTCCGTTTCTCCTCTTCTAGGACAAAGGCAATCAAGCCATCCTTTTCCATTTTTGACAAGGTACCATACATAGTCCCAGGACTAATCAAGATTTGCGAATCTGTCATCTCCTTGACCTTTTGTGTAATACCATATCCATGATTCTCCTTCTGCAGACAGAACAAGATATAAAAACCTGTTTCCGTCATCGGAAGATAAACTCGACGAATCTTATCCGTTAATTCCATTTATAGCCACCTCCTATTCAGTTCGATATATCGCACTTCGTTATATATAATATATCACACCTCGATATAAAACACAAGAAAAAAGATCACCCTCAGGCAATCTTTCCTCTATATTATTAGTAAAGGTCTAAATAGTTATCAACTTCCCATTGCGAAACAAAGGTCGCATAGCTAGCCCACTCGATACGTTTAGCTTCAAGGAAGCTAGTGTAGATGTGATCTCCCAGGGCAGCCTTGACCACTTCATCTTCAGTCAAAGCTTTCAAAGCGTTGTGAAGAGTTGATGGAAGGTCTGTAATTCCAGCTTCCTTACGCTCTTCAGCTGTCATGATGTAGATATTTTCTTCGATAGGAGCTGGTGCTTCGATTTTATTTTCAATACCATGCAAACCAACTTCCAAAAGAACCGCCATAGCGATGTATGGGTTTGCCATTGGATCCACAGAGCGCAACTCAAGACGAGTTCCCATACCGCGTGAAGCAGGTACGCGCACAAGTGGCGAACGGTTACGACCAGCCCAAGCAATATAAACAGGCGCTTCATAACCTGGAACTAAACGTTTGTATGAGTTAACTGTTGGGTTCATGATGGCAGTATAATTATAGGCATGTTTGATCAAACCACCAAGGAAGTAATAGGCTGTTTCTGACAACTGCATTCCTTTGGGATCATTTGGATCAAAGAAGGCATTATTCCCTTCTGCATCAAACAAGGACATATTACAGTGCATACCTGATCCAGCAATACCAAATTTCGGTTTGGCCATAAAGGTTGCGTACAGACCATGTTTGCGAGCAATGGTTTTAACAACGAGTTTAAAGATTTGAATCTTATCACAGGCACGGAGGACTTCATCATATTTAAAGTCAATCTCATGTTGTCCAACCGCAACCTCGTGGTGACTGGCTTCTACTTCAAATCCCATTTTGGTCAAGACATTCACAATCTCACGACGTGTATTGTCCGCAAGGTCAGTAGGCGCCAAATCAAAGTAGCCACCCTTGTCATTCACTTCAAGCGTTGGGTCTCCATTTTCATCCAACTTAAATAGGAAGAATTCTGGCTCTGGACCAAGGTTGAAAGATTTGAATCCCACTTCTTCCATGTGACGAAGAGCACGCTTCAAATTGCCACGAGGGTCACCCGCAAATGGTTCACCTTCTGTTGTATAGACATCACAGATCAAACCTGCAACACTTCCATTTTCATCTCCCCAAGGGAAGACTGTCCATGTATCCAAGTCAGGATGCAAGTACATATCTGACTCATTGATACGTACAAAACCTTCGATAGAAGATCCATCAAACATAGCCTTGTTTGACAAGACTTTATCTAACTGTTCATCTGTAGCAGGAATTTCGACGTTCTTCATCGTCCCCAAAATATCTGAGAACATAAGACGAATAAAGGTAACATTTTTTTCCTTGACTTCACGACGAATATCTGCAGCTGTGATTGGCATGAGTTTTCTCCTTAATGTATGACTACTTGCGGTTGCCTAACCGCGACCAAAAGGTGACCGTACTGAAGCAAAGCGCCCCTGCTGGAGGAGTTCATTGTGAAGTGCACGACGCACCTCAGTCTGACTCACCGCTTTCTTGGATTTCGCTTCACGTTCAGCATATTTTTTCTTAATGGCAGCAATATTATAACCTTCAGAGATATAATCTTTGATTTCAAGCAGACGATCCATGTCATTCAAGGAATACATGCGACGGTTTCCTTCGTTTCGATCAGGCTTAATCAACTCTTGATCTTCATAATAACGAATCTGACGCGCCGATAGATCGGTCAACTTCATAACACTGCCGATAGGAAAAACAGCCATATTTCGGCGAAATTCTTTTTCCTTCATTTACAATTTCCTTCTTTCTGTCTATTATAGTCTAAAAAAAGACAAACGTCAATTGATAATGTTATAAAATGTAACATTATTTTTCTTTTTTCTCTAAAAAGAGCCGAATGCGATCAATATCGTAATTTACGAGAATTGCGACAAAAACTCCCATGAAAGTTTCTGATACACGCGCAAACACGTACAAAATCGTCTCACCACTTGGAATCGACAGGGTAATGATTAACATGGCTGCTACACCACCGATAACACCTGCTTTGTTATTCATGGCTACATTTGTCATAATGGTTAACATGGTACAAATTGGAACAACAACCAAGGTCACCCAAAAGGCTTCGTGGAAAACGGTATTTAATAGGAAGAAGACCAGGGCATAGAGGCCACCGATACTATTTCCTAGAATACGCGAAGTTCCAAAATGGACACTCTTATCAAAACTCTCCCTCAGGCTAAAAACGGCTGTCAAAGCACCAATTTGAAGACCTTTCCAACCAAAAAAGCCAAAAATCAAGAGAACTAGAAAAACAGCAATACCTGTTTTAAAGGTTCGCATACCAAGTTTGAACTGGGATTTATCGAATTTATATTTTTTAAAATAACTCATAATCTCAACTTTCTATTTCCATTTTATCATAATTCGGTGATTTTTATGAGTAATAGTTGAGAGGAAGCGTTTTTATTTTAAGCAAAAGAAAAGAGGAACTTTCATCCCTCTCTTCTTTGATTCATTCAGTTAATCTTATTTTTCTGTCAAGGCTGCAAGTCCTGGAAGAACTTTATACTCAATGAAAATCAAAGAGCAAACTAGGAAACTAGCTACAGGATGTACTTGAGTACGGCAAGGCGACGTTGACCTGGTTTGAAGAGATTTTCGAAGAGTATTACCTTCAAGAAGCTCCATTGATGCCCCACCACCGCGTCACAAATACCTCCACTAACACAAAAAGGTGACATAGCCACCTTTTTGTTAACGTTTCAGTTTTGTTCCTATTTCTACAAAATCAGGATTTTGTAGAGACAAACGGGCTGAAATTATTTTTCTGTAAGTGCAGCCAAACCTGGCAATACTTTACCTTCAAGAAGTTCCATTGAAGCACCTCCGCCCGTACTAATCCATGAGAATTTATCTGCACGTCCAAGGTTGATCGCTGCGGCAGCTGAGTCACCACCACCGATGATTGATTTAACGCCTGGTTGTTTCACGATAGCGTCCATCACACCGATTGTACCAGCTTGGAAGTCTGGGTTTTCAAATACACCCATAGGTCCGTTCCATACAACTGTTTTCGCACCAGTCAAAGCTTCGTCAAATTTAGCGATAGATTTTGGACCGATGTCAAGACCAAGGAAGCCTTCAGAAACTGCTTCACCTTCAGTGTCACGCACTTCAGTGTAGCCAGCAAATGCGTTAGCTTCTTTTGAGTCAACTGGCAAGATCAATTTACCGTTTGCTTTTTCAAGAAGAGCTTTCGCAACATCCAATTTGTCTTCTTCTACAAGTGAGTTACCGATTTCGATACCTTGTGCTTTGTAGAATGTGTAAGTCATACCACCACCGATAAGGACTTTATCAGCTTTTTCAAGCAAGTTTTCGATAACACCGATCTTGTCTGAAACTTTTGAACCACCAAGGATAGCCACGAATGGACGTTCTGGAGCTTCAACTGCTTCTTGGATGTAGGCAATTTCGTTTTCAAGAAGGAAACCAGCAACTGCTTTTTCAACGTTTGCTGAGATACCAACGTTAGATGCGTGTGCACGGTGAGCTGTACCGAATGCATCGTTTACGAAGATACCATCTCCAAGTGATGCCCAGTATTTACCAAGTTCAGGATCGTTTTTAGATTCTTTCTTGCCGTCAACATCTTCGTAACGAGTGTTTTCAACCAAGAGAACTTGTCCATCTTCAAGAGCGTTAATAGCTGCTTCCAATTCAGCACCACGAGTAACACCTGGAAGGAAAGTAACTTCTTGACCCAATTTAGCAGCCAAGTCAGCAGCTACAGGAGCAAGTGATTTACCTTCTTTGTCTGCTTCTTCTTTTACACGTCCAAGGTGAGAGAAGAGGATTGCACGTCCACCTTGTTCAAGGATGTACTTGATAGTTGGAAGAGCTGCAGTGATACGGTTGTCGTTGGTAATCACGCCATCTTTTACAGGTACGTTGAAGTCAACACGAACGAGAACTTTTTTCCCTTTCAATTCAACGTCTTTAACAGTCAATTTTGCCATTAGATATGACTCCTTCTTTTTTTTTACGTGTTAATTATATCACAAAATCAATAAAAGAGATAGCAAAACCTTCAACTTTTCCTTGAAACGGCTCTATCTAGTAAAGCAAACTCAATCTTTACTTTCTAAGGAAATCCCTCACTGTTTTTGTCTTCATCTATGGTATGTTGCTCATTTATAAGGGAAGAGCTATTGTATGGAGTTGTGTCTTTATTTTTTCTTAACTAACTCTTCAGAAACTGCTCAATTTTCAAAATCTATTTTGAAAGTTTTTCATTGCAATAGAAAAACTCACAAAAATATCATCATCGCATATCTAAGAGTTGAACCATTTTTGTTCAGTTTAATTTCAATTTAAAGACTTATCCGCATCTCTAATTAAATCTGTCCTGATATTTCATGTTAAACAACCACTGAAGATTGATGAGGGGTTTACTCTGTACATCAAGTACCGGTTGAACGGTTTCTCGAATCTCTCCTTTTATCTTTGTTTCATCAATTGTTGCAATATCAATTTTTTTATAATCTTTGTCGAGAGCCCACTCAAGCTCAAAATTCTTAGCAAACTTATAGGACACATCGTTTTTATCACTGTAGTGATAACCTCCATCAAGCTCACTAAAACTGGTAGGATGACCACTTGAATCGATAGAATTTTCGATAAAATTCGCTCCATCATCATCATAGCGAATACCTTCAATTTTCGGAGTATAAATCGAACCCATATTTTCAATCAACATGACTAAGTCGGGTTCTGTTCCCTCCTTATGAGGCATCCGTTGTGCATAATAGACTGAGTTAGATAGCAAATTTATCATAGTAACAGCATACATACTTGCTCCTATAAATACTACTAAGCCAATGCTCACTACTACAATGTTTACAGCAATGACTACTTTTAATAATTTCATCTTTAATTAAACCTGTCTTGATACTTTTTATTAAATAACCACTGAAGATTGATCCGAGGTTTGGGCTGGACATCAATAACTGGAGCAAACACTTCCCTAATCTCCTGTTTTATTTCATCCTCATGAATTTCTCTTTTTGGCTGTTCTCCTGTGAAGTCACTTACATGGAAAAATCTAAAGGTACTATCAAAAGCTACAGTTACACGATTTTTATGATACAAAAAATTTCCCATAGAGTTGGACAGAATTGTTTCCGTTTTGGTATTTTCAATAGAATTATTCCCATCATCATCATAGCGAATCCCCTCAATTTTCGGGGTATAAATCGAACCCATATTTTCAAGTAGCATAACTAAGTCGGGCTCTGTTCCCTCCTTATGAGGCATCTGTTGTGCATAGTAGACCGAATAATATTTCAAGTTGTTATAAGCGTATAAACTCAACCCTAAGAAGACAACCACCCCTATACTAAATACTAGGATAGTTCCTATAATGATTCTTTTTAATACTTTCATCTTCTTTTTCCTTTCCTATTCCCAAACCAATTCTTGATGGGATTAACGACCCATTTCTTTACAGTGCTTACTACTGGTTTTATAACATAGCGATTTGTTGCTCGAGCTATCGGCCTTACCACCTTCTGATAAATCGGTTTGACGATTGGTTTCACAATATGATTGTAGACTGGTTTGACAACTGGTTTAACGAGCTTGTCATTGACAGTTTTTACTATTTTTCAACACTAGATTTTGTACTAGACTGTACAGCTTCATCAGCCATGACACTATAGGTACTGAGGGATAGAACCGTTGCAAAAAGAAATATCCCATGTTTTACAAATAATTTCACAACATATCCTTAAAATTTTACTGAAATTTCATGGTATCAAATAAACTGATTAAAGTCCAGAAATATGACCGAACTAAATTTGGAGGTTATGTTACTGAAAAACACTTTATGATGGCTTACAAGCTATTCAATCTCAATTCGAAAACCATTCGGATGATAGGACACAAAAAGAGCCTGGGACAATAGTCCCTTATCTCCAAAAAAGAATATAATTGAGGTCTGCCCAAACGAATTTTCTTTCTAAAATCTTAGCTTAACACTTGTTAGATTTACTTTTATCCTTTAAAATAGAATAGGAGAAATTCCGTTATTATTTTTCGGAGGAAAAAGAAATGTCCATTAATTGGCAGGAAATTTTATTTCACTTTTTAGGTGGTCTGGGACTATTCTTATATAGTATCAAGACCATGGGAGACGGTTTGCAACAAGCTGCTGGAGATCGCCTTCGTTTTTACATTGACAAGTACACCAGCAATCCCTTTTTAGGTGTTCTAGTCGGGATTGTCGTAACTGCCCTGATTCAGTCAAGTACAGGGGTCACAGTTATCACGGTTGGACTGGTCAGCGCTAGTCTTCTCACTCTTAGACAGGCTATCGGAATTATCATGGGAGCCAACATCGGAACCACCGTTACTTCCTTTATCATCGGTTTCAAGCTTGGCGAGTATGCTTTACCCCTGATTTTCCTCGGAACCATGTTCCTATTTTTTACAAAAAACAGAACAGCAAACAATATCGGGCGCATCCTGTTTGGTGTGGGGGGAATTTTCTACGCTCTCAACCTCATCAGTGCTGGTATGAGTCCTCTTAAAGATTTACCACAATTCAAGGAATATATGGTAACCTTGGGACAAAACCCTATTTTAGGAGTTTTTGCTGGAGCAGTGATTACCGTTCTCATCCAAGCCTCTTCTGCGACAATCGGGATTTTGCAAGGGCTCTATGCAGGTGGCTTCCTTGACCTTAATGGTTCTCTACCAGTTCTATTCGGGGATAATATCGGAACAACTTTAACCGTTATCATCGCGGCAGCAGGAGCCAATGTCTCTGCGAAACGCGTTGCTGCAACCCACGTTACCTTTAACGTTTTAGGGACTATTCTTTGTTTGATTTTTTTAGGTCCCTTTACTGCTATGATTGAGTACTTCCAAGCACTCCTTCACCTCTCACCTGAGATGACCATCGCCTTCTCTCACGGTGCCTTTAACGTAAGTAACACTATTGTACAATTTCCCTTCATCGGAGCCTTGGCTTTCTTTGTAACCAAGCTCATCCCTGGTGAAGATGAAGTTGTTAAGTACGAGCCACTTTACCTTGATGAGCATTTGATTAAACAAGCTCCATCAATCGCTCTCGGAAATGCGAAAAAAGAACTCCTTCACTTAGGAAATTATGCTTCTAAAGCCTTTGACCTTTCTTATAACTACATCATTGACCTCAATGAAAAGGTTGCTGAAAAAGGCCACAAGACAGAAGAAGCCATCAATACTATTGATGAAAAATTGACTCGTTACCTGATTACTCTTTCAAGCGAGGCCCTTAGCCAGAAAGAAAGTGAAGTGCTCACCAACATCCTTGATTCATCCCGTGATTTGGAACGGATTGGGGACCACGCAGAAGCGCTAATCAATCTAACTGACTACCTTCAACGTAAAAATGTTGAATTCTCTGAAGCTGCTTTGCAGGAATTAGCTGATATCTATCAAAAAACTACTGGCTTTATCAAGGATGCCCTTGATAGCGTGGAAAACAATGATATCGAAAAAGCTCAAAGTCTGATTGAACGCCATAAAGAAATCAACAATATGGAACGTGTTCTCAGAAAGACCCACATCAAACGCCTCAACAAAGGCGAGTGTTCAACACAAGCTGGAGTCAACTTTATTGATATCATTTCCCACTACACTCGTGTATCAGACCACGCTATGAATTTAGCTGAAAAGGTCATTGCTGAACAAATCTAATACTCTTCGAAAATCTCTTCAAACCACGTCAACGTCGCCTTGCCGTACTCAAGTACAGCCTGTGGCTAGTTTCCTAGTTTGCTCTTTGATTTTCATTGAGTATAAGTACCAAGAAGCTATCCTAAATGGGATGGCTTTTTTCTTCTTCTCATCAAAAATTGCTTTTCCACCATATAAAAAACACTTTGATTCACAATGGAATCAAAGCATTTTAAAGAGCTCTCCATACATGAGCGCAGAAGCTGCGGTCCCTCTGTACTTGGCTTCTTCTCTTTTAATAAAACGAGCTAAGTTTATCAATTCAGGTGCCGGGTGTTTGGGGTTTAGGAGCAATTCATGATTGACCAGACCTGAGAGACGGACTGCCAGCAATTGCTCATTTGTAGCAGGCAGTTTTTTAGCAGTCTCTAGGAGAGCAATAACTAAATCTTCACTCAAATCATGGCGAGCATGATTGTAAAGATCTTTTATAAGGCTTTCTAGGTTTGGTTCTACCATCCCTACCACCTCCTTATGCTTAATAATTTTTAATCAAATCAACCGTTGAACGATCCAATTTCTTCACCAAGGCTTGTAAGAAAGCTTGCGCTTCTAAGAAGTCATCCATTGCATAAAGTGTTTGGTGAGAGTGGATATAACGAGCGCAGACACCGATAGTTGTTGATGGGACTCCGCCATTTTTCAGATGAGCTGCACCTGCATCCGTTCCACCTTTACCACAGTAGTATTGGTACTTGATACCCGCTTCTTCAGCCGTTGTCAAAAGGAAATCCTTCATTCCTGGGAGAAGCAAGTGACCTGGATCGTAGAAACGAATCAAGGTTCCATCTCCAATCTTGCCTTGACCACCGTAGACATCACCTGCTGGTGAACAGTCAACTGCGAGGAAGACTTCTGGGTCAAACTTGGTTGTAGAAGTATGAGCCCCACGCAGACCAACCTCTTCTTGGACGTTAGAGCCAAGATAGAGTTCATTTCCGAGTTTTTGACCTGATAAAGCTTCAGCTAGCTCGCTTACCATGAGGACTCCGTAGCGGTTATCCCAAGCTTTTGAAATGATATTTTTTTCATTGGCTGTCAAGATAGCGGAACTATCTGGGACAATGGTGTCACCAGGACGGATGCCAAAACTTTCTGCCTCAGCCTTGTCCGCAAAACCACCATCAAAAACGATATCGGCAATGGCTGGCATGGTTGGTCCACCCTTTCCACGAGTCAAATGTGGAGGAACAGAACCTGAAATCACTGGGATTTCACGACCATCACGAGTCAAGAGTTTGAAACGTTGGCTACTGACTACCATAGGATTCCAACCACCAATTTCAACCACACGGAAGGTACCGTCTGGCTTAATCTCGCTGACCATAAAACCAACTTCATCCATGTGAGAAGCGACCAAGACGCGCGGTGCATCCGCGGCTTCTGAATGCTTGATACCAAAAATACCACCCAAGCCATCTGTTACGACTTCATCCACATGCGGTGTTAACTTTTCACGAAGATAAGCACGGACAGGCGCTTCATGGCCTGAGATCGCAGCAAGTTCTGTTACTTCTTTGATTTTTGAAAATAATGTTGTCATTTCAGTTCCTTCTTTCTTTCATCCATTTTACCACTTTTTATAGGAGAAGGATAGCGGGAAGGTGGATTTCTAAATTAGTATCGTATTCTTGCTCTATCTTAGAAAAAAATCGTATTCTCTTTCATGAGAAGTGAAATCTAAGAAATATTCCAAGATTAACCGAACTGTTAATTCCCAAACAAAAAACAATTCAATAATATATTTGTTTAGTTTTTTATGAAATTTACAGAAAACAGTTGACTTTCCCTTCCTCTTTCTTTAAAATAATACAAAACTAGGAAAAGGAAAAAATCATGACAAAAACAATTCTTGTTACAGGTGGAGCTGGCTATATTGGCTCCCATACCGTTAAAGCTCTTTTAAATGCTGGCTATCAGGTGCATGTCCTCGATAATCTCTCTACAGGAAATCGTTCGGCTGTGGATAGTCGTGCTAGCTTTAAACAATTGGATGTTTATGATGCTAGTGCCCTAAAAGCTTACTTGGAAGAAAATCAAATTGATGCTGTTCTGCATTGTGCAGGTGAAATTGTTGTGAGCGAAAGCATTGAAAACCCAAGCAAATACTTCACTGCCAATGTTGCTGGTATGAACCACGTTCTCAAAGTCTTATCTGAAGTTGGCATTCAAAAAATTATGTTTTCTTCGACTGCTTCTCTCTATGGTAATAACTGTATTGACAAGCCAGCGACTGAAGACACCCTTCTCGACCCTGTCAACCCTTATGCTGAGACAAAACTGATGGGGGAACGAATGATTTACTGGATGGCCAATCGCTACGACTGGAAATATGTCATTTTCCGTTACTTTAATGTAGCTGGGGCTGAAATGGATGCTTCAAACGGTCTGCGTGTGAAAAATCCAACTCACATCATTCCTAACATCAACAAGACTGCATTGGGGCAAAATGATAGCCTAAAAATATTTGGAGATGACTACGATACACGTGACGGTTCATGTATTCGGGATTATATTCATGTCTTGGACCTTGCACAGGCTCATGTTAAAGGAATGAACTACCTATTTCAAGAAGACAGTTCTTCTCAAATCTTTAACTTGGGAACTGAAAAAGGCTATACCGTCAAAGAAATCTTTAAAACTGCTGAAGAATTGCTGGATCAAGAAATCCCACACGAGATTGTTGCTCGTCGTGCAGGTGATCCAGCCAGCGTCCTAGCAGACGCATCAAAAGCTAAACAATATCTTGACTGGCAGGCTAGCTACTCCCTCGAAGATATTATTTTATCAGATTATCGTTGGCGAGTTAAAGAGGGTAAAAATATTTTAGAATAAGAAAATAGAGGAGAAAGTCCTGGCACTCTCTCCTTGTTTTATTTATTAAATTGTCAGAAAATTTATTGACAGATTAAAGAAATCGTGTTACAGTAATATCCGCAGGTATCTTTCGATACCAAATCTACATGAAAGGACGGGGTATGAAACTTTCTCATTATTTAATTGGCTTACTTCTACTCCTAGTCTTTCTCTCTATTAGCATTGGAACCAGTGATTTTTCATGGGGAAAACTCTTTGCTCTGGATCATGACACCTGGCTCCTCTTTCAAGAGTCCCGTCTTCCAAGAACCATCAGTATTCTCCTTGCAGCCTCTAGCATGAGTATGGCAGGGCTCCTCATGCAGACTATTACCCAAAATCAGTTTGCTGCTCCAAGCACTGTTGGGAGCACTGAAGCCGCCAAACTAGGAATGGTACTGAGCCTCTTTGTCTTTCCGTCGGCTAGTCTGACCCAAAAGATGCTCTTTGCTTTTGTTTCATCCATCTTATTTACCCTCTTCTTTCTGGCCTTTATGACTATTTTTACTGTAAAGGAAAGGTGGATGTTGCCCTTGATTGGGATCATCTATAGTGGAATTATCGGTTCTATCACAGAAGTTATCGCCTATCGTTTCAATCTGGTTCAGAGTATGACCGCTTGGACCCAGGGCTCCTTCTCCATGATTCAGACTCATCAGTATGAGTGGCTCTTCTTAGGCCTCATTATCCTGATTGCCGTTTGGAAATTGTCCCAAACCTTTACCATCATGAATCTGGGTAAGGAAACCAGTGAGAGTTTGGGAATTTCCTACTCCCTACTTGAAAAACTGGCCCTCTTTCTGGTTGCGCTAACGACAAGTGTCACCATGATTACCGTGGGTGGCTTGCCTTTTCTCGGGGTCATCGTTCCCAATCTTGTTCGCAAGCGCTACGGAGATAATTTGAGTCAAACCAAACTCATGGTCGTACTGGTTGGGACCAATCTGGTTCTGGCCTGCGATATCCTATCCCGAGTTCTGATTCGTCCCTATGAGTTGTCTGTCAGTCTCTTGCTAGGAATCATAGGTAGCCTCGTCTTTATCCTACTTCTCTGGAGAGGGGGACGAAAAGATGCAGTTTAAAAGCAAACATACTAAGCTCTTCTGGATTCTCATTATTCTGGCAATCGGAGCTTGTCTTCTCTACTTTTGGCCCATCACTCACTTGTCAGCCTTTGCTTGGAAGTTGCGTTCCCAAAAAATTGTCGTTTATCTCTTGGTAGCTATCGCGACTGGGATTTCGACCATTAGTTTTCAAACCCTGACGGAAAATCGTTTCCTGACGCCAAGTATTTTGGGAATCGAATCCTTCTATGTTTTGCTACAAACCCTGCTACTGGTTTTTGAAAGCAAATTTCTACAGCTTGAAAAGTCTCCTATCTTAGAATTTCTAGTCTTGCTCCTGCTTCAATCCCTCTTCTTTCTTGCCTTACAAGGTTACTTGAAGACACTGATGAAGCAAGATCTGGTCTTCATCCTACTAATCTGTCTAGCTCTGGGAAGTCTCTTTCGAAATATCAGTACCTTCCTTCAGGTCCTGATGGATCCAAATGAATACGATAAACTGCAGAACAGTCTCTTTGCTTCCTTTCAGCATCTCAACACTTCCATCCTAACCATCGGTTCTCTGATTATCCTCGCTTTGACAATCTTTTTCTTTCGAAAAGCAGTCATTCTGGATGTCTTGCACCTGCAAAGAGAAACGGCTCAGATACTAGGACTCGATGTTGAAAAAGAACAGAAAGAGCTCCTCTGGGGAATCGTACTTTTGACCTCAACGGCTACTGCATTGGTAGGGCCTATGGCCTTCTTCGGCTTTATGCTGGCCAACCTCACCTACCTAATCGTCAAAGACTATCGACACAAGTTGCTCTTTATCGTAGCTATTCTGATTGGATTTATCAGTTTGACCTTGGGGCAGGCCCTGATTGAACGAGTCTTTGCTTTGGAAATTCGCATCAGTATGATCATTGAGAGTGTGGGTGGCTTCTTATTCTTTATCTTACTTTACAGGAGGGCACGTCGGTGAAACTGGAAAATATTAACAAATCCATTCAAAAACAGGATATTTTACAAGGTATTTCCCTTGAAGTCAGTCCTCAGAAACTGACAGCCTTCATTGGTCCAAATGGTGCTGGAAAATCGACTCTCCTCTCCATCATGAGCAGACTGACCAAGAAGGATAAGGGAATTCTCAGTATCAAAGGTCGTGAAATCGAAAGCTGGAATTCGCAAGAACTGGCCCAAGAACTCACCATCCTAAAGCAGAAGATTAATTACCAAGCCAAATTGACTGTTGAAGAATTAGTCAGTTTTGGACGTTTTCCCTACAGCCGAGGACGCCTGAAAGCAGATGACTGGGAAAAAATCAGAGAAACTCTGGACTATCTGGAACTGACAAACTTAAAAGACCGCTACATCGATACCCTATCTGGTGGACAGCTGCAACGTGTTTTTATCGCTATGGTACTGACCCAGGATACAGACTTTATCTTGCTGGACGAACCGCTCAACAATCTCGATATCAAGCAAAGCGTCAGCATGATGCAGATTCTTCGGAGACTAGTGGAGGAACTCGGTAAAACCATTATCATCGTCCTCCACGATATTAACATGGCCAGTCAGTATGCGGATGAAATTATCACCTTCAAGGACGGTCAAGTCTTTAGCAAGGGAACCACAAATCAAATCATGCAGGCTGACCTACTCAGTCAACTCTATGAGATTCCCATCACGCTAGCTGATATCAACGGCAAGAAAATCTGTATCTATAACTAGCCATTCTGAGCCCCTGTTAGAGAAAGCTCTGTCTCTTAATAAACGTCACTAAGAGACTCCCTACATCGTTATCACATTTTAAAAAGGAGAAATCATGAAAACATCCCTTAAACTTTACCTTACTGCCCTAGTGGCTAGCTTCTTGCTCCTGCTTGGTGCATGTAGTACAAACTCAAGCACTAGCCAGACAGAGTCAAGTAGCTCTGCTCCAACAGAGGTAACCATTAAAAGTTCACTAGGTGTAGTCACACTTTCAAAAGTCCCTGAAAAGATTGTGACCTTTGACCTCGGTGCTGCGGATACTATTCGCACTTTAGGTTTTGAAAAGAATATCGTCGGAATGCCTACAAAAACTGTTCCGACTTATCTGAAAGACCTAGCTGGAAAAGTTAAAAATGTTGGTTCTATGGTTGAGCCAGACCTAGAAGCCCTTGCTGCTCTTGAACCAGACCTAATTATCGCTTCACCACGTACCCAAAAATTCGTAGATAAGTTCAACGAAATCGCTCCTACTGTTCTCTTCCAAGCAGGCAAAGATGACTACTGGACTTCTACCAAGACTAATATCGAATCCCTAGCAAGCGCCTTCAGCGAAACAGGTACACAGAAAGCCAAGGAAGAATTGGCCAAGCTTGACAAGAGCATTCAAGAAGTCGCAACTAAAAATGAAAGTTCTGACAAAAAAGCCCTTGCCATCCTCCTCAATGAAGGAAAAATGGCTGCCTTTGGTGCCCAATCTCGTTTCTCTTTCTTGTACCAAACCTTGAAATTCAAGCCAACTGATACTCAATTTGAAGACTCACGCCACGGACAAGAAGTCAGCTTTGAAAGTGTCAAAGAAATCAATCCTGACATCCTCTTTGTCATCAACCGTACCCTTGCCATCGGTGGGGACAACTCAAGCAACGATGGCGTCCTAGAAAATGCCCTCATTGCTGAAACACCTGCCGCTAAAAATGGTAAGATTATCCAACTAACACCAGACCTCTGGTATCTAAGTGGTGGCGGACTTGAATCAACAAAACTCATGATTGAAGACGCTCAAAAAGCCTTGAAATAAGCTGATTTAAACTCAATTTAAGTAAAATTTTGACATTCTAAAACACATCCTATCAAGCTTTCTAACACCTGATAGGATGTGTTTTTATCATTTTGAAACCTTTTACCCAGCCTCATTCCCCTTCTTGATTGCGTTTGAGGGAAAAATGGTCTGGGACGGGGTCCTTACCTGTTTTCGACCAGGGATGGCAACGTAAAATCCGAGCCAAGCCCATCAAGACACCCTTAAAGCCATGTTTTTCAATAGCCTGAATCATATAGTTGGAACAAGTCGGCTCAAAGCGACAAGAGGCTGGAAAGGCTGGTGAGATAAAACGTTGGTAAAAGCGCACAGGCGCTATTAAAATTCGTTTCATTATTTCTTGGTTACAGCCATGGTGTGTAGTTGGCTGATTTCTTTTTTATTAAGACGACGGGCTTCACCTGGACGAAGACCTGTCAAGTCTAAGTGTCCAAAACGTGTCCGAGACAACTTGTCCACTTGAAGACCAACAGCTTCAAACATTTTTTTAACCTGATGATTACGTCCTTCATGGATGGTCAACTGCACTACTGAGCGATTTTTGACTGGATCCACTTTGAGAATTTCATAAACAGCTGGCTTGGTTTTCTTGCCATCAATCTCAAGTCCACGGGTCAAGGGACGAAGATTGTCCTTATTGGCCACACCTTTGACACGCGCAACATAGACCTTGTCAATCTCATTACGAGGGTGAATCATCTCATCCGTAAAATCCCCATCATTGGTCAAAATCAAGACTCCTGATGTATCCCAGTCTAAACGACCTACAGGGTAAATGCGCTCTTTTACATTTGGCAAGAGATCCACAACCGTCTTACGACCCTTATCATCTGTCACACTGGAAATCACACCTCGTGGTTTGTTAAGCAGATAGTAGACCTTTTCTTCGTTGTAGACTGGTTGGCCTTCCACTTCGACCTTGTCACCTGACTTTATAATCGTTGCGAGTTCACGTACCACTTGGCCGTTAACTGTCACCAAGCCTTGCTTGATCAACTCTTCTGCTTTTCTCCTACTGGCCACACCTGCGTGGGCAATATATTTATTGATTCTCATCTTCTTCTATCCTTTCACCAAATAATTGGCTTTCTTGGGCTTGAATCTCAAGCTCATCAATCACTGGTAATTCTTCCAAATGGTTAATTCCCATATAATCTAGGAAATAATCCGTAGTCACATAAAGATTGGGGCGTCCCAACACTTCTTTTTTCCCGTCTTCTTTAATCAAGTCAAAAGCCTGCAACTTTGCCAAGGCCCCACTCGAATTGACCCCACGAATGGCATCAATCTCTATCCGCGTGATGGGCTGCTTGTAAGCAATGATGGACAAGGTCTCAAGGGCAGCCCGAGATAAACTCTGGTTGATAGGTGCCTTAGAGTATTCCTTCAAAATCTCTGAAAACTGAGGCTTAGTCACCAATCTATAAGCCCCACCAGTCTCAATCAGAGCCAAACTGGAATCTGGATCCTTTTCATACTTCTGGGCTAATTTTTCTAAACTCTGTTGGATGCCTGTCGGTGGCAGAGAGAGGAGTTCAGCTAACTGGCGGACCCTAATCCCATCTTCACCCGCTACAAACAAGAGCGCTTCTATTTTTGCTAAAGTACTCATCTTTCCTCTCTATCAAGTCTAGCTTTGGGCCACTTGACTTTCTTCCTTCTTTTCCATGAGATAGATATCTCCGAAACTTTCCTCTTGCACAAGGAGCAGCTCCTGGGTTTTGGTTAACTCTAAGGTTGCCAAAAAGAGGGTAATGACCTCTTGGACATTCTGGGCTTCCTTGAACAAATCCTGCAAGCGTAATTGATCTCGTCCAGTCAAGGACTCTTTTACGATGACCATCATGTCCTCAATCTTATACTCATCCCGCAAGATAGTCGTGTGATTTTGTGCAAACTCCTCTTTTTTCTTGGCTAGGATATTTGAAAAAGCCAAAAAGAGGTCAATGGTCGTCCTGTCATGCACAAGCTCCGCATCTTCGTAAATCAACTCTGTCGGTGCTTTGGAATAATACTGGGCCCGTTCTTGGTGCTTGGCTTCCAAGTGCTCCCCCAAGAGTTTGAACTTGCGGTATTCTTCGATTTGGGAGAGAAGATCCTGCTCCAGATCATCCTCCAAGTCTGTCACTTCTGCTACCTTTGGAAGAAGCTTACGGCTCTTGATCAGCATCAACTGACTGGCCATGACCATGTACTCACCCGTCACTTCCAGACGCATGGCCTGCAGGGTTGAGACATATGCTAGATACTGTTCGATAACTTCCGTAATGGGCACATCGTAGATATCCATCTGATACTTTGAGACTAGGTGCAAGAGTAAGTCCAGGGGCCCTTCAAAATCTTTTAATTTAATATCCATTATCTATATTTTTCTAAGGTCAGGACTGTTTTTAATCCTAATTTTTTTGCAATTTCGTACAAATCGACCTTCTTTTCTATTTGTCTTAGAATGAATTGTTCCCGCAATGCTTGGGCTGATAGTGCTGGAAAACCTTTCTCCTTGACAAAGGACTCCAACTGACGAAAGGCCCACTGACGAGAATAGGCTCTCCCTCCCCTTTCAAAAAGATAGGTCTGCCCCATCAAGGGTTCCAACTCTGAAATCAAGGTTGTGGGAATGGTGACAATCCTCTGTTGGGAAGCCTTGTTAATTCGCAACACCTGAAAATCCAGATTGATATCTGCAACCTTGAGGGCTAAAATCTCACTTGGCAAGAGCCCTATTTCCAAGATAAGAAGCGCCAGTAAGCGTCCCTCCGGATAGTCACTTTCTTTCCAAAAAGAGTCTAGATCTAACAGTTCTGGTTTCTCGGTCTTCTTTTCAGCTTGTTTGGCTAATTCCAAACGGTAAAAGCTATCCACTTCTCCTTTTTGATAGAGAAAATAGAGAAATTGATTACAGGCCGAAATCTTTCGTTTCTGAGCGCTGATTTTTAGACTGGCTAGCTGGGCTTGGTAAATCTTTAGACTGGTCTCCGAAATCCGCTCGCCTACCATGTCTAAAAATTGCTCCAGATCATACTTATAGGACTGCTTGGAATTGGCAGACAAGCCCTGCTTTTCCTCTAAAAAGGCTGAAATCCTATCTCTCATTTGCATCGAATCTCATATTCCTTACTAAAGTCATGCAAGAGGGCATTCACTGCCTTGAGGATGGACTTGCGCGTAATAATCCCTTGGAAAATCCCCTCTGCGTCCACAACCGGCAAAAAAGACTCATCTACCAACTTGTGCAAGACCTCCGTAATGGTAAAATCTGGCGAAACAACCGCTACATCCCTTTTCGTCATATGAACGATATCCGTATCCGCCATGATTTCTGGGCTCAAGTCATGCTCCATCTGATAAGCCATAATATCTCTGAGCCCAATAGTTCCAACAAACTGTTTTTCATCTGTTACAACAGGAACACGGGTATAGGTCATCTGACTGAGCAAGAGGGTCGCATGATCCGCATTGTGGGTATCAATCAACACAGCTAGATTTTCAGCAGGGGTCAAAAAAGTTTCCTCTTGACCCAACAAGAAAGTCTCAAACTCCTTGGCAATCATCGGCTAAACTCCTTGGACAAGCCCGGATACACCTCATGGTCTCGTGTCAAAAAGTCCACTTTAAAATAACTATCATCAATCTCCACACGAGCATAGAGACATTCTCTGATAGTCCCACGTGGTTGACTGATGGAACCTGGATTTAGAAAAAGAGTCTTTCCTTCCATCCAAGCATTTGGCACATGCAAGTGACCATAGAGACAGATATCGGCCTCTTCTTCCTGAGCCCAGTAGTCCAACTTTTGAAAGTTGAAATTGATGTCAAACAAGTGACCATGAGTTTGGATAATCTTAGTCGAACCAAGCTCAGTCACCAAACGTTCTGGGTAGCCGGCGTAAAAGTCCATATTCCCTTTAACAACATGGATGCCCTCCCAGAGCGGTGAGTCTGGACGCAGTTCAGAATCGCCGTTATGAAAAACGGCTTCAACTTTGCCCACATAGCGATCACGGATTTCTTCCACAATCAAGCTATCGCCATGGGAATCGCTCATTACAATGATGGTTTGCTTTGCCATGATGGAAATACCTCCAAAAGTTTCTTAACGGCTAAGGCACGGTGAGATTGACTATTTTTTTCTTCAAGGGTTAATTCAGCTGATGATTTGCCTGTCTCTCCCACAAGGAAGAGGGGATCATAGCCAAAGCCATTTTCACCCTTAGGTTCAAAGTTAATGTAGCCAGGCCAGTCTGCTTCAACAACCAAGCTTTCCTTGTTTGGACTGGCTACGACTAGGGTTGTATGGAATTGAGCCGAGCGGTCCTTGAGCTCAAAGACCATGGCCAATTCGTGCAAGAGTTTGGCATTGTTTTCACGGTCAGTAGCTCCCACTCCTGCGAAACGAGCTGACCAGACACCTGGCAAGCCGCCTAGGACATCGACTTTGAGACCAGAATCATCTGCCAGAACCATCTTGCCCGTTAATTGAGAAATAGTTTCTGCCTTGAGACGGGCATTTTCTTCAAAGGTCATGCCTGTTTCTGCTACTTCAGGTAGGTCAGGATAGTCATTGAGATTTTCCACATCGTAGCCTAGCTTGTCAAAGATAGCTCGAAACTCCTTGGTCTTTCCTTCGTTACGAGTCGCAATTAACAGGGTTTCTCTGACCTTATTAGTCTCAAAGAAATCATGAACATTGACCCCTTCTTTAGGCAATTCCACATACAAGAGTTGCCCATTTTCAACCAAGAGCAGGGCCCCTTGACGTTGAATGACTTCCAAGTTACGTCCCATTTCTTGGTTAAGGATATCTACCACAAAGGACAATAAACGGTAGCGAGAACCATAGCGTAAAACAGCAACCGAAATAGGAAAACCTCGTTCCTCGTCTCGAAAGATTTTGGCCAATCCAACCAGAGGGAAATCCAAGTCTTCATCAGTCAACGTCCGGACGCCACCAAAAATACTATAGGACCCGACATACCAGTCCTGGTCATCCTTGTATTCATAAATTTTATTTGTCATAATTCTACATGCTCCACATGAATCTCTTTTTCCAGCCACTCTTCACCAATTTGCGCAAAACTTTGGCTGCTGGCTGTTGTGTAAAAACGGTGATGAAGTGGTCCAGCATCGCGACCACGATTGATTTCAAAATAATTTAGTAAGACTGAGATATCCCGTACGCACTCTGCCCCACTATCGATGAGCTGAACCTTTGGCCCCATGACATTCTGGATGATAGGGCGAAGGAGTGGGTAATGGGTACAGCCTAAAATCAGGCTATCCACCTTTCCAACCAAGGGACGCAGGGTTTCATAAACTACTTTCTTGGTGACACTGGTTGACAGGGCCCCAGACTCCACCAAGGGAGCAAACTTGGGACAGGCCAAACTCTCCACCTGTAAGTCCGGATCCAGATCATGGATTTTCTGACGGTAAATGTCTGATTGGACCGTCATGGGCGTTCCAATAACCCCGATTTTCCCACCTTGGCTGGATTTGATGGCTGCCGAAGCTCCTGGCAAAATTACACCTAGGACAGGGATGTCTAGCTGAGCCTTGATTTCTTCCCAGACGACCGCAGTCGCAGTGTTACAAGCAATGACAATCATTTTGACATCCTTGGTCAAGAGAAAGTTGACCAGCTGCCAAGTATATTCACGAATTTGCCCAGCAGGACGGGGGCCATAGGGCGCCCGCGCCGAATCTCCAATATAGACGATTTCTTCATGGGGAAGCTGGCGCATGAGCTCGCGCACAACGGTCAAGCCCCCGACACCCGAATCCAAAAAACCAATTGGTCGATTATCCATACAGTCTTCTTTCTAGTCTTTTTTCTGATTGATAGTTCATTATGATTACTTGTCTTTAAGAACTGAAGGACAGCTTCAACAACTACTATCTCTCTTAATCATAATCAAATATCAATAGAATGCAAGGAAAAAATCTCATCCCTAAACCATAACCAACATAGTGAGAAGTCTGGAACTTTCATCCCAGACTTTTCCTTATTTATTTTTTCTTTTTATTGTTAGCAAGGGCTGCTTTTTGTTGGCGGATGATTTGGTGGTAAACTTGTTGTACCTTTGCTTCGCTTGGTTTTTGACCATTTGCACTCAAAAGAGTACGAACTGCTTCAGCATTCAAACGTGGGTTGTCAGCGAATTCTTTTTCAATTTGCTTACGAACCAAGTACATTCCTCCAAGAGCTCCTCCTAGAAAAGCTAGCACAATCAATACAATTGCTAAAAGTAAATCCATCATTTTTCTCCTGTTTCTTTTTGAGTCTCTTTCATTATACCACAAACTAGCCACCCTGACCAGTTTGTTCTACACTTTCAGGGATGGAATAGACAGCAAAAAGAACCCTGATTTTCTGAAAAAGAAGGGCGCTTTTTTAGATTACAGATTCAGTTAAGATAAGATGTCTTCCAAGCCTTAAGAACAATACCCCATCAGCTCCTGTGTATTCCTTACTAACTACTCTTTAAAAATAAATGAAATGATAACTTTTCCAAAAAGCACTCTTAATCTCTTGGAATAATCGTACGATACAGTTTTGCTCGTTCCTCAATCGGTGTATCATAATAACGTTTGTCTTTATCCAATGTAGCAATTTCTGCCATTTCTTGATTAGACAATTCAAAGTCAAAAATATCAATATTTTCCTGTAAATGAGCCCGAGAAGTGGACTTAGGAAAGACTAGATTGCCCATTTGAATGTGCCAACGTAGAATAATCTGAGCTGGAGATTTTCCATACTTTTGAGCCAGATCTAAGAAGATTGCTTCATTGAGCAAATTGGTATCTCCATGCCCTAGCGGATACCAGCTTTCAATACGAGTACCGTAGGGCTTCAACTGTTCTCGTAATTCACTGCGTGTGGCATAAGGGTGGAGTTCTACTTGTAGCGCTGCTGGTTTGATGGTTGCAACTTCTAAAACTTCATCAAGCGCTTGTCCTTCAAAGTTTGATAGACCAATGGAGCGCACTTCCCCTTGTTTAACAGCTTCTTCCATAGCATGATAAGCTCCGAGGTAGTCTCCCACAGGTTGATGAAGTAAGAGCAAATCGATATAGTCTGTATCAAGCCGTTCGAGCATCTTGTCAATCTGAGCTAAGCTTTTTTCATAACCATAATCACTGACCCAGAGCTTGGTTGTGATGAAAATATCCTCACGAGGGATGCCTGATTCTTTCACAGCTTGTCCAACCGAGCGCTCATTTTGATAAGCATGGGCAGTATCAATCTGGCGATAACCAAGTTCCAAGGCTGTTCGTACGGCTTCAACCGTTGCTTTCCCTTCTGGAATCATAAACACTCCTAATCCCATTTGTGGCATATCGTAGCCACTGTTTAAGCCTACATAAGTTTGTTTTGTCATTTTATTTCCTCTTTCTATAATTGATAAAATTTTTCAAAATTCGATACGGCATCTTCCTAGCCTACAATCTGCCACTCCCCGTCCCGTTTTTCAAATAGACGAGTTCCAGGGATAGACCAAGTTCCTTCTGAACCATAGATATTAGCCGTAATCCGTTGGCGAATTCCTAGCTGAACACGGTTCCCCTCTTGGCTAAAACTGTAGTGAAGATCTGTAAAATGAAAATACCTCATATCTCCATTCTCAATATCCTTCAACCACTCTTCCTTTGTCTGACGTCGCCCAGTGATGTGAACAGCGACATAATCATCAGGTAAGAGTTGCTTTAATTTTGGGATATTTTGATCAATCAGCGCTTGTTGCAATTCCTCATAGCGAGCAATGATAGCATCTTGATCTTCCTTTGAGAGATCCGTTGTGTTGCTTTCAATCTGCCCCTGCTCAACTCCTGTCTCTGTTGAACTAGTTTGGCTTGCTGAAGATTCACTCTGATTCATTTGACTTCCTTTCTCAGCTTGACTAAATGCGGTTAATACTGCAATACTGAGGATAATAACTGCTATATAAAGTAATCTTTTCATGTCCTTCTCCTTATTTTTCAATTGTATCTGTTCGTGACCACATAAAGTTGGACTCACGCTTAGCAATCAGCCATTTGCCACCAATCTTTTCATAGCTGTCATGGTAACGAACACCCTGCGTCAGCTGAATCTCTTTACCGTCAGCATCACGAATGAGGACCACTTGGCAATAAGCAATGCCTGTCGCATGTTTGTCATCTGTATAGGTCACTGTCTGCTGACCATTGATATGGTAGACTGTGTGAAAAAGATTGAGATAGTTTGTGAAGGCTTGTCCAATTTCTTGACGGCCTTGGTAGCTATTTCCTTGTTGACCAGCGATGCGGGAAGTTACCAGAGCATCTTCTTTGAATAATAGGACCTGCTGATCCACATCCTTTGTGTCAGCAAGGATTGAAAAAGTGTCGACTAGTTCTTTTAATTCTAAACGGTTTGTTAGTTCATTTGTATTCATCATGATTCTTCTTTCTATTTGTAAAATTGTTATATTAGAGCTTCCAAGTGATTTGATTGAGCACCCAACCAAGGAGCACAGCGATGAGGGCAAGGATAAAAATGAGATGGAGACCTTGATAAGACTGAGAGGCACCACTATTTAGACTGGCATATACGAGACCATAGATAGAGGCCATAAAGGTTTGCCCTAGCGTTCTCATTAAGAGACTGAAAGTTGTCGCAATATTGAGTTGTTCTTTTGGAACGGCTTCCTGAAAAGCCACTTGAGCTGGCGGAAATACTAATCCTTGCCCGAGTCCAAGGAAGGCTCCACTGCCTGCGATATAGAGATGAGAGCTTGCTTCAGTAGCAAATACCATCATCAGAGCTGAAATAGTAATAGACAGAAATCCAAGATTAATCAGCTTCTTAAAGTCCCATTTGGTAATTAGACTCGCAGCAAGGCGAGTTGCGAGCATGACTGCAATCGAACTTAGTATCTGAGTTCCTCCTGCCAGTGTAGCATTTGTTTTTAGGATGGTTTGAACCCACATAGGAGCATAGATACTGTAAGCAATAGTGAAGGCGTAAATCAGCACCATCAGTAAATTTTTAGTGATGTAAGAACTGTTTTTCAAAAGACTGATTGGCAGAATCGGATCTTCCACTCTCATTTCCCATTGCCAGAGAAGGATACAAGCAGACACCAGAGCAAGACCTAATGTCATGTGAACAACCAAGGATATACTTGTCAGATTGCTAATCCAGTAAAGTAAGAGGCCAGAAACCAAGACCAAGAGGCCACTTCCAAAGTAATCCACTTTTGGTCGATGAAATTCAACCCTTTCCTGATAGAACAATTGCAGCAGAATCATGGAAATCACTCCAAAGGGAATCAAACTATAAAATACCCATGACCAACCTAGCCAGTCAACAATAAAGCCACCGACGATAGGACCTAGAATACTAGCCACACTGTAAAAAGCAGTTACCCAACCAAGAGCGGTTGCCCTCTCTTTACTATCTGGGAAGAGTTTGGCGTAAATAACGTAGGGAATCGAAACCATACCACCAATTCCCAATCCCATCATCCCTCTGGCAAAGACCATGACCCAAATATTCCATGACAAACCACCTAGAAGAGAGGCTAGAAGAAAGATGATTGTTGCAAGTTGAAAGGCTTTTTTATTGCCAATCACCTCACCTAATTTCCCCCAGAGTACGGTCGTTAATGCCACAAAGAATAAGAGTATAGAAGTTAGAAGCCCTAACTGGTTGACACCATTTAGATCCTTAATAATTTGAGGCAGAGCTGTGTTTAGCATGGTGGTATCGAGCCCACCTATAAAATTGGCTAACAACAAGGCCACCATAGACAAACGTTTTTGTTTAGTTGTCATTTTTTCTCCTTTCAAGATAGTTATTTGTTTCAGTTGATGGTATCAGTATAGTCCTTTCAGACTTGTTTCGGAAGACAGAAAATGTTATGATAGCATTAAGTCTAGACTTTACACTAAGGAGACCGTCATGTATATCCAACAACTAGCAACTTTTATCCAAGTGGCCGAAGCAGGCTCTTTTGGGAAAGCAGCTGAAATACTCTTTATTTCTACTCCTGCCATTGTCCAACAGATCAATCTTCTGGAAGAACGATGTGGTTTCCCATTATTCAACCGTAGTAACAGAGGAGTCTCCCTTACTCCTGCTGGGCAATCTCTCTATGAAGATGGTAAAAAAATAATAGCTCTATCTGATAAGGCTTTAGAGCGAGCAAAACAAATTTTTGAAGATAGCCTCATGACTATTAAAATTGGAAGTTCTCCTATCTTTCGGGCCCGTGTTCTCATTGATGCCATGAATATGACGAGAGAAGATGAACTCCAATTTCACTATGAAATTCCAAATCTGGTTTCAGAGCTTAGTCAGTTTAAACAATTCGAACTTCTTGGAAATCAATGTGATCTCTTAGAAGCCATCTTTTGTGACCTAGATTGGGCAGAGCAATGTCAATTCTTTGAGCTCTTTCAAACACCCATCTGTATTGCGGTCAATCAACTCCATCCCCTAGCAAAGAAAAAGAAGGTGTCCCTAGAGGACCTCCTTCCATATACGATTATTCTTGCTCGAGAGGGGGCAATTAGCCAACTAGATGCTCTGCGAAAGGATCTCCAAGACTTGGATACGGATATTGCTATTCAAGATGCCCAAACGATTGGGCAGGATCTGATTTCCATGACAGAAGTTCAACCCTATATCTTTATCACTCAAAAGATTTTTCAAGATAACCACCCCAGTCTAGTGACTATTCCATTAGATACTCCTCATACATTACCTTATGGCTTCCTCTATGCCAAAGAACCTTCTCAAGCAACTCTTGATTTTCTAGATTACGTCAAAGAAAACAAGGAAGAATTGATTGCTAAATGGCAGTGAGTCTTATCTGTAATAGTAAAGTGAAACTTTAATAAAAGACTGAAACACTAGATTTCAGCCTTTTTCTTTATCCCAACACCAATTCATCACTGACCAGACTTTGGCCACTATTTTTCTGGAAGAGATGCATAAGATCTTCAACTGTCAAATGCTTTTTCTCCTCTCCCTTGACATCAACCACTATCTTGCCTTGATAGAGCATAATGAGACGATTGCCGTATTCAATCGCATGGTTCATATCGTGGGTAATCATCAGAGTAGTCAACTGATGGTGTTCCACAATCTTTTGCGTCAAGTCCATCACCATTTGACTAGTTTTCGGGTCAAGTGCCGCAGTGTGTTCATCCAACAGTAAGAGCTTAGGTTTCACCAAGGCTGCCATGACTAGGGTCAAGGCCTGTCTTTGTCCTCCTGAAAGGTATTGAGTATCCACTTTCAAGCGATTTTCAAGACCAATATTCAACTCTTTCAAGGCCTCTTGGAACTGGATTCTGTCCTTCTCCTTCACGCCCCAACCAAGTCCTCTCTTTTGTCCACGTCTCAAGGCAATAGCCATATTCTCCTCAATCGTCAAACGAGAAGCTGTCCCCATCTTAGGATCTTGAAAAACACGGGCAATATCCTTGGCTCTCTTTCGTATACTCAGATTTTTAATGGATTTCCCTTCCAATAAAAGGTCCCCTTCGTCCACAGATAGATTTCCAGCCAAGATATTCATCAAAGTGGATTTCCCTGCGCCATTTCCACCAATCACAGAGATAAAATCTCCCTCTTCAACCTCTAAATCTAATCCTTTGAGGACATGGTTTTCATTAACCGTCCCTGCTTCAAATGTTTTGTGAATATTTTCAAGTGTTAACAAACTTGCCATAACTTTCTCCTCCTATTCATTTCTCAGTTTCAAACCACGAATTTTTAGTCTCTTTTGCAATTCTGGTGCAAATAACACTAAGGCTAGCAAGATTGCATTAAAGAGACGAACCAGGTTCTGATCTAGATTTGGAATTTCATAGATATTTAAAATAATCAAACGGTAAACAATAGCACCGATTCCAATGGATAACAAGCGACCTCCAATGGTCAAGTCGTGTATCAAGACTTCTGCAATAATGACTGCACTCAAACCAACAACGATGGTCCCTGTCCCAGAAGTCACATCTGAAAATCCATCATTTTGAGCGAACAAGGAACCACATAGAGCAATCAAACCATTTGAAATCATGTAACCAACAATCTTCATGGTGTCTACATTGACCCCATTGGCCTCACTCATCGGAATATTGTCCCCAGTCGAACGCAAGACCAAGCCAATCTCCGTCTTCATCAAAAGAGTCAAGACCAAACAAACAAGTGAGAGACAAACCAAACTTAGCGTGAAAACAGCTTCTTCATTTGTCAGCCCCAAGCTCGCCAATTGTTTAAAGACAGTCGAAGAATCTCCCAAGGAAAGATTGGGCACACTTCCCATGATTTTAATATTGATTGAATAAAGCCCTGTCAAGGTCACAATTCCTGTCAATAGAGCTGGAATTTTCATCTTGGTATGGAGCATTCCTGATACAAGACCTGCTACCATACCTGCAAACAAAGCAAGTAAAGTCGCAATCCAAGGATTTGTCCCTGCCTGTATCTGTGATACGGCGACTGCTGCCCCCAGGGGAAAGGCTCCCTCAGCAGTCATATCCGCAATATCCAAAATACGGAAAGTCAAGTAGACCCCAATCGCCATAATCGACCACAACAAACCTTCTGATAAACTAGATAATACAAAACTCATCTTAAACCTCCTATTCCTTGCCCTCTAACTTACTAATATCAATTCCTAGTGCATCTGCCATTTCTTTATTGGTATGCAATTCCAGTTTTTCAGGTAACTCAACTGCTATATTTTCTGGCTTCTCACCTTTTAAGATACGAATCAACATGCGGGCTGTCTGCCGTCCCAATTCTTCATAATTGGTTCCGTAGTTATACAAGCCACCAACCGCAATCATTTCTGTTGAACCACCAAATACTGGAACCTTGTGTTTAATAGAAACCTGCTTAACTGTTTCCATGGTTGACGAAATGATATTGTCCGTTGGTACAAAAACCATATCCACTTCTGCCATCAAGCTCTCTGCTGCCGCCTTGACGTTGTTACTGTCCAAGATTGTTTTTTCAACAACGGTAAAGCCTTTTTCTTCCAGAAGTCGCTTAGCTTCATCCTTTTGGACAACTGAGTTTGGCTCGCTCTGAGTATAGAGAATTCCAATCGTTTTAGCCTTTGGTAGTACTTTCTTTATCAAATTGATTTGGGTTGAAATGGCATCCGATGACTGGTCGCTTGTCCCAGTCACATTTCCCCCAGGATGTTCTCTTGACTCAACCAACTTGGCACTGACAGGATCTGTTACAGCTGAAAAGATAACCGGTGTCGTTTGTGTTGTATTAGCCAAGCTCTGAGCAGAAGGCGTTGCGATGGCTAGAACGACATCACTAGATTCTGCTAGTTGCTGAGAAATGGTTTTTAGATTTCTTTGCTCTCCCTGTGCATTTTGCAAATCAATCTCGATATTTTTCCCTTCAACATAGCCTTGCTTAGCCAGCTCATCCACAAATCCTTCTCTAGTAGCGTCTAGAGACTGGTGGGTAATAAACTGCGAAATCCCGATACGAAAAACATCTTTTTTCTTGTCTGCCTTCAACTGATGCAAACTGATCAGAGAGGTCAAGAGGATCCCCACTACCAAGAGGGGGGCTAGTAATTTTCGAACAACTTTCATAATGAAACTCCTTCTCAGAAAAGATAATACTCAATGAAAATCAAAGAGCAAACTAGGAAACTAGCCGCAGGCTGTACTTGAGTACGGCAAGGCGACGTTGACGTGGTTTGAAGAGATTTTCGAAGAGTATAAAACAAAAAACCGCCTAGATAATACCTAAACGGATGCTTGAAATAATCTAACAAGTTATAACTTAGCTAGTCCATTTAGATATTCATCTATATGGACCACAATCAAAAATCTTAGCCACATAGATACAAACAAATTGCTTGAACTGTTTGCATCCATGGTGACATGTCTACAAACACTATCTAAAGTAGCTAAAGTAAAAGTTTTGATTCATAGTTACAGCTTGTCTCTTATTCATTTCTTTTTCTGCTTTCTTTTTTGATGTTTCCTATCTTACCACCTTTTTTATTAGCTGTCAAGAATATTTCAGAATTTTTTAAAATTTTTCGAAAATTCTTTCAAAGTTTTTCTATCTCTGTTTCAAACTCATAACAAAGTCCCTCTAAACTCAGAAAGTATGATACGAAATTTCAATTTTATACATTAACACTAGTTTCTAGATACACAAGTCATCTTTTTAAGAGTCAAAAATTTACTTTATTTTGTTCAAAAACGATAAATTCCTTAAATTTATTTTTGAAAAGTTCAATAGCTTCCGAATTTTTTCTAGTCATTATGTAAGTAAAGGATAGTGGAATAGAAATTTCTTCTGGTATTCGAGTAGCAATATTAGGATTTAAAGTCATTTTAAGGTATAGAGGGAGATAAGAGATCCCTTGTCCCATTTCAATCAATTTCTCAGTTACTGTTATATCCTTTATAGAAACAAATTGAGATTCTGGAACAATTTCAGAAATTTCTTGTTTTACTTTATTCCAATAAACAGGATGATTATCTGATAAAATCTTATATTTTTGAAATAACTCCACCTCAGTTAGTTGAGAATCATTTTTGGGATAAAAAAGAGCAATTTTACCCTCACAAATTTTTTCTGAATTAATCTTTGTAGTATAAGGCTCTTCCCTAGCTATCCCAATATCAAATTGATTATTTTCAATTTCTCGAGCAATATCATTTTGTAAAACGGTAATTGAAATACCTACAGATGGTTGTTCTTCAAAAAATTCTGGAAGAAATTTCGGTAATAGATAGGTAGCTATGTAAGGTGAAACTGCAATGTTTAAATGTGTTTCCAACTTTTTATTTTTTAACTGTATTTTTTTAATTCCATCTTCATATGTAGCAATTATTTTTTTTACGATAGGGATAAATTCTCGTCCTGTTGGAGTTAGAGTTAAATTTCTTCCAACTGTTTCAAATAAATTTACTTGCAAGTGTTTTTCGAGTTTTTTTATTTGCTGGTGAAGTGTTGGTTCCGTTAAAAATAATTCTTCGCTTGCTCTATGATAGTTGAGGTGTTTAGATAATACTAAGAATGTATAATACCAATCTAAATTCATTATCTCCTCTCCTTCCTAAAATAATATTTAATGAATTATTAACTTTTTCCAAATTTTAAAAAGTTAATATTTATTATATCATAGAATCAAGAATAATTTATTCGATTATATGAAAGGAGCAATATGATGAAAATTAATATACCTTTTAACCAGAACTTATTGCCTAAACGATTTGGAAAAGAAGCAGATTGTACCGACATTATTAAGGGAAATCCTATACGCTCTTTCCCCTTTGAGATTAGCGAATTACCAGAAGGGACAAAATACATAGCTATTACTTTAATTGATTATGATGCTATTCCAGTTTGTGCATTCCCTTGGATTCACTGGCTTGCTACGGATATAGAAGTCAAAAATAATACAGTCATTATTCCTGAAAATTACAGTCTAGATTATAAAGGTTCTATTACGCAAGGGAAAAATAGTTTTGCCAGTCCTCTATTAGAAACTGATTTTACTGAAATTGATTCTATTTTTGTTGGACCAACTCCTCCTGATAAAGATCATCGATATACGCTAGAAGTGTTCGCTCTAGCTACTAAAACAAATTTGAAAAACGGATTCTACTATAATGAACTATTAGACGCGGTCTCTTCAATTTCCTTAGAGAAAACTAGTACAGTTGTTATTGGTCAATTTTAAATAAAAATATAGGATCAACGATTGTATAATAGTCCGAAACAGATACATACTATCAAATCTTTACATAATAAAAACGCATAATATCAAGCTTACCTACATCTGATATTATGCGTTTTTATCACTTTAAAATTTTTAAACCTATCTCTTTTAGGGATATAAAAAAGTTTTATAATTCCCATAAAAATTGACATGGAAATTATAAAACCATTATTAGTTTAGTCCTTGTTGGTAACGTGCCAATTCAGCTTGGTTAGCCCAAACATAGTGACCTGGACGGATTTCTACCATGGATGGCTTATCAGTCTCATAGTCGTGTTGACTTGGGTCGTAAACCTTCAAGACCTTCTTGCGTTCCAAGATTGGGTCTGGAATTGGTACCGCTGAAAGCAAGGCTTGAGTATATGGGTGAATTGGATTGTTAAACAATTCTTCTGTTTCGGCAACCTCTACAATAACACCCTTGTAAATAACTGCGATACGATCTGAAATAAAGCGAACGACCGACAAGTCATGGGCGATGAAGAGATAAGTCAAACCAAGTTCTTTTTGGAATTTTTTGAGCAAGTTCAAGACTTGGGCACGCACAGAAACGTCCAAGGCTGAAATTGGCTCATCCGCAATAACAAAGTCTGGTTGCATGACCAAGGCACGGGCAATACCGATACGTTGACGTTGACCACCTGAGAACTCATGAGGGTAACGAGTCAAGTGCTCAGCAAGAAGACCTACTTCACGGATAATATTTTGAACTTTCTCTTTACGTTCTTCTTCATCCTTAAACAGACGGTGATTGTAAAGACCTTCAGAAATAATATAATCAACAGTAGCACGTTCATTCAAACTTGCCGCAGGGTCTTGGAAAATCATCTGGATACGACGAATCAATTCCTCAGCTTGTTCACGCGATTTTTTACCATTAATCTTTTGACCATCAAAAATGATGTCTCCATTACTTGTGTCATTTAGACCGATGATGGCACGACCAATAGTTGTTTTCCCACTACCTGACTCACCTACAAGAGAGAAGGTTTCTCCCTTGTTGATAAAGAAGTTGGCATTTTTAACCGCGACAAACTTCTTACTTCCTTCACCGAAGGAAATTTCTAAATCTTTGATTTCTACTAATTTTTCAGACATTTCCTTCCTCCTAGTCTGCCAGATGGGCAAATCCCATTTTCTCACGGATCTTATCGTGGAGATTTGCAATAACAGCTGGTTTTTCTACTTTTGGAGCATCCTCATGAAGAAGCCAAGTTTTAGCCCAATGTGTCTCTGATACTGAGAATTGAGGGGCTTTTTGTTCGAAGTCAATTTGCATTGCATAGTCTGAACGCAAGGCAAAGGCATCCCCTTTCAGGTCAGTATAAAGTGACGGAGGTGTTCCTGGGATTGAGTAAAGATCCCCTTTATCATCAGCGAGCTGAGGCAAGCTAGACAAGAGACTCCATGTATATGGATGGCGAGGGTCATAGAAGACTTCCTCAACAGTTCCATACTCAACGATTTCTCCTGCATACATAACCGCTACCTTATCCGCAATACTTGCTACCACACCAAGGTCGTGAGTGATAAAGATTGTTGTGAAATGGTACTCGTTTTGTAATGATTTCAGCAAATCAATAATCTGAGCTTGAATGGTCACATCCAAGGCAGTTGTTGGCTCATCACAGATCAAGACATCAGGTCGGCAGGCAAGGGCAATCGCAATAACGATACGTTGACGCATTCCTCCAGAATATTGGAATGGGTATTCATCAAAACGTCTATCTGCGTCTGGAATCCCAACCTTATTCATGTAGTCAATGGCCAATTCTTTTGCTTCCTTAGCTGTTTTCCCTTGGTGTTTTACAATAACTTCTGTAATCTGACTACCAATTGTTTTAATTGGGTCCAAACTAGTCATTGGGTCCTGAAAGATAGTCGCAATCTTAGCACCACGAATTTGTTCCCAATCCTTGTGAGAAGACAGGGCTGTCAAGTCTTGACCACGGTAGTCAATGCTACCTTGAGCAATACGACCATTTTCTTCGAGCATACCTGTGAAGGTTTTTGTCAAAACAGATTTCCCTGATCCTGACTCACCTACTAAGGCCAATACTTCTCCCTCAACTAGTTCAAGGGAAACGCCGCGAATGGCTGTCAATACTTTGTCACGAACGTCAAATTCCACGACAATATCGCGAGCAGTCAAAATTACATTTTTTTCTTTTGTCATTTCTACTCCTATCTATGTGTACGTGGATCACTAGCATCCGCTAAGTTTTGACCAACTACGAAAAGGGACAAGGATACCAAGACAAGGGTTGTCAATGGAATCCAGAACAAGTAAGCATTGGTTGTTACGTTTTGTGAATAATCCGAAATCAAACGACCCAAACTTGGCACGGTAATCGGTAATCCAAGACCGAAGAAAGACAGGAAGGCTTCGTATGAGATAAAGCTTGGAAGCATTTGGGTCATCGTTGTCACAATAACAGATACCAATTGTGGCATGATGTTTTTGGCAACAATCTTCAAGGTCGGTGTTCCCAAAGTACGTGATGCCAAGTTGTATTCCAAGTCACGATAACGCAAGATTTGCACACGAATCATGAAGGCAATTCCGATCCATGTTGTCACACTCATGGCAAAAATCAAATTCCAGAATCCAGCTCCGATTGAGTAAGTCAAGACAATAACAATCAAAAGAGATGGGATGTTTGAGATGACGTTGTAAACTTCCATCATGACACGGTCAACTGATTTTGAAATTCCCCAAATACCACCGACAAAAACACCGATAACCAAGTTAATCACTGTCGCAATTACAGAAATGAGGATAGAGTTACGAGCTCCGAACCAGACACCGTCAAAGAGAGATTTACCGTTACTGTCAGTACCGAACCAATGCTCCGCATTTGGCTTGATATAACGAGCACTAAAGTCGTTTACCTTGCTGACATCATTAAAATCAAACTTAGAAAACATTGGGTAGATGAAACTCATCAAAATGATGGCTACCAAGATTCCCAACATGACTACAGTTGATTTTTTCTTCATAAATTGTCTAAACACTGAGCCCCAGTAAGAATAGGCTGGCGCATCAATGGCTTCAGAGGCAAAATCGTCACGTTTTACGAACTGAAATTTTTCTTTATCGATTGTAGACATTATTTGCCTCCTTTCTCAGTCAATTTAATACGTGGGTCAATAATCGTCATCCAAATATCTCCTAAAAGAAGTGAGAAGATAGAAATACATGTAAAGATGAAGACAAGACCAACGACCATAGAGTTATTAGATGCTTTTACAGAGTCAATCAACATTTTACCCATACCTGGGAAGGCGAAGACTGTTTCAGTAAGAGTTGCACCACCGATAACCCCGATAACGGCACCAGGAATTCCTGAAACCAGAGGAACCATGGCATTTTTAAAGATGTGTTTGTTTGAAATTTCTTTTTCAGACAAACCTTTTGCACGAGCAAAACGTACAAAATCTTGTGATTGCAAGTCAATCATATAACGACGAATCCAAATAGCTGTACCAGGAGCCCCCAATAAACCAAGGATAACTGCTGGTAAAACGTAAGAACGCCAATCTCCAGCACCCAAGATAGGGAATGAATCTGGCAATCCGATTGAAGAACCAGCCAAACGAACGATATAAACCAAGGCAATTGTTGGAAGAGCCATCAAGAAGGTCAAAGCCCCTGTTGAGAAGCTATCAATCCAAGTGTTCTTGAAGCGAGCCATAGCTGAACCAAGCGGCACAGCAATCGCATAAGAAATCACCAAACCAATCAATCCCACGACAGCAGAGCTGGCAATCATAGAAGGATATTGGTAGTTACTTTCAGTAGCTGTATAAGGATCATCTTTTCCGTAGTTGGCTACTTCACGAGAATCAGCCTGACTAGGTGATTTGTAGGTTCTTGAGTAAATATTTACAGAAGAAGTTTTCTTACCTGTTGGGAACTGAACTTGCGAAGTTTTTGTTTGTCCTTGTCCCTGAGTAATAACCTGTAAAACAGGACTATTAGCATAGGTTGGATAAGAGTCACCTAAATTGATGTTCACAAAGTTTTGATGCACGAACGGGAACTGACTGTTGAAGTACAAGAGATATTTGTGTTTAGTTCCTGAACCAACCAATGACCATCCGATCGCTGGATCGTTTTCGAAACGAAGGTAACGTTTCAAGTCTGGATTTTCAGGGTCTTGAATTTTATTAGTATGGTCAATGTCAATCAAGTTAGCATAGAAGTGAAAAACACGTTCAAAAATTGGGATTTCACGAGTAGCGTAGAATTGGCCACTTTCAGTAAATTCTCCTAGAGTCCAACCATGACCGATTTGTTTGATGTATTTTTCATAGATAGCCTTGTTGGTGTCATTAGCTTCAACTGTTACAGAGGCATCCATCTGGCTAGCTTTTTCTTGCAATTCCTTGGTATCGTAGTACTCGATATATCCCATACGCTCATAAACAGTGTTCTCATAGTTATCACGCTTATCAGCAGTTGTCGCAATCTTGTTATAGTTGGTATCCTGTTTGAAAATTAATTTTCGAGGAACCATTGTATAGATAATCGTGTAAGTCAAGGTTGTTACTAAGAAGATAGAAACCAATGACCGCAAGACACGCATAAAAATATATTTCTTCATATCGTTTCCTTTTTAAATCCCAAAAGAACCTTCTCCTCATGGAGAGAAAGTTCCCTTGAGAGTTATTTATTTAACGTGTTTAGTCAATTCTTTTTGAACTTTTTCGTTTGATTCTTTTTTCTCTTTGAGCCATTTCTCACGAGCTTGTTCATAATCAGCCTTTGTTACAACTTTGTCTTGTAACTGAATATATTTGAAGTAGAGATTTGAACCTTTGTCTCCAGATTGGCTATAAGAAGCTGAGAATGGTACAACACGGGAAATGAATGGTGCAGCACCACTAGAAGACATAGCTGGTAAGAAGAGTGAACTGTCTGTCAACCAAGCTTGAGCAGCAGCATATTTTTCATAACGTTTGTTAAGATCACTTGTTTCTTTTCCAGCTTCATCAAGCAATTTATCGTAATCTTTCACACCAACTTTAGCTGCAGCTGCATTTGATGGGTCATCATACCCCATATAAGTTTTCGTTTGCTCACTATTAGTTGATTTAAGGATATCAAGGTAAGTTGATGGATCTTCATAGTCAGGATTCCATCCAACCGCACCTGAAAGATCCCAATCCTCAGCTGCCGCATTAGCAGCATAATAAGTCGCATTAAAGAATTCATCTTTAGAAATTTGTTGAATATCGATGACAACATTTTCTTCGCCTAAAACTTTTTCAACTGATTGTTTGAACGACTGAATCCGTGCGACAAAGTTTTTAGAGGTTTGGTCTACTGGAATATCCAAGTGGATAGGGAATTTCACACCTTCTGCTTGCAGAGCAGTTTTAGCTTTAGCAAATTCTGCTTTAGCTTTGTCAGCGTTAAAGAGACCGTCTTGACCATCAGCAAAGTTTACATCTTTCCACTCATCTCCATAAGTCTTAACTTTTTCAGCAACCAAGTCACCGAAAGTTTTTTCGCCCGCAGTCACAAAGTCTGGTTTCACAAATAAATTACGAACTGCAAGAGGAGCACCTTCTTTACCGTTAACTTGAGCAGAATAACCTGTACGGTCAAAGGCAAAGTTCAAGGCTTGGCGGAAGTCTTTGTTAAGAAGAGCTTTCTTAGTAGATGTTTTCTCTTCATCTGTCGTTTTAGATGTATATTTGTAATTTTGTCGATCAATATTTACACCTAAACCTCCAATACCAGCTCCTGACGGAGTGTAGAAAATATTATCCTTGTATGACTCCTCTACCTTTGAGAAGTTTGAACTTGTTGGGTAAAGACGAGCAAAACTATAAGCTCCACTTGTAAAGTTACGCTCAAGTGATTCTTGGTCCGAACCATCAAAATATGCAAGTGTTGCTGTATCTAAATGAACATTCTCTTTATCCCAGTACTGCTCATTCTTAGCAAATTCGATAGAAGATTTAGCAGTCAAACCTTTAAGCAAGAAAGGTCCATTATATAGCAATGATGTAGGATCTGTCGCTTTAGCAAAATCAGATCCTTTTGATTTTTCAAATTCTTCGTTTAATGGCCAGAAAATTGAATAAACCATCTTAGAGTTCCAGTAAGGTTCTGGTTGGTTCAAAGTATACTCAAGAGTATAGTCATCAACCGCTTTAACACCTACTGTAGAGAAATCTTTTGAATTCCCAGCCAAATAATCAGATAAACCTTTAACAGAAGTTTCAGCTAGATATAGAGCTTCTGATTTCTTATCTGCCGCATGTTTCAATCCATTCACGAAGTCTTTAGCAGTCACTTCGGCATATTCTTCACCATCGGATGTCATCCATTTGACACCTTTACGAATTTTGTAGGTATATGTCAATCCGTCTTTTGATACAGACCAGTCTTCTGCAACCGCAGGAGTCAAATTCCCGTATTTGTCATTTGTGAAGAGGCCATCGATCCCGTTTGAAGTAGCCACTTTCGTACTCTCTTTTCCAGAGATAAGATAGTCCAATGTTTCTGGATCAGCTGAATAAACATAGCCATAGGTCTTTGGAGCTGTCGAATCAGATGATTTTGAATTCCCACAAGCCACTAACACACCCGTCGCAAACAAAGCAACTCCTGCTGCAATAAATACTCTACTTTTTTTCATTTCTTTACTCCTTTTATAAAGTATAGGTTATCATCAATTATAACATAGATTTCGAGAAAAGTAAACGAATTTTCAGAATATTTAGGCTTATTCATACAAAAAATCTGAAAAAACTATTGACTGAGAATGATTTTCAAGGTATAATAATAAACGTTGAGGCGGTATAGCCAAGTGGTAAGGCACGGCTCTGCAAAAGCTTGATCGTCGGTTCAAATCCGTCTACCGCCTTCTATAACTTGATTTATCAGGTTTCAAATAAATAGAAAGCCCAGTTTAAAGGGCTTTTTTATTTTTTCTTCGGATAAATACGGATAGATTTAGAAAAGTTTTGGGGCGGATTGGGGCTGAGTTTTTCGAGGGTACAATTCTCTTTTGAAATCAACTGAAAAAAGCTTTGTCACGCATGATGACAAAAGCCTCTAGTTTACTCTGTTTCTTCTTCTATTTCAACTTCTGTGATTTGGACTTTTACTTTGGTAACACGTCCATTTTTCACTTTATCATTGGTTAAGATAAGCTGTTTGTTTTGACTGACCAATTCATGGCTGAGTTTCTCAGTCGTTGGAATGGTCCCCACTCCTGTCAAATAATAACCAGCGATGGTATCAACGTCATCACTTTCCAGTTCAACATCAAAGTAATCATTAAAATCATTGAGATTCATGGTACCTTGAACGATATAGGTGTCTTCTCCAATTTGATGAACTTCGATTTCAGCCTTATCTGTTTCGTCATCGATTTCCCCAACAATTTCCTCTAAGAGGTCTTCCAGGGTCACCAAACCAGCCATCCCACCGTATTCATCTAGCAAGATTGCCATTTGTCTTTGGGTATTGCGCAGTTCTTTTAACAAGTCATCCACAAAAATAGTTTCAGGAACAAAAAGTGGATCTTGTAAAATTCTCTTCCATACAATGTTATCAAAACCGTCTACAAAGGCTGCCTTAAGAAGACTCTTGGTGTGAATGATCCCAATCACGTTATCCTTGTCTCCATCATAGACAGGGATACGAGAATAATTTTGTTTTAAAATACTTTGGATAATGGTTTGACTATCATCCTGAATATCGACCATAAAGGCATCCGTTCGAGGAACCATGACTTCTCTGGCCATCAATTCGTCCAGTGAAAAAATCCCCTGTAACATCTCAATTTCGTCAGCATCAAGTGTTTCTTCACTATTTGTCAGCATGTACTCAATTTCATCACGGGTCATTTTTTCGTCAGCATCATCAAAGGTCATGGGAGTCAAACGACTCAAAAGATTGGTGGACGCAGACAAGAGCCAGACAAAAGGACTAACGAGTTTCCCCAGCCCAATAATAACTGGTGCTGTACGAATCGCCAAGGCATCCTTTAGATTAAGAGCGATTCTCTTTGGATACAATTCCCCAAAAACGATGGAAATATAAGTCAAAAATGCTAAAGATAGAAAGCTTGCGACAGCATAAGCTGTTTCACTATTTCCAAGCCAAGATGCAATTTCTCGTCCCAGAGTTTCTGCCAAACTTGCCCCTGATAAGATCGTAATCAGGGTAATCCCTACTTGAATGGTTGATAAAAAGTGATTAGGATTTTCTAGTACCTTCAGCAGACGGATATAGCGTCTATCTCCTTCTTCTGCCTTTTGTTCAACCCGCGCACGGTTTAGTGACACCATGGCCATTTCTGTAGCTGAGAAAAAGGCATTTAATACCGTCAAGATAAACAATAAAACAAATTGTAGCAACAAATTCTGACTACTTGGGTCTTCCATAGTTCTTCTCCTAAAATAGTATCTTACCCTCTATTATATCACAAAATTTAGTCCAGTACATATTATTTTTTCTCATACTCTTCGAAGAACTCTTCAAACCACGTCAGCTTTATCTACAACCTAAAAGCTGTGCTTTGAGCAACCTGCGGCTAGATTCCTAGTTTGCACTTTGATTTTCTTTGAGTATCAGTATCTATTGTAGCCCTGCTTAAACTAGTAAGAAAGAACTCCTATATCCACAAGTGACCTAGGAGTTTATCTTATCTTTTACTGAGTAACCGTTACTTCTCCAGTTCGGTAATCCAGTTGAAGTCCCTTTTGAACATTAGGAACTAGAACATTGAATTCCAATTCTCCATCTGAAGACTTGGCTTCAATCTGTGAAGCTGAAGGAACTAAATCCTCGTTTGAAGCATAATAAAGAGTTACACGGTAACGGACACGCTTGTTTTGATCTAAGGCTTTACGCACCATGCTTTCATAGTAGTTTTGCCCTGTCGAATCCTCGGCTTGCGCCTGATTTGCCCAGGCTGTCTGAACAGCAATGTTTTTAGGATTGCTTGTTGAGGCATCAAAACCATCTAAGCCACCGATTAAGGCATATCCTAACAAGTGACCTCTATCGACCGCATGAGTATAGGAACCCTTTAGATTCTTAACCTGATGCCAGCCTGGAGGAGTCCATGAAGTAGAACCATTCCCAGTTTCTTCACGATTCTTGTACTGGCGAGTTGCCTTAGACAAGAGGGCATTAGCTACGGTTGGCACAGTTTCCTTGCCCACTGTCTTTGTTTTATTATCAGCGTAGGGTTTACTTGAAACCTTGGCATCTAGATTAGTTTTATTGCCATTGACGATAAAAGCTCCTGAGCCATTCCATTCAAGACTCCCTTTTATTTGGCCTTTGACTGCGTCTGTTAAGACACTTTCTGCTAATTCCCGACTAGGAGCTTCCGAAGCTTGTTTTTTCTGACTAACCTTAGTTTTAGGACTATTAGCTGTCGACTGCATCTGCTTGATATAATAGCTACCTGCAGACAAAAGCAATAACACTAACAGCCCAATCAGTGTCTGTCTTGTTTTTTTGTTCATATTTCTCCTTATCTTTAGAAAAAGGCTGGTTCTCCAGCCTAATTTCCTGTAAATTTATGAATCAATTCCTGCCATTTTGCTGGAGACAGGATAGCCCATGGATCTTGACTCTTGCCCAAGATTCCATAACCGACCATTAACCCGATTCCTAGGGCTAAAGCACCTAAAATCAGTACCAGAATGACTAAAAGTAAACGCTTGGCTACGTAGCCTGATTTCTTATTCATCTTCATCACTTGCCTCAATCCGCTGAATCTTAGCACCCAACTGCGCCAACTTCTCATGGAAACGGTAGTAGCCTCTATCCAAGTGAACCAATTTACCAACCACAGTTTCTCCCTGTGCTACCAAACCTGTCAAAATCAAGGCTGCACTGGCACGAAGGTCCGTTGAAAGAACTTCTGCCCCCTGCAAAGGCTGTCCACCAACAATACGAGCTGTATCACGGATAATCTCAGAGTGTAAGCCCATGCGACGCATTTCTTCTAGGTGTTGGAAACGATTTTCAAAAACTGTCTCCACCATAGTTGATTCGCCTTTTGCAACGGTCATCAAGGCTGTAAATTGAGCCTGCATATCTGTTGGAAATCCTGGGTGGGGCAAGGTTTTTACATGGACAGCTTTTAAATTTTCTAGTTGAGAGCGAACGCGAATTCCTTCAGTCTCCTCTGTCACTTCCACTCCCATTTCAAGCAATTTAGCAATCAAGGGACGGTTGTGCTCCCAAACAGCGTCTTTAATCAAGACATCACCACCAGTCATGGCAGCAGCCACCATAAATGTCCCTGCCTCGATACGGTCTTGGACCACATTGTGAGTCGTACCATGAAGTTTCTCAACACCAGTAATGGTAATGGTCTCTGTACCAGCACCTTTGACTTTAGCTCCCATTTCATTTAGTAGAATGGCTAGATCCACAATCTCAGGCTCACGCGCAGCATTTTCAATTACTGTCACCCCATCAGCTAGAGTCGCTGCCATCATCAAGTTCTGCGTAGCACCAACACTTGGGAAGTCCATATAGATATGAGCTCCATGTAAGCGATCAGCCTTGGCTTCGATATAACCAGCTGTCTGACTAATCTTAGCCCCCATAGCTTCCAGACCTTTCAAATGAAGATCAATAGGACGGCTACCAATCGTACAACCACCCGGCATGGATACCTTAGCATGACCTACACGGGCAAGGATTGGTCCCAAGACAACGATAGATGCACGCATCTTGCTGACATACTTGTAAGGTGCTTCCTCAGTGATATCGCCAGTCGCATCCACTTCGACAAGATGGGCTTCCTCATCAAAATCCACCTTGGCATTTAAACCACGAACCACCTGATTCATAGTGAAAACATCTGACAAGATAGGAACATTCTGCAAGACGGTCTTTCCTTCACTTGCTAGAATAGTCGCTGCCAATAAGGGCAAGACTGCATTCTTTGCTCCCTCGATCGTAACACTTCCTACCAGACGATTATCGCCACCTTGAACCACAATTTTTTCCATACTTATTTCCTTTACATTTGATTTTATAATAATCCTCTAAACGCTTCTTGCCACAACTGATATAGGCTGATAAAGAAAGAACTCAAGATATAGCCCATTACAATGCTGAAAAAAGCTACCAATAAACGAACTTTTCTTGTGTTCTCAGCTGTCACTTTTAACACCTTTTCCCATCTAACAAGATCCTTTAAAAGGTAAAAACTCACATAAATAAAGAGCATGTGACTGCTTAGAGTGAATAATAATTGAACCATTTGACTATTATACCATCTTCTCTGTTTGTGCGCTAGTTTGGAAACTTCCCTTAAAAACTAGGGATTGTTTTTCAAGTAATCAATTGCATCTTGTAGGGTTTTAACTGGCACAATTTTCATATCAGTCTTGATTGTTTTGGCTGCTTCCAAAGCTGTTTGATAGTTGTTTTTCGCATCCGGGTGCGCTTTTTGTTCTTCTTCGCTAACAGGGTTATCAGGAGCAAAGAAAATAGCGGCACCTTCTCTAGCCGAAGCTACAACTTTCTTATCAATACCTCCAATGTCCCCCACATTACCATCGCGGTCAATGGTGCCTGTACCAGCAACGATACGGCCATTACGAAGGCCTGGGTCAGCAATTTGAGTATAGATAGCTAAACTAAACATGAGACCTGCACTTGGACCACCGATACCAGCTGTTGAAAAACGAATCGGGACATCACTGGTTACTTCTGTACGGTCAATCAAGCCAATTCCAATCCCATTTTTGCCATTTTCCAAGGTGATAATCTTACCTTCTGCAGACTTGGTTTGCCCATCCTCTTCATAGGTTACCTTGACGGAGTCCCCTAGTTTTTGAGAATTGACGTAATCAATCAAATCTTTGGAACTGTCAAATGTCTGGTCATTGACTGCTGTGACCGTATCAGAGATGTTAAGAATCCCTTTAAAGGTCGAATTATCCGTCACAGTCAAGACATAGACCCCAAGGTATTTGAGGTCAATATCCTTACCAGCTGTTTTTAGACCTTGATACTTGGCCATATTTTGCGATGTTTGCATGTAGAATTGATTGATCCGCATAAATTCAACATCGGAAGTTCCCCCTGTAGTCTCCTGGGCACTACGAATATCTGTAAAAGGCGTTAACCAAGCATAAATCATATGGGCTAAAGTAGCATGCTGAACACCAACCGTAACGAAGTGATAGGCACCAGCTTCCTTATCTTCTGTATCATTGACTTTGAGGACCTGACGAATATCTTCTGAACCACCTGGAACCTCTATATAGTAGGGCAAGGGTACCACAAATGCCAAGAAAGTCACAATCAAGGCCGCAATAACGTATAAGGGCCATCTAATCTTTTTTTTCATTTCTTATTTCCTCCAAAATACTCTCGGGAACATAGCAGGCAACATCCTGACCAAACTTCAAAAGTTCTCGAACACCAGATGAACTGATATAGAGATGTTCCGGTCGGCTATGCAAATAAATGGTCTCTATATCAGGAGACAGCTGATGATTGTAGTAGTCGAAACTAGCTTCATATTGCAAATCCGCCGCATTTCTCAAGCCCCGCACTAGGCAAGTAGCCCCCAGTCTTTTTGCGGCATCAACCACCAATTCATCATGAGAAGACACGACTTCAACATTTCCCAAATGTTTCAAAGCCTTTTCTAACCCCCGTTTACGACTTTCGATAGGGAGAAATCCTTGTTTGTGGGGATTAAAAAAAATACCGACATAGAGCTTATCAAAGAGCCTGCTCGCCCGTTCAATGATATCCAGATGCCCATTTGTCATCGGATCAAATGAGCCTGTGAATAATCCAATCTTATCTGACATAGACTGTCACCTTACTAATTCCATAAATCTTTTCCTTCCAGATGCCCAGGCAGGCAATTTCTTCTGGAAGTTCTACGGCCTTATCCGTCTCACACACGACCATAACATCTTCAGAAAAAAGCTCCCTCTCAGCCATTTTTTCAATATCTGCTACGATTTGTTCCTTGGCATAGGGAGGGTCTAAGAAAATGAGGTCGAAGACTCCAGATACCTGCTCCAAGGCTCTTTCCGCCTCCATCTTGAGGAGTTGAAATTTTCCAACTTCCTTGGTCATCTGGATATTTTCAGCCACGATGGCCTGAGCCTTACGGTCTCTCTCCACCAAAACAGCACTAGCCATGCCACGCGATACTGCTTCGATAGATAATCCACCACTACCTGCATAAAGGTCCAAGACCCGTCCCCCTTCAAAGTAGGGACCAATCATGTTAAAAATAGCTCCCCTAACCTTATCCGAAGTAGGTCTTGTCGTCTTACCTTCTAGCGTCTTGAGGGGACGTCCCCCATAGATTCCTGATACAATTTTCATACCGTTTATTATACCAAATTATGGGCGAAAAGAGAAAGAAAACCGAACCTTGCGGTTCGATTCTCTACAAAATATTTTCGTAAGTATCGCGGACTTCTTGAGGCCAAACACTTGTTTGCACCTCTCCGATGTGTTTCTTGCGAAGTAAGAACATAGCCATACGAGATTGTCCAATTCCTCCACCGATTGTCAATGGGAATAGGCCATTCAACAAAGCCTTGTGCCATTCCAATTCCAAGCGGTCTTCATCACCTGTGATTTCTACCTGACGGCGAAGGGTTTCTTCATCTACACGAATCCCCATAGAAGACAACTCAAAGGCTCCACCCAGAGACTCATTCCAGACAAGAATATCACCATTCAGACCCTTGTAGCCATTTTCAGACTCACTTGTCCAGTCATCGTAGTCTGGCGCACGTCCATCGTGCGGTTTACCGTCTGGCAACTCGCCACCGATACCAATCAAGAAAACTGCTCCAAATTCTTTACAGATAGCATTTTCACGTTCTTTTGGAGTCAAGTCTGGGTAGCGTTCTACCAACTCTTCTGTATGGATGAAGGTGATTTGTTTTGGCAAGATAGACTCGATGTCATAACGAGCTTCAACAGCTAGTTCTGTCAGGCGAATAGCCTTGTAAATCTTCTCAACTGTTTCTTTTAGGTAAGCAATGTTGCGTTGACCATTTGGAATGACCTTTTCCCAGTCCCACTGATCCACAAAGACAGAGTGGGTTGCATCCAGCGAGTCTTCGTCTGGACGAAGAGCCTTCATGTGGACGAAAAGACCTTCACCCTCACCGAAACCAAAACGAGCAAGGGTATGACGTTTCCATTTAGCAAGTGAGTGCACCACTTCATAGGTTTCATCAGGAATCTGCAAAACCTTAACAGATACTGGATTTTCCACACCAGACAGGTTATCCTGCATCCCGTCACCGACCTTGCTCAAGATAGGACCTTGAACTTCGACAACTTCTAACTTATCTTTCAAATACTGGGTAAAAGTGTTTTTGACAAAGGAAATTTCTTCTTGTTGATGAATAAAACTTTTCTTCATAGGCTACTCCTCAAAAATTTAATTAAAAGCATTATACACCTATTTCCAAGAAAAGAAAAGAGAAATTTTAAAAAAATCAGTGCTCCTTCGAACACTGATGTTAGGGACTTTCTAGTCATTACGACCGAAGATACGTAGAATACTTAGGAAGAGATTGATAAAATCAAGATAGATACTGAGAGCCATTGACACAACCCAGCCTGTCGCTACACGACCTTGTGATTGTTCATAGGCACGGCGAATTCTTTGGTTGTCCCAAGCAATCAGACCAGAGAAGACCAAGACCATAGCTACGCTGATCATATAGTCAAAGAAGCCACTAGCCAAGAAAATATTGACTACCATAGCAATCAGCAAACCTATGAGAGCTGCCATCATAGCTCGACCCAGGCCACTCAAATCTTTTTTGGTGAACATGCCAACTGCCGCCATGACAAAGAAGAGAAGAGCGCTCGATACAAAGGCAGATAAAACTGTACCCGGAGTATAGAAAGCCACCACAAAACTAAGGGTAAAGCCGTTTAATACTGAGTAAAGTAAAAATACTGGAAGAGCCGCTGGACTATTCTTTAAGGCCATGTTACTGGCAACGAAAACCAAGGCCAACTCTGCAAAAGTTGCAATGGTCAACCAGAGACGTCCCTGCATCAAAAAGTAAACCAGCTGAGACTGAAAGACCGTCAACATAAGACCTGATACTAAAGCGGATAGTCCGATTCCCAGACCAACAAAGGCATAAACCTTAGCGTAAAATTGATTGAGACCTGCGCGGTCGTGTATAATAGTATGATTCATCTTTTCTCCTTTTCTATGAATGTCTTTCCTTGATTATAACAAAGAAAATTAAAATTAGCTTAAATGGAAAATCAAAATACCGGCTGCAACTGCAACATTGAGACTCTCTGCCTGCCCCTTCATGCTAATATGGACCAACTGGTCTGCACTTTCAGCCATGAGGGGACTAATTCCTTGACCCTCATTTCCCATGACTAGTACAAAATTTTCTATAGGAGGTAGTTCTCTGTAATCAACAGAATCTTTAGATAGGGTTGTTGCCAGCACTGGGATAGCTGCTTCCTTAACTTCCTCGAGAAGCCTTTGACTAAACATTCGGTAAATAGGCAGATGAAAATGACTGCCTTGCATGGAACGTAAGGTCTTGAGACTGTAGATATCTGCCGATTTATCTGAAACAATCACTCCAGTAAAACCTGCTGCATCCGCAGTCCGAATGATCGTTCCCACATTACCAGGATCTTGCACATCTTCCAAAAACAAGAACTTGCCCTGGCTCAAATCAACTTTTCCTACTTCTTCTTTTTGAACCACCGCAACAATTCCCTGTGGAGTCTGAGAATCCGCCAAATCTAGCAAAATATCCTCTGAGACCCAGACAGTTTGCGGAAACGAGGCTAACTGATCTCGGTAATTTTCTAGGGCAAAGATTTTCTCAATCGTCACTCCAGCTTGAACAGCTTCTTCAAACAAGTGCCATCCTTCAATCAAATAGGCAGACTTGCGGTATTTTTTTTGATGTAATTTCTTGGCGTTTTTTACCACAGAATTGGCTTTTGAGGTTATAATAGTCATAGAAATATTATAACACAATCAAAGGGGTTTGGTATGCAAAAGGTTAGAATGATTGCCCAAGGTAGGGTGCAGGGAGTCGGCTTTCGTTGGGGTGTTTACAGCCTGGCACTTGAAATTGGTGGCATCACAGGTCGAGTATGGAATAACGACGATGGCACAGTGGAAATTTTAGCCCAAGCAGACTCATCTGCTATCATGGCAAAATTTATCCAAGAAATCCGCAAAGGACCAACACCTTTTTCAAAAGTCAGCTACTTAGATGTCAAACTGAGCAACTTTCCTCCCTACCCTGACTTTAAAATCGCAAATTAGGTCTCTAGAACTATTGTATATTTTGTAAAAAAACAGTAGAATAGAAAGGTATAATTTTTAAAGAAGGAATAAAAACAGTGAAATCTATTAAACGTTTTGCACTCTCAGCTATGGGAGTGGCTATGTTGCTAGTCTTAACTGGCTGTGTCAATGTCGATAAAGCCACAGGACAGCCAACAGGATTTATTTGGAATACTATCGGAGCGCCTATGGCTGAAGCTATCAAGTACTTCGCCAATGACAAGGGACTTGGTTTTGGGGTTGGTATCATCATCGTAACCATTATCGTGCGCTTGATTATCTTGCCACTTGGTATCTACCAATCATGGAAGGCAACGCTTCACTCTGAAAAGATGAACGCCCTCAAGCACGTCCTTGAGCCACATCAAACTCGTCTCAAAGAAGCAACAACTCAAGAAGAAAAACTCGAAGCCCAACAAGCTCTCTTTGCTGCTCAAAAAGAGCACGGCATCAGCATGTTTGGCGGTGTAGGATGTTTCCCTATCCTCCTTCAAATGCCTTTCTTCTCTGCTATCTACTTTGCTGCCCAACATACTGAAGGTGTTGCTCAAGCAAGCTACCTAGGAATTCCTCTAGGTTCTCCAAGTATGATTTTGGTTGCCTTCGCTGGTATTCTTTACTATCTTCAATCGCTCCTTTCACTTCACGGAGTAGAAGATGAAATGCAAAGAGAACAAATCAAGAAAATGATTTACATGAGCCCACTCATGATCGTTGTCTTCTCCCTCTTCTCACCAGCTAGTGTCACACTTTACTGGGTTGTCGGTGGTTTCATGATGATTCTCCAACAGTTTATCGTCAACTATATCGTTCGTCCAAAACTTCGCAAAAAAGTCCGTGAAGAACTAGCCAAGAACCCACCAAAAGCACGTGCTTTCTCAACACCAAATGGACGAAAAGACGTTACCCCTGAACAACCAACTGCTATCACAAGCAAGAAAAAACACAAAAATCGCAACGCTGGAAAACAACGTTCGAGATAAGAAGAAAAAGGCTTAGCTGAATAGCTAAGTCTTTTTTGCAAGTCATACTCTTCGAAAATCAAATTCAAACCACGTCAGCTTCGCCTTGCCGTACTCAAGTACAGCCTGCTGCTAGTTTCCTAGTTTGCTCTTTGATTTTCATTGAGTATCAAAAGCCCGATGTTTCCATCAGGCTTCTTTTTTATCCATGTACACGTTTCATATAGTCTTGATAACTTTCAGTATCCATGAGTTTCTTGGCATTCTTGACGCGATCTGCTGTTGGTGGTTTGACTCCTTCGAGTGAATAAGGAATCCCAAGTTCACGCCACTTGAACTCACCCATGGTGTGATAAGGCAGAATTTCAAACTTATCAACATTTTTGAGGGTCTTGACGAACTTACCAAGTTCAATCAAGTCATCGTCTCTATCTGTCAAACCTGGAACTAGCACGTGGCGAATCCAGACAGGTTTTCCAATATCTGATAGATACTGGGCACAGGCCAGGATGTTTTTATTGGTTTGGCTAGTGACAATCTTGTGCTGTTCTTCGTTGATTTCCTTGATATCCAAGAGAACCAAGTCAGTGACAGCCATGAGCTTGTCAAACTTTTCAAGGTAACGTGGTTTATTACGGAAAGGGAGGGCACAGGTATCCAAGGTACAGTGAATTCCTTTTTCCTTGGCCTTGGTAAAGAGTGCAATCAAGAAATCAATCTGCAAGAGGGCTTCTCCCCCACTGACAGTGATTCCTCCCTTGTCTCCCCAGAAACCGCGATAGCGCAAGGCTTCTGTCAAGACATCATCTACCGTCCGTTCACGTGATTTATTGGACTCCATAGCCCAAGTATCCGGGTTGTGACAGTACTGGCAACGCATGTGACAGCCCTGCAAAAAGACAATAAAGCGAATACCAGGGCCATCTACCGCCCCAAAACTTTCTGTCGAATGCACCATTCCTGTCACTTGTCCATAATCAATTGTTTCTTCAGACATATCGTTACCTTCCTTGAAAACGTTTTATAGTTTTATTATATCACGACTTGAAGGAAAAACAAGATTTTTGCCTATTTTTTAGAAAGCAATCTGTTTTTCAATTTCATTTTCAATTAATTATCATTTTATTCTTCAAAATCAAAGCCATACAAGGTTGCAAAATAGTCCTCAGGGCGCTCTGCACGGCGGATTTGACGAGATTTGCCTTCTTCAGTATAGAGGATTTCCGCAGAACGAAGTTTAGCATTGTACTGGTAGCCCATTGAAAATCCGTGGGCACCTGTATCATGAATCACCAGTAAATCACCTATTTCTGTATGAGGCAATTCTCGATTCACTGCAAATTTATCATTGTTTTCGCAGAGAGAACCAACTACATCTACTACTTCAACTGGTCCTTCTGGATGTGTTAGGTTGGTAATATGGTGGTAGGCTCCATACATGGCTGGACGCATGAGGTTAACTGCCGATGCATCCACACCTAGATAGGTACGGTATGTTTTCTTCTTATGAGTGACTCTTGTGACGAGAGCTCCATGAGGGGCTAACATAAAGCGACCCAATTCTGTAAAAATCTTAACCTGACCAAGACCTGCTGGCGTAAGGACTTCTTCATAAACTTTACGAACTCCCTCACCAATCAAGGCGATATCGTTTGGCTCCTGGTCTGGACGATAATTGACACCAATACCTCCGGAAAGATTGATAAAGTCTAGCGAAATGCCCAACTTTTCCTTGATTTCAACAGCCAATTCAAAGAGCTGACGCGCCAACTCTGGATAATAGAGATGGGTCACCGTATTGGATGCTAGGAAGGAGTGAATCCCAAAGGTCTTGGCTCCTTTTTCCTTCAAGATGGCAAAGGCTTCAAAGAGCTGCGCCTTAGTCATTCCAAACTTAGCTTCTCCAGGATTGTCCATGATATCTGTTCCCAGTTCAAAAACACCGCCAGGATTGTAACGACAAGAAATGATTTCTGGAATGCCTGCTGCACGCTCCAGATGTTCAATATCTTCAAAGGCATCCAAGTTAATGGTCGCATCCAATTCACGCGCATAGGCATATTCCTTGTCTGGCGTGTTGTTTGAAGAGAACATAATCTCAGAACCTGGAAAATCCAGTTTATGGCTCATCAAAAGCTCTACATAACTAGAGCAGTCCACACCGCAACCTTCCTCTTGGAGGATTTTCAAGATAGCTGGAGTCGGAGTAGCCTTAACTGCAAAATATTCCTTAAAGCCCTTGTTCCACGAAAAGGCTTGGTTGACAGCTCTTGCCTTCTCACGAATCCCCTTCTCATCATACAAGTGAAAAGGAGTTGGGAACTCGGCAACAATCTCTTCTAACTCTTCTCTATTAATAAATGGTGTTTTCATAAGTTTCCTTCTATTCTATTTGCAAAGAAAGGCTGGGACAATCGTTCCAACCTTTAGTTCTATCTCTTATTTATCTTCATCAAAGATATTTCCAACCTCAACATCGATGGCTTGGTTCTTGACATCAATATTGGTTACCTTCAAGAGTGACTTGTAGTCAAACTGCTTTTCACGTTCTTCTTGGGCATTATCCGCAAAGACCGCTACACCTGCCAATTCTGAATCAAACTCTCGCAAGAGACTGATCATCCCATTGACAGTTCCTCCGCCTTTCAAGAAGTCATCCACAATCAAGACACGGCTGCCTGCCTTGAGACTACGTTTTGAAAGGAACATTTTCTCAATGCGGTCACCACTTGAACCTGATACATAGTTGACGCTGACAGTTGAACCTTCGGTAATTTTCAAGTCACGGCGCACAATGACAAAAGGAACATTGAGGACATTGGCAACTGCATTTGCAAGTGGCACACCCTTGGTCGCTACTGTCATAACCGCGTCAATTTTTTGGTCCATAAAGCTCTTGGCAATAATGCGTCCAATATTTTTCAAGATAGCTGGTGTGCTAAGCAAATCTGACAAGTAGATATAGCCACCAGGCAAGATACGGTCACTTTCTGATAACTTAGCACGCAAGTCCTCAACCATTTCCTTGGCATCGTGGCTTGAGATTGATGGTGTGAAGATGACACCTCCACCAGCCCCAGTAACTGTCTGGATGTGGCCGATTTCGATTTCCTCAAAGGCACGTTTGATAATCACGATATCTTCTGAGATGGATGATTTAGCAGATTCATACTTTTCAGCAAAAGTATTGAGACTAGTTAGTTTATAAGGATTATTAATCAAATAGTTGGAAATGACAACCATCCGATCACTTCTTCTTAATTTCATTTCTATTTCCCATTTCATTTAATTTTGATATTTTATCTATTATACCATATTCACATAAAAAAACGAACATTCTTATCCTAAAAAATGCTCATTTTTCTTAAATTATTAATCTAAATCTGGTTTATAGAAGGAACGATTGTCCATAGCGAAGATTTTATTGGTCATCTCTCCTTTATCCACCAAAGCCAGAGCTGTTGACATCATCATCATGCTAGCATCCAGATTATCAATCATATGGATAATCTCTGCCTCCATGATACGTGGACGAACTGGACTTCCATACTCTAGTAAACCGTGGTGGCTGAGAATAACGTGGCGAAGCAGAACGACTTCTTCCTTGGTATCATCGATGCCGAGTTCCATCACTGTCTTAGTAATTTCACTATCAATCAGAGCGATATGTCCAAGGAGATTGCCTCGCACTGTATACTCAGTCTGGTCTGGTCCCGTCAACTCAATGACTTTGGCCAAGTCATGCAACATAATCCCCGCATAGAGCAGGCTCTTATTGAGCTGAGGATAAATCTCGCTAATGACATCGGCCAAGCGCACCATGGTCGCCGTATGATAGGCTAAACCCGTTTCAAAGGCATGATGGTTTGTCTTGGCAGCTGGATAGGAGTAAAATTCCTTATCATACTTGGTGTAGAGCTTTCGGACAATCCGTTGCCAAACAGGATTTTCAATTTTAAAAATCATTTGCGCCATATAGTCACGGATTTCCTTGACATCAACTGGCGACTTGACCTTGAAATCAGCTGGATCATTGGGTTCGCCAGGTTGAGGCAAGCGTAGGGTGATTTGATTGACCTGAGGGGTGTTGTTATAAACTTCTCGGCGCCCTTTCATGTGAACAACCTTACCTGCGGTAAAGGCCTCAACGTTATGAGGTTGGGCATCCCAGAGTTTCCCTTCAATCTCGCCACTATCATCTTGGAAGGTAAAGGCCAGGTAGTTTTTCCCAGCTCGTGTCTGTCTCAAATCAGCTGACTTGATTAGGTAAAAGCCTTCAAACAGCTCATCTTTTTTCATGTGACTAATCTTCATATTCTTCCTCATCTTCTTGGAAATGGAGTAGATCAAGCGCAGGCTCACCTTCTGATAACTCAATGTGACGGAGCGTTCGCTCGATAGCTGTAGTGCGACGGTTTAATAATTCATCAATATTGCCAGAGGCATGTTGAAGATGTTTTTGTGCCTTGACCAGAATGCCACCAAACTTGCCAAACTCGGTCTTGACACTAGCAAGGGTCTTACTGATATGGTCGGCACTCTTTTGGATATTGAGGGTTTTGAAGCCAACTGATAGGGAATTAAGCAGGGCTGACAGGGTACTAGGTCCAGCGACAATAATCTGCTCCTCCCGCCTCAAATCATCAAAGAAGATCGGATTGCGGACGATTTCTGAGTAGAGTCCCTCTGTCGGAACAAACAAGACTCCAAAATTGGTTGTCCGAGGTGGTGCTATGTACTTGTTCCTGATATCCTTGGCAAAGCGCTTGACGCTTGCTAAAAGCGACTTACGACAACGTTCGATTTCATCCTTATCACCTGCTTCATAGGCCTCTTCTAGGCGGTAATAATCTGCCAGTGGAAACTTGGAGTCAATCGGCAGGTAGACATATTCCTGGTCGCCTTGCCCAGGTAACTTGATGGCATACTCTACTCGCTCGCTGGAGTTCTCAACTGTTACGTATTCTCGTTCATACTGAGCAGGGGTCATGATGTCTTCAATGATTTGCCCCAGTTGCAATTCTCCCAAAATTCCTCTCGTTTTGGTTCCAGAGAGAACCTTATTAAGAGCACCGACATCACGGGCGACTGTCTGCATTTCTCCCAGACCACGATTGACCGACTCCAATTGCTTGGAAACTGTCTCGAAGGAAGCTTGCAAGCGAGTCTGCAAGGTCTTTTCTAACTTTTCCTCGACCGTTTGGCGCATTTGTTCCAAACGTTGCTCGTTTGATTCCTGCAAGGCTTGGAGGCGTTGGTCAGTCTTATCCCTAGTTTGGAGGAGATTGTCTGTCATTTCTTGACGGACCTGAGCTAGACCTTGGTGCAATTCCATTCGCACTTCTTGCAAACGGTCACTGACAGCCACTTCCAAATCTTTTTGATCTAACTGATTGGCTTGTCTGGCTTGTTCAAAACGGTAATCCAACTGGTCTGACAGATGATCTGCCTGATCCTCCAAGCTCTTGGTCAGATGTTTTTCCTGTTTATCCTGCCTCCGCCAAATCAGAAAGAGTCCAGCTAGGTTGGCAATTAATAATAGAACTAATAAACTTTCCATCCTACCTCCTGTCCTTGCTATGCAAGACAACCACATAGCCATCTGGGCAAGTCACCGAAACTTCCCTATCTATATATTCGTTAGAAGCGTACACTTTTTTAAAGAAAAAATTTTCCTCTGTCAACTCATACTTGGCACCAAGAATGGTCAGCTGGCTATCCCGAACTGGCATAAAGGCTAGATAGTCGTAGTCTGAACGCGGTTCAAGCTGACTGGTTCCTTCTGAACAATAGGCAATCAAATTTTGCCCGTCCTCAATCGCTATCTGACGCATATAAGGTGCCAGCTTGGGATTGCTAGGCAGAAAGACATTAGCCAGCATATGGTCAATACGGCCACCCAAAGCACCGAAAATAGTAACCTGGGCCTGAGGATTTTGCTCGAAGATGGTTAAGAGAGCCAATTCCAAATCAGTATCATCTTTTTCTGGTCGCGCTTGAACAAAATGCCGGGCACGTTTTTGAATCAACTGTCGCTCTTCTTCCGTTACAGAATCAAAATCCCCAACTGCTAGGGCGAGAGGAAGTCCTTCTTCCAAGACCCAAAGTGAGCCTCGATCCACACCGACAAAGCAATCAAAATCCGTCCGATAATGACCGCGGTCTCCGCCTGCAAAAACGGCAACTCTAGTCCAGTTGTTTTCTGAGAGTTTGTACTCGCTCATTGACATCTCCCTTAAAGACATAAGAACCTGCTACAAAAACAGTCGCACCAGCTTCTTTGGCTTGAGCAATAGTTTGGTCATCAATCCCACCATCCACTTCGATTTCAAAGTTCAAGCCTTTTGCATCACGAAGGGCAACCAACTCACGAATCTTATCCATGGTTTCAGGTAGAAAAGCTTGCCCACCGAAGCCAGGGTTCACTGTCATGACTAAGACTTGGTCAACTAGATGAAGGACGTGCTTAATGGCTTCAACAGGCGTACCAGGATTGATGACAACCGAAGGTTTGACACCAAGCGAACGAATCTTTTGGAGAGCACCATGGATATGAGGCGTTGCTTCCACATGGATACTGATGATATCTGCTCCTGCACGCGCAAAATCTTCTAAATGATGCTCAGGGTTTGACACCATCAAGTGGCAATCAAAGACCATCTTGCTATGAGGGCGAAGAGCTTCGACTACACCTGCACCAAAACTGATTTGCGGTACAAAGTGACCGTCCATGATATCGATATGGGCATACTCTGCCCCAGTTGCTTCTAAGCGTTTGATTTCACGTTCAAAGTTGGCATAATCTGCTGCCAGAATTGACGGAGCAATCTTGTATTGAGACATAGGTTTCTCCTTATTTTGGAATTTTTTTGCTGACTTTTTTATAGGTTTCTCTGCGATTTTCAATTTCACTGAGGAATTGCAGGTAGTTTTCAAAACGGAAGGTTGCAATGGTACCCTCTTCTACAGCTGGCTTGACAGCACAAGACGGTTCATGGGTATGGGTACAGCTACGGAACTTACAGTCGCGACTGACAGAAGCAATCTCTGGAAAAGCCTGATTGAGGTCTTCAGCCGTTGAAACTTCATAATCCAAGGATGAAAAGCCTGGCGTATCTGCAATTTTGCCCCCATTGAGGTTGTAAAAACTAACAGCTCGAGTGGTATGACGGCCACGACCTAGACTATCTGAGATTTCCCCTGTTTCAAGATTGAGATCAGGTGCGATTTTATTGAGGAGAGTTGATTTTCCAACACCCGTTTGTCCCATAAAGACTGTAACCTTACCTGTTAACAAGGGCAGGAGTTCCTCTTTACTGGTCACAAAGTCATAACCAATGGCGCCGTAAGTCTGCTGGTAAAAATCCAGCTCTCCCCTATCTTCCAGCAAGTCCATTTTAGAAATATAAACAATAGGATGGATGCCCTTGTGCTCCAAAAGAACCAAGAACCGATCCAGCAAATTGCTGTTAAAATCCGGTTCCTTGACAGACATGATTACCACAGCTTGGTCAATATTGACAATGGGCGGACGGACCAGACTGTTTTTCCGTTCGTAAATCTTGAGAATATAGCCTTCTGAATTTTCCTCGGCAGAGAAATCTACCCAATCCCCAACGTAAGGGGTATGGCCTTTTTTACGGAAATTCCCACGCGCGCGCGTCTGATAAACCTGGCCATCACTCTCCACATAGTAGAAGCCTGCCAAGGCTTTAATGATTTGTCCCTGCATCTTAGAGTCCTTGCCCTTTAAGTGCGTCTGCTAGACTGGCAAATTCTGCCAAGCTGAGGGCTTCCCCACGCACACTTGGTGACAAGCCCGCTTGATCCAAGGCCTTGGTCAATTTATCCTTAACTTCTTCAGTCTTGCCAAAGTAACCTGTCAAGTTGTTCCACAAGGTCTTGCGGCGATGGGTAAAACTAGCCTTGGAAACCTTAAAGAAGAAGTTCTCGTCTTCTACTGCTACAGCTGGCTCTGGACGACGCATCATTTTTAAAATGGCTGAGTCCACATTTGGCGCTGGCACAAAGACTGTACGCGGCACGATAAAGGCAACCTTGGCTGTCATGTAATACTGCACAGCAATCGACAAGCTACCGTAAGCCTTGGTGTTAGGTTGGGCTGAGATACGATCTGCCACTTCTTTTTGCATCATGACCACAAACTCACTAAAAGGAATGCCACTCTCAATCAAGTGCATGAGAATAGGCGTCGTGATGTAATATGGCAAGTTGGCTACTACCTTGATCGGCAATTCAGGATTTTTGAAATTCTGGATATGTTGCGCCAAATCCACTTTGAGAATGTCCTCGTTGACCACTGTCACATTATCAAAATCACGAAGAGTATCTGCCAAAATCGGTACCAAGCGGTGGTCAATCTCAAAGGCCATGACTTGAGCTGCACGCTCAGCCAAAAATTCTGTCAAAGCGCCAATCCCTGGCCCGATTTCTATAACATTGACCTGGTCATCAATTTCAGCCGTATCCACGATTTTTTGAAGGATATTGGTATCCGTCAAGAAATTTTGTCCGAAGGACTTTTTAAAGGTAAAACCGTGACGCTCAAGCACTGCCTTGGTCACGCTATAATCTGCAATTCTCATCTATTCTCTTTTCTATTATCTGTTACTTCTATTGTAACACATTCCCCTTACATTTGGGGTCTGCTTAGCTGTTCTCATAAGATTTCATAGCTTCTTCCACTTCTGCCAAGGAGACCCCAAACAACTCTAGGCGTTTGAGGAGTTGCTTGCCGTTGGAATAGCCAATTCGAAGAGCCTCTCCTAGATATTCTCGTCGCCTACGACTGTCCGCTCCCGCCAAGAAACCTAGGCGAATCAAGTCACCACGACTGATGTCAAACTGACTCTCATGTTCAAATTGTTCTGTCACCTGAGCGAGAGCCGTTTTCAGGTCTTCATAGCTGGCATGCTCAATTCCCAGAGACCGTCCCTTGGTCTTGGATTTGGGAACAGCTTCATCTCGCTTGAGAAAGGCATGCTGAACTGTTGGAATAGCCGTCATAATCATGCGCCGAATCCGCTCCCCATTAAAATCTGGGTCTGTAAAGACAATGACTCCATGGCGTTGGTGCAGGCGCTGAATCCGCTCTATATCCTGGTCATTGATGGCAGAGCCTCTGGTCTCATAGGTCTCTACCTCGAAATAACGTTTGAGATTGGACGTATCATCGCGACCTTCAACCACGATGACTTGGGAAATTTTTTCTTTCATTACTTGTTGTCCAATCCAAAAATGCGCTCTGCATTTACAGTCGTTGCTGCTGCTAGCTCTTCTGTCGTCATGCCACGCAAATCCGCGATAAAATCTACTACATAGCGAGTATAGGCTGTTTTGTTTTCGCGACCACGCTTGGGTACAGGTGCTAGGTAAGGCGCATCCGTCTCCACCAAAATCTTGTCCAAAGGAAGTTCTCTAGCCGCTTCTTGGATATCGGTAGCCTTCTTAAAAGTCACCACTCCTGAGAAGGAAATGGTCATACCAAGCTCTACAAACTTCTCTGCCCATTCAAGAGTTCCTGAGAATGAATGCATAATACCACCTCGAGGACCAACGCCCTCACTTTTGATAATCTCATAGGTATCTTCCAGCGCATCACGGGTATGGACAACAAAAGGCAAATCCAAGTCCTTAGATAACTGAATCTGACGGCGAAAAACCTGCTCCTGCACCTCTTTCGACGCTGTCATCCAATGATAATCCAAACCAATCTCACCTAAAGCAACAACCTTGGGATGCTTGAGCTTATCAAGCAAGTAGTCTTCAATCTCCTCTGTATAAGTCCCTGCTTCTGTCGGATGCCAACCAATAGTCGCGTAAAGTTGCTCATACTCGTCTACCAACTCCAAGGCACGCTCAATCGTCGGTTTATCAAAACCCACAATATTCATCTGTGTCACACCCATCTCAGCAGCCAATGCAATTTCTTCTGCCTCACGACCTGCAAATTCTTCTACATTCAAATGTGTATGCGTATCAAAAATCATCTCTTCTAACCTCGTTTTCTATCTACTATTATAGCAAAAAAACTGACCTCTCTCCTCATCTGAAAAAAATATTCTAAAACCCATCATCATCTCTTGACGCTCTTTTTCCAAAGCAGTATAATAACACTTATTGAATTTTTCAACAAAGGAAACAACTATGTTTACAAAATTAAAACAGACCTTTATCGGTCGTCCTCTTAAGTCCTTAACCGAAGGCGAAGGGGGACTACTGGGAAAAATGCAGGCACTGGCCATGTTATCAAGCGACGCTCTATCTTCCATTGCCTATGGGCCTGAGCAAGTAGTCCTCGTCTTGGCTAGTCTCTCTCCTCTTGCTATATGGTGGAGCCTTCCCATCGGCCTCTTTGTCCTCCTGCTTCTGGCTAGTCTGACCGTTTCCTACCGTCAAATCATCCATGCCTACCCTCAAGGGGGAGGGGCCTATATGGTTACTCGAGAAAATCTATCTCCCCATCTTGGCTTGATTGCTGGAGGTAGCCTGCTGGTTGACTACATGTTGACCGTAGCGGTATCTGTTGCATCTGGAGCCGATGCTATCACAGCAGCTCTCCCTGCTCTCCACCCTTACAACCTCCACATTTCCATTTTTCTAGTTTGCTTGCTCATGCTCTTGAACTTACGGGGGTTGAAAGAATCTGCCAGCTCACTGATGATTCCTGTCTATCTCTTTATCATCAGTACTGTCTTTCTCTTGCTCTACGGAATTTTTCAACTAGTTACAGGTTCTCTCAGCTATCAGGCAACTTCACCTATTGGGCATGCTGTTCCGAGCCTGTCTATCGTTCTCATTCTAAGAGCTTTTACCAGCGGTTCTGCCTCTCTGACAGGGGTTGAAGCTATTTCAAATGCGGTTCCCTTTTTCAAGGCTCCAAAAGAAAAGAATGCCGCTCAAACCTTGACCATTATGTCACTGATTTTAGGTTTCCTTTTTGCTGGTATCACCTTCCTAAACTACTGGATGGGGATTATGCCTCAACACGGAGAAACTATTCTTTCACAGATGGCTCAAGGTATCCTTGGTAATTCCTTCTTAGGCCACCTTGGGTATTATATTTTCCAATTCTCCACAGCCTTAATTTTGGCCGTAGCAGCCAATACCGGCTTTTCAGCCTTCCCTATGCTGGCTTACAATATGGCTAAAAACAAATACATGCCCCACCTCTTTATGGAAAAAGGAGATCGCCTAGGCTACTCCAACGGAATCTTAACTCTGGCATTTGGGGCTATGATTCTTCTTCTTATTTTTAATGGCAATACCGAACGTTTGATTCCCCTTTATACTATCGGGGTCTTCGTTCCCTTCGCCCTATCTCAGACTGGGATGATTCATCATTGGAAAAAGGAAAAAGGAGCAAACTTCTTAAAACCTGCTCTTGCTAATATCCTTGGAGCCATCATTTGCTACGCTATCGTGCTCATCCTGCTCTTTTTCCGTCTCGGTGATATCTGGCCTTTCTTCCCGATTATTCTCGTACTCACCCTACTTTTCTTGGCCATTCACAGTCATTACCAAAAAGTGGCCCAACAACTGCGTCTCTATGAAGGAATCGAAAAACGTACTTACGACGGCAATCTGGTTCTGGTCCTAGTAGGAAATGTCACCCGAGTCAGCGTTGGAGCCATTAACTACGCTCAAAGTATCGGTGACGAAGTTTTAGCCATGCACATCTCTACTAAGGAAACAGCAGAGAAAGACCAAGAAATTCTCCAAGAATTTGCCGATTACTTCCCAACCATTACTCTGAAAAATATCAAGACTAGCTATCGCGATATCATCACGCCTACTGTCAAGTATGTCAAACGGATATCCGAGGAAGCCCAGAAAAAGAACTATACAGTCACTGTTCTGGTACCCCAGTTTATCCCTAATAAACCTTGGCAAAATATCCTGCACAATCAGATGAGTCTCAAACTCAAATACGCCCTTCGTTGGCACCAAGACGTTGTTGTCGCTAGCTACTCTTATCACTTAAAAGAATAAAGAAAAGGCCCTACCAGAAGCAAAAAGCTCTGGTAAGGTCTTTTTCTGAATCCAGCCACTATGCTTATACTCAATGAAAATCAAAGAGCAAACTAGGAAGCTAGCCGCAGG
>CAUTUU010000002.1:0-72213 GCA_963541545.1 uncultured bacterium | reverse complement strand
CTGCTTTAACCTTATCTTCGATCGCTTTCTTCTCAGCGTCTGTAAGTTTGTCTGGGTTAGCAACTACAGTTTTGTCCGCTGGTTTAACGATATCATTGCCTGCGTTTGGTTTAGCTGCATCCGCTGCTGATTTTGTTAAGTCAGAAGCTGGAATTACTGCTGTCTTACCTTCTGGTGTTGTGACTGTAGCATTGCCTTTATCGTCCACTACTACAGTTGAACCTGGGTTGACTGCTTTAACCTTATCTTCGATCGCTTTCTTCTCAGCGTCTGTAAGTTTGTCTGGATCTGCGACTACTGTCTTATCCGCTGGTTTAACGATGTCATTGCCTGCGTTTGGTTTAGCTGCATCCGCTGCTGACTTAGTCAAGTCTGTTGCTGGGATAACCGCTGTCTTACCTTCTGGTGTTGTTACTGTAGCATTGCCTTTATCGTCCACTACTACAGTAGCTCCTGGGTTGACTGCTTTAATCTTATCTTCGATCGCTTTCTTCTCAGCATCTGTAAGTTTGTCCGGATTTGCTACTACTGTCTTATCCGCTGGTTTAACGATGTCATCACCTGCATTTGGTTTAGTTGCATCTGCTGCTGACTTAGTCAAATCTGTAGCTGGAATAACGGCTGTCTTACCTGCTGGAGTTGTGACTGTAGCGTTACCTTTGTCGTCTACGACTACAGTTGAACCTGGATTTACTGCTTTAACCTTATCTTCGATTGCTTTCTTCTCAACGTCTGTAAGTTTGTCTGGATCTGCGACTACTGTCTTATCCGCTGGTTTAACGATGTCATCACCTGCATTTGGTTTAGATGCGTCTGCTGCTGACTTAGTCAAGTCTGACGCTGGGATAACCGCTGTCTTACCTGCTGGAGTTGTGACTGTAGCATTGCCTTTATCGTCCACTACTACAGTTGAACCTGGGTTGACTGCTTTAACCTTATCTTCGATCGCTTTCTTCTCAGCGTCTGTAAGTTTGTCTGGATCTGCGACTACTGTCTTATCCGCTGGTTTAACGATGTCATTGCCTGCGTTTGGTTTAGCTGCATCCGCTGCTGACTTAGTCAAGTCTGTTGCTGGGATAACCGCTGTCTTACCTTCTGGTGTTGTTACTGTAGCATTGCCTTTATCGTCCACTACTACAGTAGCTCCTGGGTTGACTGCTTTAATCTTATCTTCGATCGCTTTCTTCTCAGCGTCTGTAAGTTTGTCTGGGTTAGCAACTACAGTTTTGTCCGCTGGTTTAACGATGTCGTTGCCTGCGTTTGGTTTAGCTGCATCTGCTTCTGACTTAGTCAAGTCTGACGCTGGGATAACCGCTGTCTTACCTTCTGGTGTTGTTACTGTCGCGTTTCCTTTATCGTCTACTACTACAGTTGAACCTGGGTTGACTGCTTTAACTTTATCTTCGATTGCTTTCTTCTCAGCATCTGTAAGTTTGTCTGGATTTGCTACTACAGTTTTGTCCGCTGGTTTAACGATGTCGTTGCCTGCGTTTGGTTTAGCTGCATCCGCTGCTGATTTTGTTAAGTCAGAAGCTGGAATTACTGCTGTCTTACCTGCTGGAGTTGTGACTGTAGCATTGCCTTTATCGTCCACTACTACAGTAGCTCCTGGGTTGACTGCTTTAATCTTATCTTCGATCGCTTTCTTCTCAGCGTCTGTAAGTTTGTCTGGGTTAGCAACTACAGTTTTGTCCGCTGGTTTAACGATATCATTGCCTGCGTTTGGTTTCTTAGTATCTTCAACAGTACGTACTAGTTCTTCGACAGGAATCACTTGTGTTTGACCATCTGGAGTTGAAACTTTAGCATTTCCTTTTTCATCTATTGTTACTACAGAGTTTGGATTTACAGCTTCAACTGCCGCTTTAATTTTCTCCTTCTCAGCATCTGTCAACTTAGCTGGATCATTTACAACTACTTTATCCGCTGGTTTAACTACGTCGTTTCCTGCTTTTGGATCATTTGCTGTATCAGCAGTTTTCACTACTTGCTCAGGAGTGATGATTTCCTGATGACCGTCTGGAGTTGTAACAGTAATATTTCCATCTGCATCTTGAGTAATTTCTTTAGCATCTGGATTTACTTTCTTAACAGCTTCTAAGACCTTAGCTTTTTCTGCATCTGTCAAAGCACTTGGATCATTTACAAGAACTTTATCAGCCGGAATATTTACTTCACCTACAGCTTTAATAGCCGCTTTATCTGACTCTTCAATTCCGTTAACTGCTTCTGCTGTTTTAGCTGCATCTACAGATTTTTTAGCTTGTTCTGCAATCTTATCTACTTGAGCTTTAAGATCTTCTTTAGCTTTAGGAGTCAAGTCGTCACGAGCATCGATTGCTGCTTTTTTAGCTGTTGCCTCATCATCAATTGCTTTACGTGCATTTGGTTTATCTTCTACAACTGGTACAGATTTTTCGATTTCTTTCTTAGCTTCGTCTTGAAGTTGCTTAACTTCAGCATCTGTTCCAGCTTTATCGATTGCTTTCTTAGCTTCTTCAGCTAGAGCCTTAGCTGCATCTGCTGCAACTTTCTTCTCTTCATCTGTAGCATCCGGAGTGTTTTCAATTGCTTTCAATTGCTCAGCTAATTTATCATCGATTGCTTTCTTAGCTGCTGGTTTCGTTACTGCTTCTGGATTTACAGCTGCAACTTCATCTACACCTGTTTTCTTAGCTGTATCTACTGCTTTTTGAGCTTCAGCTGCTTTTTCTGGTGTATCCGCATTGTCTGGTTGTGCATTAATTGCATCTGTTGCTGATTTAGCCTTATCTTGAGCATCTTTCTTAGCCGCGTCTTTTTCTTCTTTCGTTAAATCAGTACGAGCATCGATTTCTGCTTCTTTCTTAGCTAATTCATCCGCTACTGCTTTCTTAGCTGCTTCTTTAGCTACTGGATTTACAGATTTAACATCCGCTACACCCTTATCTTTTGCATTATCCACCGCAGTTTGAGCTGCTGTTGCTGCTTCTGGTGTTTCTGCATTGTCTGGTTGTGCGTTAATTGCATCTGTAGCTTCTTTAGCTTTGGCTTGAGCATCTTTCTTAGCTGCAGCTTTTTCTGCATCAGACAAGTCTGTACGTGCATCAATTTCTGCTTCTTTCTTAGCTAATTCATCTGCCACTGCTTTCTTAGCCGCTTCTTTAGCTACTGGATTCACTTTCGCAATTTCATCTAATCCAGCTGTTTTCGCTGTATCTACTGCTGCGTCTGTCGTTGCTGCATCGATTGCTTCTTTAGCTTTCTTAGCTTCTTCTGCTGCTTTATCTTTAGCTGCTTTTTTCTCTGCATCTGTCAAGTCTGTACGGGCATCAATAGCATTGTTTTTAGCTGTCAATGCATCGTCAATTGCTTGTTTAGCTTCCGTTTTCTTAACTGCTGCTGGATTTACAGATGTAACGTCATCTACACCTGTTTTCTTAGCCGCATCCACTGCATCTTGTGCTGTTTTCGCTGCTTCTGGTGTATCCGCTGCATCTGGTTGTTTAGCAATTTCAGCTAGTTGTGCGTCAGCTTTATCTTTTGCTTCATTCTTAGCTGCTGTTTTTTCTTCATCAGTTAAGTCTGTACGTGCATCGATTTCTTTATTTTTAGCTGTCAATGCGTCAGCAATTGCTGTTTTCGCTGCTTCTTTGGCTACTGGAGTTACGTTTGCAACTGCTGTAGTTCCATCTGTTTTCGCTTTATCAACTTCTGCGTTTGTAGTTGCTTTATCAACTGCATCTTTGGCTGCGTCTGCTTTTGCTTTTGCAATTTCTTTCGCTTTAGTTTTTTCTTCTGGAGTTAAATCTGTACGTGCATCGATTTCATTGTTTTTAGCTGTTAATGCATCATCGATTGCTTGTTTAGCTGCTGGTTTCTTAGCCGCTACTGGATCTACAGCTTTAACATCCGCTACACCTTTATCTTTAGCTGCATCTACTGCTTTTTGTGCTGCTGTAGCTTTGTCAGCTGAATCAGTAATAGCTGGTTGTGCATCAATTGCATCTGTTGCTTCTTTAGCTTTTGCTTTAGCTTCAGCTTTTGCTGCTGCTTTTTCTTCTGTTGTTAAGTCAGTACGAGCGTCAATTTGCTCTTCTTTCTTAGTCAACTCATCTGCTACTGCTTTTTTAGCTGCTTCTTTAGCTACTGGGTTTACAGATGTTACATCTGCTACACCTTTATCTTCAGCATCATTAACGATTTTTTGTGCTGCCGCTGCTGCGTCTGCAGTTTCTGCATTGTCAGGTTGAGCATTGATTTTAGCTAATTCAGCATCTGCTAATTTTTGAGCTTCAGCTTTTGCTGCTGTTTTCTCAGCATCTGTTAAATCTGTACGTTTGTCGATTTCAGAATTTTTATCTGTTAATGCATTTGCAATTGCTTCTTTAGCATTTTCTTTTGCTACTGGGTTAACTTTACCAATCGCTGTAGTTCCAGCTGTTTTAGCTTGATCTACTGCATCGTTTGTTGTTGCAGCGTCAATAGCTTTAGTTGCTTCTGCTGCAGCCGTATTATTTTTCGCGATAGCTGCATCTTTTTCTGCTTGTGTTAGATTTGTATCTGCTTTAATCGCATCTTCTTTAGCTTTACGAGCTGCTTCAACATCTGCTTTTGCGACATCTTTTTTCGTTACTACTGGATTGTCAGCTGCGATTGCAGTTGTACCATTGTTTTGTGCTTGATCTAATGTATCTTTTGTCGTAGCATCATTGATTGCTGTTAAAGCTGCTGCTTTGTCAGCATTTACTTTTGCAATTGCTGCTGCTTTTTCTTCATCAGTAGCGTTTGGAGTAGCATTAATAGCTGCAATTTTCTCAGTTGCTGCTGTATTTACTGCATCAATCGCAGGTTGTTTATCTAGTTTAGTGAAGTCTGTTAATGGTCTTACATCTTTAGAACCATCTTTATAGGTTGCAACAATGTTATTACCTTCTTTAGTAATTGTAGCAATTTTGTTATCAGTATTGTCTACTTCTTCACCACGTTTAGATTCTAGATTTTTATCTTCATTCGTTCTAGAATATTCTAATTTCGCTTTGATTTTAGCAAATTCTTCATCAGTTACTGCTTCTGGATTAGCTACTGCTACTTTATCTGCTTCTGTTGGTGTAACAATATCATATTTCTTAGCTTGTGCTTTTAATACGAATGTTACAGCTCCTGGGTCAGTTAAATATGTACCAACAATTTCTCCATTATTTTTATTTTTTACTGCATTATTTGAAATCTCGGCACCATCTGTATCTGTTGCTGTTGCAAAACGAGTTACAAGCTCTAATGAATCATTTTCTGTTTTCGGTAATTTATTCTCAGGTACACCTGAAACTTGCCCAGTTACTTTAATTTTTGCTGGTGTAGCAGTTTCAGAATTAATCGCTGTTACAGTGAATCCCCATTCATTATCTTGTAGATCTGGATTTCCACCAACATTATTTAAGGCAATATTTCCACCTTTTCTAAGTGACGCTGATTTGATTTTTCCAGAATCATCGTTAAATGTAATATCAACGTCTGCTTCTTCTCCAGTATATAAATAAACTTCTTTTTTATTCGGAGCGGGATTTGAATACGGAATTGATACTGTCGGTGCAACGTTCGTACGTGCAATATTTGAAATTGGAGTTTCATCTGTTGAATCATCGTTATATGTTACGACTACTTTTTTGTTTGCAGTATCAACATTAATACTTTTAACTACTGAAGATTGATTCTCTAAAACTTCTCCTTTTTTAGACGCAAATCTAGCATCTTCGCTTGTCTTAGAGTATACAATCTTAATTTGATTTTTGATTTTAGCAATATCTGTATCAGTTAGGTTGTCAATATCAGAAACAGCAATCTTATTAGCGTTTGATTCTGGCTCTTGGATATGGTATTTGTATGTTTGAGATTTAAGAACAAAGTACATATATCCTGGATCTGAGATAGTTCTAGTGTCACCAGAATTCTTCAATCCTTCTTCATCTGCTACATGTACAAAACGAGTACCAATGTTTAATGTTTGACCTTCAGTCTTTGTATAGCCTGCTAACGCTTTTAATGCTTCATTCGGTGTACCTGAAATAGTAATTTTAGCTGGATTAGCTTGAGTTGCATCCGTTAATTCTGCAGTCGTGCTTTCATCACGGTTAATTACGGTAGCTGTATATCCCCATTGAATATCAACTTTATTTTCACCTTCTGACGAATTTCCGAAAGCTTGATTCGAACCTTGTTTTACCGTCGCATAACGAATTTTTCCACTTTCATCGTATACAGGAATTTCAATACCTGCATCTTCTTCATTATAAACAAAGATTTTCTTTTCAGATGGAAGAGAATATGGAATTTCCGCTGTTGGTTTTTCATTTGTACGAGCAATATTTGAAATTGGAGTTTCATCTGTTGAATCGTCAGTATATGTTACTACTACTTTTTTACTTGTAGTATCAACATCAATACTTTTCACTATTGAGTTTTGATTGTCTACAAGCTTCCCTTTTTTAGATTCTAGTCTTGCATCTGTACTTGTTTTAGAATGTTCAATTTTAATCTGAGCTTTGATTTTAGCAATATCTGCTTCAGTTAAGCTATCAATATTCGAAACACCAATTTTTTCTCCATTAGACGATGGTTCTTGAATGTTGTATTTGTATGTTTGAGATTTAACAACTAGTTTGAAGTAACCGGCAGACCCTGAATTTCCTCCTGCTGTAATAGAGCCTCCTGCTGCATCTTGAACTTGTAAATACCTATCTCCTAAAACTGCATGCTGATTCTCTTTTTTTGTATAAGCCGCAAGCCCTTTAAAAGTATCATTTGGCTTACCAGTAATACTAACCGTTGCTGGGCTTGGAGTATCACTTAAAATTTGGTGATAAGTCCAACCAAATCCATCTACCTCTTCTTGTGTCTCATTTCCCGAAGGTAATTTTTTAGCTTTTTTATCTGGATCTAGATATACGTTACCAGCAGCTTTAATGAATGCTTTACTAATAGCTCCATCTGTTGAGTTTACAGTGATATTAACATTCGCATCTTCTTCGTTATAAAGATAAATTTCTTTTTTAGCATCATCAGAAAATTCCAGAGTATAACTGATATTCCCTACTGATTTAGTAGTTTCAGTACGTAACGCATTCTCTTTATCCATCGCTTTTCCATTACGTGGATCTTTAGAACCTGTATTTTCGATTGAATTAGAATCAGATTTTGGTTCAGTATTTTCTGCTTGTTTACCTACAGTTTCTTTTCCGTTAGTTGTGTCTACTACTGGAGTCTCTTTTTTCTCTACAGGTTTATTTCTTAATCCAGCGTTAGCTGTATTTACAAGTTTGTTGTAAGCTTTTATAATTTGGTCTTGAGTTGTTGCGTTCACTAATGCAACTTTTGCAGCTTCTAAATCAGCTTTTAATACCGCAACAGATTCATCTGTTTTATTAGCATAAGAACCGTTAGAAAGTTTTGTTTCAATTTCTGAAATGTAGCTTTCAAGTTGAGTCTTGTTCAAAGCTGGAGCTACTTCTGTCGCAGGCTTAGACTCGTCTTGTTCAAGTTGTGTGTCAGTCTTTCCAGTAACCTGTGTTCCCTGAACTTCAGCCGCTTGAACTGATACCGCTCCGTTCCCTAAGAACATGAAAAGAGCAGCAACAGCTACACTAGCTGCACCAAAGCTGTATTTACGAATAGAGTAACGTGTCACCTTTTCACGGTGCAAACGCTCAACACGACTCATAGAGTTTTTGTTTTCCATTATTGGCTCCTTTGTAAAAGTATATTTTAGAAATTCACGCGAAATTAGCCGCTTCTGAAAGTAACGGCTAATGATTTACCAACGTGAATGATTACCTTATCTATTCTACTTTATTTTTAATATATATGCAAGTCATTTGACTTTGAATTTCTGCAAAAAAAAAAAAAGCGTTTTGGGAAAGTAAGCAATTTTCAGAAAATTCTCAGTTGCATTTTTTCTACTTTTTTTAAATAAATATATATGATATTATCCAATCAATCTTATATAAAAATTTAGGCTAGTTCGGAAAAACAGCGGATATATTTTCAAATTTAGTAAAATAAATAAGTTTGATATATGAAAATAGATATTCTTCTCCATAAAAAAGAAATTGTTCGGAAGAATAATTAAAACAAAACATGCTATCTAGTTCGATAACATGTTCATTTCTATTTTATAGCAAGGCCTCAAACTCAGCGACAGTCATGCCTAACTGCTGACTTGCAACTTCAGAAGGCAAAAGACCTTGGCGGACCATATCTAGGAAGGCAAAAAGTTTCCCTTCTTCCCTTCCTTCAACTTTCCCACGCTCCAGTCCTTGTTCAATACCTTCTGCCCTAGCTGTTTCCAAGGCATAGTCCTGTGCTAACAAGGCTTGTTCTTCTCGCATACGTAGTTGACTAAACATTTTCCTGTCCTCCTCGGACCAGCTCTTGTAGTCCAGCAGTTGGTCTGCCTGACTGATGGCTCGCTCGGGTTCTTGAGTAAAGGGCTTATTCCCGAAAAACTCCAACCATGGCTTACGAACCTCATCTTTGCTGGTTTCTCTGTATTTTTTTAGTTCCAAGAACGCCATCTTGACTAGATGGTTTTCTTGTCCATTATTTGTAATTGTTAAAACCTCACCTGTGGTATCCTCGTGCATACTGAAGCTATGAAAAGCCAAATCATCTGAGAAATAATTACTATCTACAATAGCTATTGCGTAAACAGGTGCGATGTGTTTGTAACTCTGGTGTGTATCACCTTCTTGCTGGCGAATCTTTTCTAGATTTTGATTGACCTGACTGCACAGGTAAGCCCACAGGCGATTGATGAAAAAATTTTGATGATGCACCTGAATCTCAATGATTACTTGCGTACCATTATCCAACTCCGCCAAGACATCTATGCTAGTATAGAAATCCTGGGCCGAGTACGGCATGGAAGGTAAGACGTGAATGTTACTTCCCTCCAAAATCGTTACATTTTTTGCTGGTAAATCCAACATATCGCGGATAAATTGACAAGTGATTTCTGGATTGCTAAAGATCTTCTTAGCTACCAGGTCATTAGTTGGGCTGATGCCCGGATGTCTTAAAGTCATCCATTTCCTCCTCTTAATTATACCACAGTTTTAAATCTAATTTTACTAAATTTGATGGTTCTATCTATTTATTCGAAAAGGGAATGAATTGTTAAGATATTTTATCTCGTTTCAACTAAAATATGAGCTTGATCAACCAGCTGTCCATCAACAGTCAGATTCAGATAGAAATCCAAGGTCTTGTCCGCAGCTTGAAATTGAAGGAATTGAATCTCATCCTGATGAATAACACTATATCCAGTTAAGATCAAATCTTAGTTTCTAAAGGCGTACTACATTCACCAGTATATTGAACTACACCATCTTATTAACAACTTTATCCACAATTGTGGAAAAGTTGTTAATAACTAAACATATTTTCCTAAAGCCAGTCTGATTCAATACTAAATCATAAAAAATTATTTTTATTACAATATAAAAAGTCTTAACTTTTCTGACGAACTACTACTATTCTCTACCAAAACCCATCCCCGCCTAGCTAACAATTAACATTCAAATTTTCTCCGTGTCAACAAATGAAACCGTATTGTTTATAAAGATTATCTTAGTTCCAACCTTGATATTTGCTACATAGAATAGACCATCAATTCAAAAGAAGGATATATAAACTCCATTTAGCAATAATAAATCAGATATACCCCCATGCTTGTCCACAATCTGTGGATAACTTCTGTGAATTATCCAATTTTTAAGAACTCTTTTACTATCAGTTGGTTACTATTTCTAATGTTAATGAGATTTTCCCACTCTTATAAATCTGTGGAAAAGTCTGAAAATTACTCCATGTTCAAACAAATTGTCATTTTTAAGAAATAAGATCAAATCTGACAAGAGCTCAAAAAAACACCCCTCTGAATGTTCATTCCAGAGAGATGTTCCTTTTGTCTTAGCTATTGTAAATCGATTGTCTAAAGTCATCTGAATCTTTGAGATAAGCTTTATAAATCGCTTTTTTCAGTTTTTGAACGGGTGTTTCGATAAAGCTATAGGTGCGAGCAGTTGTTTTACCTGCCTTAATCTGTTTCAACTCCTCTTGGACAGCTTTCTGCATCAAGTCACTTAACTTCTGACCTGTCAGCCTTACTTCCTGACCTTCATATTGGATTGTCAAAGGTTTCAATTGATTGAACCTATCTACTCTTTCCTTGAACTGTGCTTTTTTGAACTCAGCATAGCTCTTACCATTCAAAACTTTATTGAAAATGTAAGTATCAGACAAAGGCTTGTTTTCAGCCTCTGCTGCTTCTTTAAACTGATTTGACACATAAGGAACAAATCCTTCATAATAGCCCAAAGTAGCCATCAATTCAAAGGCTTGTTTTCTAAAGGTGATATCCCCACTCATACCAGAGTCATTTTGACTAACACCATAAATGGTATCAAACATATCAACGGTATAGTAACCATTTGCTGCAATTTTTCCTTTATCTGAAAAACCAGCAATGATATAACGATTGACCAGAATATGATTGTCAATCAAACTATCAATATCTGTTAATTTTTTGGCATCTTCTAAGGTCAAATCTTGAATTTCCTCACTCTTATGAGTCGGTTTAACCGCTGTATTGCGGTAATCTACCCAAGTTCTAGGCCCTGTTGAAGTAATCGGCATTATTTTTTTGAAATAACTCATCTTGTCTTCTGCAGATAAGCCTTTACTTGCCTCTGCTTCTAGGTAATCTAGAGTATAAAGGACATCAAAACTTCCCTTCATGTAAGATTTCAAATCTTCTGCCGTTTTAAATCGATCAGGTGTTTTATTGTAAAATCCATTCTTATCACTCTCATCATATACAAAGTTGAGATTGAAGTAAGTATCCTTTTCTGGATTATAGGAGTTTTCAAAAATACCACGCGCATAAAACTCTGCTCCTGTACCATCTCGACGACCGTGATTATTAAACAAGACCGTTCTATCTAGTAAGTGCGTCATTTCATGAGAATAAGTCGCTGAACCTCTATCATCCAGAACCCTATCTATAAAGTAACGGACACCTAATCCGTTAGCCTCAGCTCCCACCTTACTTACTGGAGAATAGTAATTCATAGGAGTCATAAATTGGTCGACTCCCTTATCAGCTCCATTACCAGTAGCTGGTGACCAAGTGCTATCAATCTGGGCATTCGGATTGCTTGTATATTTCTTCATCGTATCAATAATCAAGCGATTTGTCAGCAACTTATCACGATTTTCTGGTTTTGTTATACGATAAAGAGTATCAACATAGTTGGCTTGTTGTACAGCCGCTTTTTCAATTAAAGACTTGACTCTAGCAAGCTCAGCCTGATACTTAGTTGGATTAGACTGGACAAGAGAAGTATCTATATAGGAACCAATATTACCGTAAGTAATCGTCGCCATATTACTAATCACGTAAACATTTGGTTCTTTCACATTCAAAAGTCCCAAAATAGCAGCCATATTAGCCTCTTGTTTACGAGGATCCTTTTCCCCAGCTGTCAACTTGCTATATAGCCCGACATGCGCTAAAGGATTTTCCTTAGATGGTTTTTCAACAATCATAGCTTGGCTAGATTTTTTAAGCCAGGTATCCGCATCATCTGACGTAAAGAGTTGGCGATTGCTGTCTAAAAATTCCTTCAAACTAGCCTTACCTGTAATAGCAGATAAATACTTTGTAAATGTCTGAGGACTATTGATCAATTTCACCTCTTCATAAGACATGGACCCTAATTTTTTCAAACTATCCAAGGCTGTCATTGTCTTATTACCAAATGAACTTGGATTAAAGGCCAGAATATCACGAATATTCGTGTCCCCAAATTGAATATTATAAAAACGATTGATATAAGACAATCCCAACAAAATCTGCTCTTTGTATTGCTCCAGCTCTTGTTTGACCTTACTGCGATTTTCAGGGGTATCTCCTATAATTCCCAAAGTATGTGAGGCAATCTTTTTGAAACTTGACTCAGCTTGCGTCTTCGTCTGATCAAAGCTTTCTTGAATTGACAGTTTTTGAAGATACTCTGTGCGCAACATATCTTTGACCTCTTGGTCAGTGATATTTGGGTGTGTTTTTCTGAGCGCAATTCTCTTTGTTATAATATCTCGAGGATCATAGACAGGCTCCAACTGTTCTTTTAGTTTACTGTCATTTAAGAAATCTACTGATCTCGCGCTTGTTGTAAGAGCAGACACATCCACAGCATCTTCTCTCTCACTATTAGCCGGAAGTAAGTGTGGTTTATCCTCCTGACTACCAACTAAAACAACTCTCGGTTTCATTGGTTTTGTTATTTGACTCACTTCCTGAGGATTAATCAATTCACCAGTTTGTTCATTGATAGCGTAGGTTCTTGTAAGTGTATTCTCACCAACTTCTCCTTCAGAGGCTACCTTTTCTATATTTTTAGCAAGTGAAGAATCCTCTCTTCGCTCCTCAGTAACAGCAATCGGTTGTATTACTTTTTCCACATTACCAACTTGAATCACTTTATCGACTGCTGGATTTACTTGTCTAGTAGTATCAGACACCGTCACCTGACCTGTGGACTTATCTAGTTGATAAGTCGTCCTAGTTTCCACCGAACCATTATGCCCTGCAACCGTTACTTCCTGTCGTCTGAACTCCAAAGTAGGATTCACTTGGTAAATCGTTTTATGAGATAGGACAGTAGTTTCAACACTCGTTTTAGTTCCAACTTCTACAACTTGATCAACTTTGTTAGCTACTATTTTGACAGTTTTATTCTCAGAAATATTTCCACTTACTTGATCTTTAGTATAGGTAGTAGTAACTTGTTCTTGTCCCTCAACACCCGGAATTTTTACTCTTGTAACGCCGTGGTCTAATTCCTCATTCTTTTCATAAACGGTTTCATAAGGAACAGCTTTGGTCTCTACTTTGGTCGGAGGAAGTTGAGTGTCTTCGTTATACTCTGGGAGAGCCTCCTGTATCTCCGGCTCACCGGAAACGCCTCCCTCATAAGATGGAAGGGACGGCTCTACCGAAGGATCGCCGGAAACGCCACCTTCATAAGAAGGAAGAGATGGCTCTACCGAAGGATCGCCGGAAACACCACCTTCATAAGAGGGAAGGGACGGTTCCACCAAGGACTCACCGGAAACACCACCCTCATAAGACGGAAGAGACGGCTCTACCAAGGATTCACCGGAAACACCACCTTCATAAGATGGAAGAGGTGGTTCTACCAAAGATTCACCAGAGACGCCACCCTCATAAGATGGAAGCACTGGTTCTACCAAGGATTCACCGGAAACTCCGCCTTCATAAGATGGAAGGGACGGTTCCACCAAGGATTCACCAGAAACTCCGCCTTCATAAGATGGAAGCGATGGCTCTACCAAGGATTCACCGGAAACACCACCTTCATAAGATGGAAGGGACGGTTCCACCAAGGATTCACCGGAGACGCCACCTTCATAAGATGGAAGAGGTGGTTGGACTTCTGGGGCTGTACTTATACCATTTTCTTGAGGTTCCTTCTCTTTTGTCCCGACCAAAATCACCTGAGTAACTGGTTCACGAAGCACTTCTCTCCCTACTTCATTTCGCGTTACAACACCATCGATAACCCTTACTTCTGTTAAGATTCGTTCTTGTCCCTTGGCACCTTCTATAGAAATTCTTTTTTCTCCCTTAGCCAGAGTTGGGTCAGACTGCAATTGAGTTTCAAACTCTATCTCCCCTACCCTAACTTCCAGTTCTGGCTTGTCTTCAATAACAGTTTTCATTCCTTCATCTGGTACTTTTTTAGACTCAATACTCATACTTTTTTCAGGAGTTGGATTTAAAACGGGCTCAACTGCGTAAGATGGTTGAGAAGATTGCACAAGATCCTCAGTCGAGCTAAAATGAGATGCAGTCTGTGGTACAATCTTCTTAGGCTGAGATTCTGAACCTTCCTCCTTTTGAGATAATGCTGGCGATTCTACCTTATCAACAGAAAGTTCCTTGCTAGCACTATCTCTTACCAAATAATATCCCGTAAATTCATATCCTTGGACTGTTTCAGGACTTGGTAAAAACTGACCTTCTACTCTCTTAACAAGGGCTGGTTGCAATTCTACCAGATTTTCAAAAGCAGAGATGGATGCTCCCCAGCCACCAACAGCAAAGACTGTCACAAGGAAGTAAGACACTCCTTTTTTTCTCTTGATTAAAGTGAAGGAAAGCAATAATAATCCTGCTCCCAAGATAAACATCCCATCATTAGAAAACAGACCTGTTTCTGGTAATCTTGTAGCCAATTTTCGATAGATAAAGTAGTATTCTTTTCCCTCTTTTACCTCAATCTTATTTTCTTCAAACCATTGCAACTCAGATTTCAGCTTTTCAGATAAATCCTGCTCATCCAAATAATGACTTGAAATTAGTGTTGAACTCGTTTCTGTAGCCTGTACGGGTTGAGCCCCCATACCAGCAAAAAATAAACTCGTTCCTAGCAAGACCGAACAAGCTCCTATTGTATATTTCCTCAAAGAAAAACGCTGCTTTCTCTCAAATTGATATTCTTTCATCCTATATCCTATCATTCATTATTACTGTATATTTAGTATATCAGAAATAGTTTGTATTCACAAATCTTTCTAGTTATGAAAATGGGCAAAAACTCAATTTCAGGAGAAAATGAAGTAAATCTTCCTACAATAAAATGCACAGTATCACGGTTTTTCAACACCTGATATTATGCGTTTTTGATTTTAAAGACTTTTTGCCCAGCCTCAACAACATACAATAATTTTTATTTAAATGTATATCAATGCTCTTTGTTTTTCTTAACAAAAGCAATGCAAAAAGAACCTGTTGCCAAGCTCTTTAATCTATTATTTCTTCTCAGCGCGAAGGGCTGACAAGATTTGAGTACGGATATCATCCACACCATTTGGTGTATTTGGTAAAAAGATAGTTTGATTTCCTTTAGAAGCAAAGGTATTCAAGGTATCCAAATACTGGTTGGTCAAGAGGATAGACATGATTTGTTCTTCTGTCATACCAACATTGGCTTCCTTGAGTTCTGTGATAGACTCTGCCAATCCATCCACAATCGCCTTACGTTGTTGGGCAATCCCCACACCATGGAGGCGGTCTTTTTCTGCTTCGGCTTCAGCTGCAGTGACGATTTTAATCTTATCGGCTTCCGCCAATTCTTGCGCTGCGACCCGCTTACGTTGCGCCGCATTGATTTCATTCATGGATTGCTTAACTTCTGCATCTGGTTCGACCTTGGTAATTAAGGTTTTCACGATAATGTAGCCGTAAGTTGTCATTTCTTCCGCCACTTGGTGCTGAACCTCAAGGGCAATCTCGTCTTTTTTCTCAAACAATTCATCCAAGGTTAATTTGGGAACAGAAGAGCGAAGGGCGTCTTCGATATAAGATTTAATCTGAGATTCTGGACGCATAAGTTTATAGTAGGCATCTGTCACGCTCTGCTCATTGACACGGTACTGAGTCGCCACATTCATCATCACGAACACATTGTCCTTGGTCTTAGTCTCAACCACAATATCGCTTTGCAACAAACGCAACTGAATCCGCGCTGCAATCGAGTCAATCCCAAAAGGCAAGCGAATATGAATACCGCTATTGGCAACCTTTTGGTATTTCCCAAAGCGTTCAATAATCGCCACCGACTGCTGACGAACCACATAAACTGTACTCAGTGTGACTATCACCAATAGGAGCACACAAACCACCACAAAAATCATCAAAAATGTTGCCATTATCGTGACCTCCATCATTATTTTTCCTGTATTATAGCACATTTAAAGAAGGCTGTGCAGTTTTTACTGCAATTTTTCCTGAAATGTCAATAATTAGAGGTGAATTGTCACATTGTCGTCTAATCTCTGGCTAAAACAACTCTTTATAAAATGCAATCGCTTTTTTTCATTACATTAACTTCTGTAGAATCTACATCCATAGTCCGAGAATGACTTGCCTTAACTTTTCCCTCGTGCTATACTAGTGATTGAAATTAATGAATAGGAGATATTTCATGAAAACAGCAAAAACTACTGTTACAATCCTTTCTACACTTGCTTCTGTCGTCTTATTGGCTAGTTGTGCAACAAAGTCTACAGAAACACAGACAAGCAATAATAGCTCATCTGATAATCAAATTACAATGACATATGACCAACTACGGTCAAGAGAAAACACTATGTCAACCCTTTGGTACCAAAAATCAGCTGAAACTAAAGCTTTATACATACAGGGTTATAACGTTGCAACAAATCACCTAAAGGAATTGCTCAAAACAGAATCAGACAAACCTTACTCTATCGTTTTAGACTTGGATGAAACTGTCCTAGATAATAGCCCTTATCAAGTACAAAATGTCAAAGATGGTACAGCATTCACACCCGAAAATTGGGATGTTTGGGTTCAAAAAGCTTCAGCAAAAGCCGTCCCAGGTGCCAAGGATTTTCTTCAGTTTGCTGATCAAAACGGTGTCCAAATCTACTATATTTCTGACCGCTCAGCTAATCAAGTAGATGCTACCATTAAAAATCTTGAAAGTGAAGGAATTCCTGTTCAAGGACGTGATCATCTCATGTTCTTAGAAAGTGGTGTAAAATCCAAAGAAGGTCGTCGCCAAAAAGTTCAAGAAAAAACAAATCTTATCTTATTGTTTGGTGATAACCTCGTAGACTTTGCAGATTTTTCTAAGACTTCTGAATCTGACCGTGATAAACAACTTGAAGAATTACAAAAAGAATTCGGTGAAAAATTCATCATCTTCCCAAATCCAATGTACGGATCATGGGAATCAGCTGTATACGCTGGTAACAAACTAGATGCTAAAGGTCAAGTAGAAGAACGCCAAAAAGCCTTGCAAGGTTTTGATAAATAAAACAAATAAGCTGATTCTACATAAAATTAGGCTAACTTACAATCTTCAAAAAGTGGATAGGAAGGAATTCTGATAATCAGAAAACTTTCCTATCCACTTTTATGATTGATATAACATCAAAATTTTATACATCTAATACTATACGTTTTCTGATTTTAAAGACTTTTTGCCTATCCCCGATATTTCAAGAATTAAGCAATGTTGATGGTCTAAATTTGTTGTGATCTACTATTTTTGTCATCGGTTACCGATTACGTTCCTATGGGTTCGTGAGAGGAGGTGAAACTAATGATCCTTATCATAGAGCTCGTTCTTACTATTATAGCGGACGTCATAGCAGGGATTATCTTGTATTTCGTCTGCAGATGGCTAGATAGTAAGGAGTAGACCGAGTGACTAGCCTATCAACACCCGTTAAATCTCTAAGATACGTCAAAAATCCCTTAACTACTGCAATAGTTAAGGGATTTGGTGTTCTAATGAACCTTGCCAATTAAGCTTATTCTAACACACAAGCGCTAAGATTTCAAGAGTTTTATTTATTGTTTAAAATTCCTTAGGTATCTGAAAGGTATATAATGAAGTTACCATCTAGTACCCAAAAACCGACCAGCTCCTATGAACTAGTCGGTTTTCTCATCAATGTGCCAACATTTCTTGGGCGATTTCTTGGCCAGATAGGTTATCTGGGTAGTAGGTTGGCCAGTTATCCATTTCTTCAAAGAGGGCTTCTTGGCTTGTTCCTCCAAAGAAGATATGGAAATGTTCTGCCTTAACTGGGGCGATATTGTGGTCACTAAACTGAACATATTTGAATTGTCCAGCATCAGCATCAGCATCTGTGGCTTCAAAGAGGAAGCGCACGCCACGATTGCCTTTCTTGTAAGTTAAGATTTTCTTACCGACATACTTGTAAGTGTATTTCTTACTTTGTCCACCTTGGACAAATTCCATAGTATTATCAGTAATGTTGATCTTAGTGACATCTGTCTGATAGCCTTTTGTATAGTAGGCCTTGTACTCAGCCTGGGTCATCTTACCAGTCAACTTAGCCTTGTAGTCAAAGACTTGATCAAACGTGCCATCTTCAAGGAAAGGATAAACTGATTGCCAGTTACCTACATAGTCACTCAAGGTGCGGTCCTTGACAGCTACATCTTCAAAGTAACCATTTTGAACTGTCTTGGTATCCTCTGCCTTTTCAGGTTCGATAGCTGGACCTTCTTGGTCTGTTGTTTGTTTCAAAGCTTTGAGGTTTTTCTCCATGATAGAGATGTAATTTTCTCCAGCCTTGGTGTCCTCTTCTGTCAGACTTTCTAAAGGATTAAGGACATCTGTTTTGACACCTGCCTCTTTTGAAAGTGTGTTAGCAAGAGCTTGTGAGGCATTTTCCTCAAAGTAGATATAGGCGATTTTATTTTTCTTGACGTACTCTGTCAATTCTGCCAAACGAGCAGCTGATGGCTCTGCATCTGGAGAGAGGCCTGAGATTGCGACTTGCTTGAGTCCATAGTCCAAAGCAAGGTAGTTAAAGGCTGCGTGCTGAGTCACAAAGCTCTTTTGTTTGGCTTGAGACAAGCCTTCTGCATAAGCCTTATCCAAGTTTTGCAATTTTTCGATATAGGCAGCTGCGTTCTTTTCAAAGGTCTCTTTTTTATCAGGATAATCTGATGATAAGCTATCACGGATGTGCTCTACTAGTTTAATGGCACGGACTGGTGACAACCAAACATGGGGGTCAAACTCATGGTGATGGCCTTCTTCGCCATGGTCATGGTCTCCCTCTTCTTCCTCGCCACCTGGCAAGAGCAACATATCACCTGTCGCCTTAATAGTTTTCACCTTTTTCTTATCCAAAGTATCTAGCAATTTAGGAACCCATGTTTCCATGTTTTCATTTTCATAAACGAAGGTATCTGCGTCTTGGATTTTGGCAACTGCCTTGGCAGACGGTTCGTATTCATGGGGTTCTGTACCAGCACCGATAAGGAGTTCTACATTAGCAGTATCTCCTGCGACTTGCTTGGTAAATTCATAGACGGGGTAAAAGGTTGTCACAATATTTAGTTTGCCATCTGCCTGCTTTTGATTAGAACAAGCCACTAAAAACAAGGCACATAGACTGGCGAACAATAAGCTAATTTTTTTCACGTTAGTCTCCTATTTGATAAAACGTCTTACTAAACTGATGAGTAAAAAGACAGTTACAAAAATAATGGTAATACTTGCACTTGCAGGCGTTTCCGCATAGTAGGAAATGTAAAGTCCTGCTACCATTCCCAAAAATCCAATCGCACTGGCAAGCAGCATGACCGATTTAAAATTTTTCCCTAGACGCAGGGCAATACTAGCTGGCAAGACCATAATGGTCGACACCAGAAGAGCTCCTGCTGCAGGAATCATCAGGGCAATAGCCACCCCTGTCACCATGTTAAAAAGAATAGACATGGTACGAACAGGTAAGCCATCCACAAAGGCCGTATCCTCATCAAAGGTCAAGATATACATTGGACGAAGGAAGAGGAAGGTCAAAATCAAAACAACCGCCGCAATGACAAAGAGGGAAATGACCTGCTCTTCGCTGATAGTCACAATCGAACCAAAAAGATACTGGTCCAAACTCATAGAACTAGAGCTTTTACCCTTGCTCATGACAATCAGAGAAACAGCCAAACCTGTTGACATGAGGATCGCTGTCCCGATTTCCATAAAGCTCTTGTAAACCGTACGGAGATACTCCAGAAAGACCGCCGCAATCAAGACAATGGCAATCGTAGAAACAGTCGGAGAAATCCCTAGAACCAGACCAAAGGCTACACCTGAAAGTGAGACGTGGCTGAGGGTATCACTCATCAAACTCTGACGACGCAAGATAAGGAAGGTTCCCAATACAGGCGAGAAAAGACTCATGGCAATAACCGCCAGAAAGGCACGTTGCATAAAGTCATAAGATAATAAACTAAGCATGACCCACCTCCTGGTCATTCTCATGAACGTTGAAACAACGCCATGGCGAGTCTTGGTTACGGACTAGATGAATATTGCGGTCCGCATAATCCTTAACTTCTTCAGGGTCATGGGTAATCATCAAAACAGCCTTGCCATGATGATGGGCGCTGTGGTGCATGAGTTCGTAAAATTCATTTTTACTTCCTGCATCCATCCCCGTTGTCGGCTCATCTAGGATAAATACATCTGGATCCGAAGCAAACATACGCGCGATCACCGCTCGCTGCTTTTGCCCCCCAGAAAGAGAACCCAAGCGTTTGTCTCGGTGTTCCCACATGCCAACTGAGTCCAGACTAGCCTTGATATGCTCCTCATCATGAGCATTCAAACGACGGAACCAACCCTTTCGCGGATAGCGACCCGACTTGACAAATTCATAAACCGTACTTGGAAAACCCGCATTAAAACTGGCAATTTGCTGAGGAAGATAGGCTATTCTCAATTTCTTACCCTGGGTATTTGTCTTTGAAATGGTCACCTTACCAATGCGTGGTTGGAGGATTCCAAGACTGGCCTTAATCAGTGTCGTCTTAGCTGCCCCATTCTCCCCCGTCAAGGTAACAAATTCCCCACTATCAACACTATAATTGATATGTTCAAGAACAGGTTCCTTATCATAATAGAAGGATAAATCCTCTACCGTAATATATCTCATTATTTGATTTCTCCTACTAAAGCAGTCAAAAACCGCTGAATCACTTTTTGTTCATTTGGAGTAAACTGAGTCGCCACTTGTTCATAGGTTAAAAGTGTATGCTCATGGTGATGATGATGCTCCTCAGCAATTGGACGAGCCAAGTCAGTCAATTGATAAAAAATCACACGCGCATCCTTAGGATCTTTAGACGTTTCCAACATCCCTTCCTTGACCAAAGACTTAATGGCCTTGGTAACTGCTGCCTGACTGACATTGAGGCGACGAGCCAATTCTGAATTGGTTAAAGATTCCTCTGACAAAAGCATGAGGATATGCTCCTGAGTATTGGTCAGAGCCACCTCGCTAGTACAATGACCTATTAGGATTTCATGTTGGTTTTCCGCCTGTAAAATCACCTCATTCAAAAAGGCATCGATATCCTTCGCTAGCTGTCTCATATGTTACTCCTTTCTTAACTATCACTTTTAGATAAAGTATCGATAGCCACCGATTCTTTACTGGTTAATTATATCATAAACCAAAAAAGAGTCAAGGAAAAGAGCTGTAAAAACGTTTCCCTAGACTCCTATAGATTTGAAATTTAACTTATTTTTGCTGTGATTTTCGACTTACAAAGATACCTGCTAACCCTGCAACCATTCCCATCAAAAGTAAGAAAATAGATTGTTCACTACCTGTATTGGGGAGGGCTTTTTCTGAGACAACTGCCTTCTTGCTAAATTGACCTGCCGCCTCATAAGAAAGTTTCACAGTAGTATTTGAATCACCTGTAGCTGTATCCATTTGAGGCGTTTCTGTAGGTAGACTAAAGTTTTTAGAATCGACAGAAATCGTCCGTGAATTCGGATTAATCTTTTCATACTGACTCAAATCAGCGGTTTTCAAATATTCTTCAAAGGCTGCATCCATAGAAGGACCTTCTTCTCGCGCACCACCTAACATAGTATAACCATCTCCACCTGCAGCTAGGAAATCATTGGTTGCAAGATGGTAGGTTTTTACGAGATCCAAGAGATCATAACGACCAGTCACGCGGTTTTTGACCTGGATTGCCAAGACACGTTTGCCTGATGGTAGGTTAGTATCATAGTAAACCTTCACACCTGAAACTTGCAAGAAACCACCGCTTGGTTCTAGCAATGGTTGTCCGTTCTCATCCAAGACCTTCTTGCCATCCTTATCAACCTGCAAGATCGATCCGAGTGATTTTTCAAACATATCCAATACTTGTTGCCCAGTCACTTGGATTTGTGAAATAGTGTTCCCAAATGGAAGAACAGCAATAACATTACCTTTTGTGATTGGTTTGCCTTTTGCAATAGTTTCACGCAGTCCACCACCATTTGTCACAGCGATGTCAGTCGGATGGCTAAACCCTGTTTGACCATACTGATAGAGGGAATCTGCTACGACGTTTCCGAGATTAGTTTCACGAACTCGAACATTTTCCCGATCACCGTTGAGTTCTACTGGGCTGCTTGAAACGACTTCAACAGCATTTTCAGCATCGTATTTTTGTTTAATGTCTTTGACTAGTTTTTCAACTGTTGGATTTGCTGGTAGTTTTTTGGCATCAGCAGCCGCAATCTGAGTTGGATTTCCCAAAAGCTGACGTGATTTGTAGATGATTTTCCCTACATTATGAAGGTAGCTTCCTGTCTGGTTATAGGTAACATTTTCCCCATAGATTGTTGATTCTACTGTATGAGAGTGACCATCGATTACTGTTACGCGTTTCCCTTTCAAACGAGGATTTTTAGACAAGGCTTCTGCCAGAGTTGAACCACGCCATTCGACTGGAGTTGTCGTATCTACACCTAAGTGAGCGAGGACGACATAGTGTTTGTAATCCTTACCTTCGGTACTTGCCTTAGCTTGCACTTCTTCAATAACCTTATTCACCTCTGTGATTGGATTTGTAAAGGTTACTCCTTTGACATTCTTAGGGTGAGTTTTAGTTGCTGTTTCAGGTGTTGTCACACCAATCACAACAAACTCATCACCTTCCACGGTCTTATCTTTATCAACAATTGTAGAAGCTTCAAAGAGACGGGCACCATTGACGTAGGTATTTGAGCTAAGTAATGGGAATTTCAAAATTTCCTTGTATCTCTTAGCTTCGTCTAAACCAAAGTCAAACTCATGGTTTCCTACTGCCATGGCATCATACTGCATCTGATTGAGAATTTCGGCGCGTGCTTCACCCTTTGTAGAGTTGGAAATCGGTAAACCTTGGAAGGCATCTCCAGCATCTACGACGAGAGTAGTTTGATTTGATTTCGCGCGTTCCTGATCGATGACTGTCGCTAGCTTATCGTCTCCAATAACGCCCTTTTCCTCAACAATACGACCATGGACATCATTAGTGTGCAAAATAACGGTGTCTTTTTCTTCGCTTTTAGGAGATTCAACAGGAGCTTCCTTTGCTTCCGTTGATTCAGCAGTTGTGGGAGTCGCCGCCTCTGTTGTTGGAGCTGCAGGAGTTGCTACAGCAGGTGACTTCTCTATAGAACTAGCCGTTTCATCAGCATAAGCATGTCCTGCTAATAAGGTTGGGGCCAATAGGACTGTCGACAAGACAGGTAACAAGAAACGTTTATTCATTTTTTAATCCCTTTCTTTTTCTCATTCACACTATATTATACGCTATTTACAATATTTTTGAAACTTTCAACATATTTTTTACTAAAATATTCGCCATTTAACAAAAAAGCCTGAACTAAAAAATTCAAGCTTTTCATCAATTTATTGAAATTCCTTAACATCTCCATCATAAGTCGCCCAGTCTTTGCTGAAAAAGCGTTCATTCAAATGGTAAGTCGGTGCTGGTGTGGGATTGGATAGAAAAGGATCAACTGCCTTGTCAAAAGCAAGCCAACCCAACCAACCTAGGTGAATGGTATCCTTAATAAAATAAGAATCCCCTCCATTTTTTGAAAAGTCAGCAATATTAGTGAAACCTTGACTTTCTAATTGATAACGAATTTTCTCCACTGCATGCTGGTACATATCTTCTCTGAGCCCTGTGTAGTCCATCCATTTCTTATTGACAGGTTGGAAGACAAAGAGGACATTAACTTTCGATTTTGCAAATTGATTGAGAACCAACTGTAAATCATTATATTCAGATGATTTTAGGAAACTGTAATTCTTTTGATACCCTTCCCATTTTTTCAAATCCTTCTTAACCTCTCTTGTATAGAAATGATTTTCCATTCCCATATCATTATTGGTCGTATTTGTTTCTGCATCCTTTCGAGCAATTTTTTCTAACTCTTGGTAAGAAAATTGATCTGGAAGATCTTTTAAATAATTTTCCACATGTTCCTTATATTTGAGTTTTCCTCTAATGGAGAACCGACCAAATAGAGAAGCCTGTCTCTCATTGAATCGGGCAAAAATATTAATAGCAACCTGATCAACCTCTGATAATTCTTCACCCTTTGACAGTTTTTGAACAATGCCTTTTAATGCAACATTAGGATTCTGCTTTAACAATCGAATAGCCGCATGCTTTGCAGCAGTGTCACCAGATTGATTTTCCAGAAAAGCTGTCAATTGGTCACTGTTAAAAAATCTCTGAAACGCTGCGGGTTCATAATCAGTCTCCGTAAACCACTGAGGCGAAATCACAAATACCGCATGCTTATTCTCTATTTCTGGCAAAATTTGCTGTAGGCCAAAATATTGATTTAGAGAGGCTGCTCCTGCTTGACCTAAAAAGTAAGGACGATAGGGACGATGGTATTTCTCTGCTAAAACAGCTGGATGGACACTATCAAATCGAATCCATTCACTGGACCCTAGAAAAGGAATAAAACGCATATTTGGATCTGTAAGGGCCCTTACTTTTTGGCTTCTCTCTTTAAAACTCTCTACACTAACAGAAGCCGCCGAATATTTCTCCTCCGTCAAATTATGGCTTGTTGTACTTGGATAAAAAAAGATGAGTAGAAGAACCAAAAATCCGGCTATGAAGATAGGCCCAAAGATTAACCATAAGCGTTTAAGCATTTTGTAGCTCCACAATACCAGCTATGATTTTATTAGCCGTATTCCAGTCGTCGCGACCAAACTCTGTAACAGGGACACGAATATCAAAACGGTTTTCAATCTCCACAATCAACTCAACCGTTCCCATACTATCCAAGACACCTGCATCAAAAAGATCTTCATCCATCATGTCAGAAACATCTTCCATAAACAACTCATCAATAATTTCGATAACTTCTGATTTGATATCCATTTTTTATTTCCTTTTATTTTTTAAACCATAAATCATTCAAAAATCCAGAAAAGATTAAGAATGACAGCATGACGACATGGAAGGTGACAACCATGCCAAGCAACTGAATCCAGCGATTCTCAGGTAGAGCAGTCTTCCCTGCTTTTTTCCGTTCCTTATTGAGTGCTTTTTTCTTACGAACCCAAGCGTCATTGATGACCAATCCAATCCCATGAAAGAGTCCATAGGCGATATAGTACCAGGTCACTCCATGCCAAAATCCCATAATCAGCATATTTACAATATAGGCCACACTTGAGGTTACATTGCGATTTTTAAAGATCTTCTTTCTGGTCAACACCATCACCATCCGCATAAAGACAAAATCACGGAACCAGAAAGAAAGGCTCATATGCCAACGATTCCAAAACTCCTTTAAATCCCTTGATAAAAAGGGTTTGTTGAAGTTGATAGGGCTACGGATTCCCATTAAGTTTGAGATTGCCAAGGCAAACATAGAGTAGCCTGCAAAGTCAAAGAAAAGTTCTAGACCAAAGGTATACATGACTGCCAAGGCATAGAGGTTAAAGAAGCCACCTGATTGCAGGGCTAGATTCTTCAGAGGAGGGAGTAAGGTCTCTCCTAAAACATGAGCTAGGATAAATTTGTACAAAAATCCCCACATGATATAGCGAACAGATTCATCCAGCATATCCATCAACTCATCCCGCTCAGGAATGGTCTGATAATTTTCATTAAAACGCTTAAAGCGATCGATTGGACCACTTGAAAAAGTCGGCATGAAGAGAAGGAAACGGAGGAATTCCCACAAGGTGAAATCCTTGATCACTCCATCTCTCAGCTCGATGATAATCCCAACCGAACGAAAGGTCAGGTAAGAAATCCCCAAAAATCCAAGCAAAGACTGCGTTCCATTGATAGCTGGTTGGACCTTGACAAAGATAATCGGAAGGAGGGATAGAAAGCTAACTAGGTAGAAGACCCACTTCCCATCCTTACTTTTTCGATAGTGCTTGTAGAAAAGCAGGAGCAATATTTCCCAGCAAAGGTAAATACCCAAGGCAGCCAATTGATTGGTCTTCCCACCCACCAACATGGTGACGATAAAGAAGAGGCTAACCAGCACTTCATACCAGGCAAAACGTTTCTTGAAAAAGAGACCGATAAAGATGGGCAAGGTTGCAGCAATCACATAAACAAAATACTGAGGATTACCATATGGCTCTATATGAGGAAGCTGTTGAAAAAACTCCATCATCTATTATTCACCTCGTTAATCAATCCTTTTATGTCAATTTTCCCATTTGGAGTCAGTGGCAAACTGTCTCGGTAAAGGAATTTAGACGGCATCATATAAGACATCATAATATCTGTCAAGTCTTCCTTAATAGCCTTGGTAATATCGATATCACGCTCAAACTGCTCACGAACACCATCTTTTAAGATGACATAGGCCAGAAGATTTTGCACCTTGTGGTCTTTATTATAGCGCGGTACTGCAACAGCAGACTCAATAAAGCGAGACTTATTGAGGTTTTGAGAGACATCTTCTAACTCAATGCGGTAACCGTTGAACTTAATCTGGAAGTCCATGCGTCCGCCGTAGAGAAGCAAGCCTTCATCTGTCATGGTTCCCACATCACCTGTGTGATAGGCTGGTAATCCTTCAAATTCAAAGAAGGCTTCCGCTGTTTTTTCAGGATTGTTCATATAGCCTTTTGACACAGCTGGCCCAGAAACAATGATTTCTCCCTGTTCACCATTTGGCAGTTTATTTCCTTCCTCGTCAATGATGAAGGTTGGAGAATCAGCCTTAGTATAGCCGATTGGTAGGCGTTTGAGAGTCGCTAACATCTCATCTGTCACGGCAACTGCTGACAGGGCCACTGTCGCTTCTGTTGGACCGTAAGCATTGATAATACGGGCATCGGGGAAACGCTCGCGCAGTTTTTGAGCTGTTTTGACTGTCAATTCTTCTCCATCAAAGTAGAAATGCGTGATGCCAGGCATTTTCTCACTGTTGAAATCTTCAGACAACATGGCCATATCCGCAAAAGAAGGCGTTGAAGTCCAGATAGCGATTGGCAATGAAAAGATGGTCGCAAAGAGTTGCTTAAAGTCCTGAGTAATGGCTGAAGGAAGAGCGAAAAGTGTACCACCAAGTGCTAATGTCGGTGCCCAGTACATGACAGACAGGTCAAAAGAATAAGGTGGCTGAGCCAGCATTTGCGGACGACTTGGCGTCGCAAATTCCTTATCCGTAATCATCCAGTTGGTAAAGCTGAGGAGGTTATCATGGGAAATCTGCACTCCCTTAGGCTTACCAGTCGTACCAGAAGTAAAGATAATGTAGTAATTATCATCTCCCTTGACTGGATGCGTGATTTCATAGTTATTCCCTTGGGCAAAGGCTTCTTGAACCTGATTTAGATTCATCATCGGTGTAGAAACCTGCTCCAATGGAAAGTCTGAAATGGCAATAATCAAACTTGGCTCCGCTACTTCTAAAATAGCTGAAACTCGCTCCAAGGCCGAATGGCTATCAATTGGAATGTAAGCATGACCTGACTTAGTCAAGGCTACAAAAGTTGCCAACATTTCATATTCTTGGCCACCAAAAACGACCACAGGAGACTTCTCTGGCAAGCCTAGTTGGTCAATGGCTGCAGCTAAACTATCCGAATCAGCCTTTAAATCACCATAAGTGTGTTCCTGCCCTAAAACATTATAGACAGGATAGCTAGGCTGGGTCTGAGCAAAATGCTCAATGGTTTCAATCATATCTGCTATTGGTTTATTTGACACAATAGGGGTTCTCCTTCAAGTTAGAATTCATTATAGATAAAGCTTCCTTGGCCCTGCCCAAGATAGCTAAAGAAGTAAAGCAGCCCTATAAAGATAAGAAAATACAAGGCTGTCCGACCAAGAAAAAGGTACAATTCTTTTCTCTGTTTCATCAAGAAAAACCATTCATTTCTGTAATTTTTGTTAAATAAGATAAACTCTTACTATAGTATTTTTCTACCATTGTACCATTTTTTAGGGTAATTTTTCAATTGTTTACCGTACATTTTCACTGCATTTAAGCTAATTTTAAAGATTATGCGGTTTTTCTATGAATATTTTAAATAGATAAGTCTAGGTAAAACTCCATTTCAGTAGAAAATGAAGTAAATATCCCCATAATAAAACGCATAATATCAAGTTTTTTCAACACCCGATACTATGCGCTTTTCTAATTTTTCAAAACTTTTTACCCAGTCTATCATTTAAAATAGTCTCGTCTGATATAAATTAAAATAGCCTCTATCATCAGACACATTGCCGATAGCCAAAAACTGATGCTAATACCAAAATTCTCAGTAATATAGCTCATTAGCAAAACAAATACTGTAAATGCTAGTGTCGAAATCACTTCCAGAACGGAATAGACATTAACCAAGTTATTTTCCTCTACTGTTTCCTGAAGAAATACACTTTCAGGAACTTCTTTTAGTTGCGATAACATACCAACTAAAGCTGAAAATAATAAAAACATCTGTGCGTTTGGAAAATATAGAATAGTCAGTGTCACTATTGCCATGCCTACAAGAGGAAAAAGAATACTTTCCCATTTAGCAGCGAGGAACTTTTCAGATAGCCTAAAAGCAATTAAGCCACTAATTATAATCCCGATAGAGTATGCTGTATTAGAATATCCCCAGTAACTTTCCGTTTCATTTAATAACTCAGTTACAAAGACAAGTATGATAGACGAAACCCAAATCGTATTTGAGAAAATTTCCAATAAATTTGCTGATACAAAAAGTCTTAATCTAGGATCTCTAGCAACTAACTTCCAACCTTTGAACAAAATTTCAAGATTAGTTTCTGACTCTAACACCTCCACTTCAGCCTTCGGAAGAAATAACATCAGAAAGCTAGAAATGATATACAAGATTAAAATGATAAACGTGGTAGGTAAGAGACCAATTGTTGCAAACAAGAGTCCACCTAATCCCCAACCCACTAACTGAACAGCTTCACTACTCATTGACAAGGCTGAGTTAGCCTTGCCCAAATCGGTCGCATAGCGTGGCACAATAGCATAGGAAACCGGTGCTGCAAAACCATCTAATATGGAAATTACAACAACAAATAGATAGATCACCAAAGGCGCTACTGATTGCATTAGTATAAACATTCCTACCAGTATCGCCAATAATATAGTCTTTCCAAATTGGGATAAAGATAAAACCCTATTTAGCGCTAACCTTTTAGTAACTAAAGGAACTAAAAGACTTGCAACAAAAGAGGATATCCCTATTAAAATGGGAACTAGTGATGTGACAATTACTGATTTTGAAATAATGTATATGTTCGCAATGATTGTTACTCTAAAGAAAATATCTGCTAAATTTGCAAACAATTGAGAGACTAACAACTTGATAAATGAATTAGACATGTAACGCTCCCATAACATAAAAATATTTAACTGATAAATGGTATAGTAGACTTTGTTTGATAACTATTTGACACAAGATTAGGTGGTCAGAAATTGAATTTTTAACATTCCAACTTAGCCATAGTTTTTAGTTTTCACATCTTTAAATCAGCTAAAACAATACATAATATACATATATATTATATCTAGCAAGATGCCGAACAAGTCTATTTATTTTATTCTATATTTTCCCAAATCAATTACTTGATTATAAACCGTTTCTGAATCAATATGATGAGCAACTTCAATCAAAATGATAGGCAACTGCAAAAGTAACTGGCGCACTTGATATGCATTGTCCTTGTCTAAGGATGATGTAACCTCATCCGCCAACACAATGTCTTTTTGTCGAAGCAGACAGCGAACTAATTCAAGTCGTAAACGTTGTCCACCTGAAATGTTTTCTCCATTATTTACCAGTTGATAATCCAAGATATTGGTGATTTCATTCGTTAAACCAACTTGTTCTAGGCAACAGAGTAATTCTTTATCTGAAATCTCCTGTCCTAATGTTAAATTTTCTCGGATTGTCCCATGTCTGAAAAATGGATTCTGAGAGATATAAGCGACATTCCCTTGATAATGAGTAAATTCTCGACCTGATTTATCACGTACGATAATTCTACCACTATTCGGACTTATCTTTCCTGCTACCAATTGTAGGAGAGTTGACTTTCCGGTACCACTAGCTCCCTTTATTAAAACTTTACTTGGCTTAGTTAGTCTAAGTGACAAATCATAAAAGAGCACTTGCTCTCCAACCTGTTTTGAAACGCCCTCCAAAACTAGCTCAGCTAAAGATTCGACTGTCGGATATGATGTTTCTAAACAAGATTCTTCCAATAATGAAAATATTTTTTCTTTCACTGTTTGCGATCGCTGTATATCAGATATGCTATACATAATTCTTTGAATAGGTCCGCTAAGATTCATTGTAGCTATATACATAGAGACCAAACTAGCTGTTGTTAACTCTATACCACTCTTTTGTAATAGAAGACCAAGTGCGAGAGGTAGTACCTGACTAAGGAATTCTAAAGGACCATTGAAAAAATAAACGACATTGCTAGTCCATTCATTTTTCCAACGAGCATTCTCGTAACACTCGTTATTTTTTCTCATCTTAGCAAAGTTTTCTTTACTAGCGCCATAAAAATATATCGTATCTCCTCCCTTAAAAAAATCTCCTACAGATAGATGAAAAGCTTTTTGCATTTCCGAAAAATTTGCACCTCTTTTCATTAAACGATTATTCATTACCCATTGAGGCAATGGTCGAAGAAAAGAGAACACGATAAAAACAAGACCAAGCCAAAAATTTTGCACCAAAATAAAAACAATCGTTGTACAAAGTATAAAAACTCTTCCAACTATCATATCCAAGGGTAAAAAGAAGCGATTATAGAGCAGTTCCATATCTTGTGTAACAATTGAAACTTTTTCATCATATACAACATTTTCTTTCAAAAATAGTTTCTTAATAAGCTGATCTTTTAAACGAATTTGCAGATGACGCTGCAGATTATTACTGACAAAATTTGCTAGCAACATCGTGCTATAAAAAAACAGGTGCAGACACAGGCCATATAAAACAAAGTATGAAATTGTACCAATTGTAAGTTGATCTTCACGAATATTCAATAGCTTATCCAATAACAATGGCTTTATTAGAGCCATCCCGCTATTCAAAAGTACTCCTATTAAAAAATAGATAAAAATATTAGTTTTAATGTATTTTAGAAATTTCATAAATAAGCCTATCTAAAAGAAAGCGAATAGATATAAAAGCCTCAGTCTAAAAGAAAGCGAATAGATATAAAAGCCTCAGTCTAAAAGTTATAAACAAATTAACTCCAACTGAGACTATACAATAATTTAATTAACCTATATATGATGCTGTTTATTAAGAGTGATTATTTTTACTATTGAAAAATAATTCTCCTGTTTCACTTTTCTTTCTTAAAATATATGGAGATAGAACTTGCATATTAAATACCTCAAAATTCATAATTATGGTGAAAACTTCGAAAAATCCTATCGCTCGAATAAAATGAACTGATAAAACAACCGTAATTGAAATTTCTAAAGACAATTCTACCAAAATATTATTTCGAGATACTTCCTTTCCCATATCTGCGTATTACCTTTTACTTACTAAAATTTTTTCTAAATGCCTTTCATAAGTCTTTGCCAAATGGTTACTTCCCGCTAATTTCATTGCTCCAATACACTTCCTCATTTCAATAATTGCTTTACAATCCATCTCTTTTTTGTATCGATACAGATGTTGTGCATACTGAAACACTAACCGTTCATAAATTTCAGTTTCAGTGAAAAAACATTGGTTTAGTCGTTTTTCAAAATACAAAGCATCAAGAAATTTTCCTCTTTCAATACATGTGATATATCCGTTTAATAGCATAGATGAAATCAGTCGTCTATTGTTTGGAATTTCTTTGTAGAAATCAGAACGTCTAGACATCTCTCTAGCCAAAACCATGAAGACATCGTGTTTTAGGACATCTAGCGTATTTGAAAAAATCAATAATTCATAGTATCCCCAATATTCAACACTAAAGAGATAATCAGTTAGATAAGATAAATCATCACCAGAATAATAAGCTTCTCCCGATAAATCTTGTAAACGAATTTTTAATAAAATAATGTTAAGCTTATGAAATTTCTCTTGTTTAGAATCTGACTCCATCTGAGAATAAAGTAGTTTTTTCAACACATCAACATCATGATTTGATACAAAATGCCTAACCTTTGATAAGAGTTCGTTCAGTTCATCACGATGAAAATCATGAACAGCATACATAAATTCATCAATAGGCATGTTAATTTCATCCAAAATAGCCATAAATTTTGAAATGGTTAAATCAGTCTCTCCCTTTTCAAAACGTGAGAGCTGTGATGTTGATATACCAGCTTTTTCGACATCTTTCAAGCGAAAACCTCTAGATTCTCGAAACTTTTTAAAAATTTCTCCAAATTTTTTCATAATATCTCTCCAACAAGCATATATGGGAACAGTTTTTGATTTTTAATATTTTAACACAAAATAGAGGAAAGTAAAAGTGAGGTATTTCACATGAAAAACAAAAACTATTGCCTTTATTATTCCTAATTTTGGGAGGAATTATGATTATCGTTGTTGGCTAGCTCTAAGAAGTTATACTCAACGAAAAAAGCCTGAGATTTTCATCTCAAGCTTTATCAAAATAATTATTTTCTATACTAGAAAAGTGAGAATACAAGCACGGCCAAGGCTGCACCGATAACAGGTCCCACAACTGGAATCCAAGCATAAGACCAGTCTCCGTCTCCTTTGTTTGAAATTGGAAGAAGGCTGTGTATGATACGAGGTCCAAGGTCACGCGCAGGGTTCAAGGCATAGCCTGTTGTCCCACCAAGTGATAGACCAATACCGACAATCAAAGTTCCCACTGCAAAGGTTCCGATACCTGCCTGAAAATCGTACAGACCCAAAGCAAAGATTGTCAACACCAAAACAAAGGTGCCAAGGATTTCGCTGATTAAGTTAGAAACTGTATCCTTAATGGCTGGCCCAGTACTGAAGGTTGCCAGGATATTGCCTGCATTTTCTTCAGCCTCATAATGCGGCTTGAATTGCAACCAAACCAAAATCTGACCGAGCATAGCCCCTGCGAACTGAGCTAGAATATAAGGGAAAACGGAAGCCCAAGGCAAACCACCTTTTAAGGCCACACCAATCGTCACAGCTGGGTTTAAATGAGCTGGACTGAGCTTGCCAGATACAAAGACTGCAACCGCAACTGCAATCCCCCAACCCATAGTAATCACAATCCAACCTGAGCTGTTGCTCTTGGTTTTAGGAAGAACCACACCAGCCACAACACCATTTCCTAGAAGAATCAGGATTAAAGTCCCTAAAAATTCTCCAAATAATTCATTCATCATCTTTCTGTCTCCATTAAAAAGAAGGGGCGGGCGACAAGGAGTCCTGCCCTCCACCTCTTTTCCTTTTTCTTAATTTTTTAATTCTGCTAAGTCATTTTGAGCGAGAGCCGCCTCGACGTCAGCACGGTAGGCTGCTTTTTCTTCTTCTGACCAGTCATAGAATCGTCCCATTTCATCCAAAACTGGCTCAACGATGCTATCCAAACTATCACGCATAAAGAGCATGTGGTTGGTACGACGAAGGAGGAAGTCAACTGGGCTGATAGCCAACTCATTGCGCATTGCATAGTGAAGGGACAAGGTGTCTGCCAAGCTGAGTCCTGGCGCTTGTTCCAAGCTGTGAGCAAGGGCAAAGACTTTCGGTGCATTTGAACCGTAAAGATTTGCTAGGTAATGAGCTTCCTTGCTATCCAAGCCACGTGACACTCCAAGTTGCGCAAAGGCTTCGATTTCTGAGTCCACATTTGCTGGGTTCAATTCTCCACCTGAAACAGGGTAAGTCTTAGAGTTGATGAGTTTAAAGCTACGGTCAAATTCTGCTTTGAGGATATCAACCACGCGCTCCATAGCTCCTTCTGCCATCTTACGGTAGTCTGTGATTTTACCACCAGCAAGGGTCAAAAGACCATTATCATCACGGTCCAAGCTAGAACCACGAGAAACTGCAGATGGATCCAAATGTTTCTCAGATGTGCTGCTTTCAAGCTTGCTAACAGCAGACTCAACATCTTCACGCGTTTTTTCTTTCGATAGATAAGCTTCGACAGTCGCAATCAAGTTGTTAAAGCTTTCATCACTAATAGTTCCGTTATTTCCACCATTGTAGTCAGAAGCGCTATTGCCTGCGATCAATGGACGAAGACCTGCCCAGCTACTTTCGATATCGTCAATGGTGATGTTGGCTTCTGGGAAGCGGTTGTTGACAATGCCAAGTAGGTAATCTACATCTTCCTGAGTCACTTTTGGATGTTCCAAATCGCCTGTGTAGTCTGTATCCGTTGTACCGAAGTAAGTCTTGTTTTCACGTGGGAGAACAAAGACCATACGGCCGTCACCCAAACCTGTGTCAAAGTAAACTGGCTGTGAAACCTTGATCTTGCTTGAATCCACTACCAAGTGAACTCCCTTAGTTGGACGCATTTGTGAGAATTGGGTTCCCTTATTAGACAAATTGCGTACCTTATCGCTCCAAGGACCTGTTGTGTTGATTACCAGACGGGCCTTGATTTCAAAGACTTGGTCTGTCAACAAGTCACGAGCTACGACACCTGTAATCTTGCCACTTTCGTCAAAGAGGAATCCTTCTGCCTTCACGTGGTTGGCAATGAGGGCACCATCTTGATTGGCACGTTTGATGTTTTCAATCACGAGACGCGCATCGTTGTTACGGAAGTCAAGGTAAACCCCGCCTCCTACCAAGCCTTCTTTCTTCAAGTTTGGTTGACGTTCCAAGACTTCTTCCTTGCTCAAGACCTTGTTGGCTGCTGGCGTGTTGTTAACACCCGCCAAAAGGTCGTACAAGTCCATAGCTACTTTAAGGCGGAAGAGGCTAAAGGTTGCTCCATCTTCATCGTAAACTGGCAAGAGCATTGGGTCTGGTTTTGGAATATGTGGAGCAATTTGTTGAACTACTGCACGTTCAGAAACTGTATCTGACACCACTTCTACGTCGAATTGTTTGAGGTAACGCAGACCTCCGTGAACCAATTTTGTTGAACGGCTTGATGTTCCTTCTGCGAAGTCCTGCATTTCAATCAAACCAGTCTCAAGACCGCTAGCTGCCGCCTGCAAGGCTACACCAGCCCCTGTAATTCCCCCACCGATAATCAAGAGGTCCAGAGTACGTTCCTGCATTTTTTTAATTGATAATTCACGTGTTTTCTTTGAAAATTCCATATTTACACACTTTCTAACTAAGTCGCTTTATTCTTCCAGTATTAGTCGTCGATTTCCGCAAAGACTTGAGTTGCTTTCACAGCCTTCTTCCAACCCTTGTAAAGTTGTTCCTTGCGCGATTCATTCATGGATGGCTCAAAGAGTTCTCCTGTCTCGTTCAAGAGTTTTAACTCATCCAAGTCCTTCCAATAGCCCACTGATAATCCTGCCAAGAAGGCTGCACCTAGGGCCGTTGTTTCCAAGTTTTTGGCGCGTGCAATGTCGATTCCTAAAATGTCCGCTTGGAACTGCATGAGGAAGTTGTTCATAGCTGCACCACCATCTACTTTCAAGACTTGGATAGCTGTCTGAGCATCCACTTGCATGGTATCGATGATGTCACGGACTTGATAAGCGATAGATTGCAAGGTTGCCTTGATAAAGTCTTCTTTGCTTGTTCCACGAGTCAAGCCAAAGACAGAACCACGAGCGTTTTGATTCCAATATGGAGCACCTAGACCTGTAAAGGCTGGAACGACGTAAACTTCATCATTGTTGTGAGAATCACGAGCGTATTTTTCAGACTCTGGTGAATTTTCTACCATACGAAGACCGTCACGAAGCCATTGAATGGCACTTCCTGCGATGAAGATAGAACCTTCCAAGGCATAGTAAACCTTGCCGTTGATTCCGTAACCAATGGTTGTCAAGAGGTTATTTTCAGACAACTGCATTTCTTCACCAGTATTCATGATGATGAAAGAGCCTGTTCCATAAGTATTCTTGACCATACCAGGTTCAAAGGCCAACTGTCCAAAGAGGGCTGCCTGTTGGTCACCAGCCATACCTGAGATTGGCACTTCTCCACCGTAGAAATGGAATGGGGCTGTCTTACCGTAGATTTCAGAGTTAGAACGAACTTCTGGAAGCATGGCCTTCGGAATGTTGAGAATTTCCAAAATCTCGTCATCCCATTTGAGTTCTTTAATGTTATAAAGCATAGTACGGGCTGCATTTGAGTAATCCGTCACGTGAGAAGCGCCGTCAGTTAATTTCCAAACCAACCAAGTATCAATGGTACCAAAGAGCAACTCTCCCTTTTCAGCTCGCTCTTGAGCGCCTTCTACATGGTCCAAAATCCAACGAACCTTGGTAGCTGAGAAGTAAGCATCAATAATCAAACCAGTCTTTTCATGGAATTTTTCCACATAACCTTGACTTTTTAGTTGCTCAGCCAGAGGAGCTGTTTGACGTGATTGCCAAACGATAGCGTTGTAGATAGGGAGCCCTGTTTTCTTATCCCAGACGACCGTTGTTTCACGCTGGTTGGTAATCCCGATGGCTTCGATTTGGTTTGGCTTGACACCACTTTCGATGAAAGCTCCCGCAATAACTGACTGGACTGAGTTCCAAATTTCATTGGCATTGTGCTCAACCCAACCTGCCTGAGGGAAAATCTGAGTGAACTCTTTTTGACTTGAGCTGACCTTTTCTCCTTTTTTGTTGAAAATAATGGCACGAGAACTTGTAGTTCCCTGGTCAATGGCCATGATGTATTTTTCTTGTGACATGTGCTGTCCTCCTGATAAAGATCTTGAGGATGTCTCCTCTTTACAGTAACTAGTATACAAAATAAAGCGCTTTCTTGTTTATCAACTTTTTTTAATTTTTAAAAAAATGTGAGGAGATTGTGTAAATTTCACAAAAAAGACCTGGAACAACCAAGCCTTTTAAGTGAATAATATCTGACGAATCCCTGCCAAATCTTCCATATCCAAATCATTTTTTAAATAATAGACCGGTGTCTGCTCCTTCTTATGAATCGGGTTATTGGTAACCAGCAAATCATAATGCCGACTAGGCTCATAGGCTTCAATGCTAATAAAACGATTGTATTCCAAATACCGTTTCAAAATGGCTACCATCCTTGAAAAGACAAGAAAACCAGATGTCAAATCCAGACCAATCCGCATATGCTGACCACCATTTTCAGCCATATACTCTATCAACTGGAGCCATTCCCAGAGAATTTTCTTATCCAAATCCGTCCCCTGATGAAAAGCGGGCAAGGCATGAAAAATCTTCTCTGCTATCCCCTTAAAATCATGTTCCATCAGCAAATAAGGATGACGATTCTCTAACTGGTACTTGTAGCGATCCTGTAAGATATAACCCTTATATAGATAGACTTGAGCACAAAGCTGACTGAGTTCATAGGTGACATGGTCCTCTGTATAATCACCTAGTAACTCCTCTTTCTTCATTTCTTGAATCAATTGCGTCAGTAAATCTGCCAACTGCCCTCCAAAACCAAGGATATACTCCATAGTATGAAGGGGAAGAATGCGATGAGATAGGAGGAGAGAGAAGAAAATCATCATCTCACCGTCCTCAGTACCTAAAGGAATGTGTTGCCCAGCAAAAAAGGACGAGGTCTTTCGAAGCAAACGCAGGTAGAAAATATTATCAAAATACCCTTTCATTTTCTCTTCTATGACTTGGAACTGGCAGGCCTTGACCCTGAGACGTTGTTGACTGATGTGAGTCCAGAGAACCAAGTCCAATTTCTGGCCCGAAGACAAGCTTGCACCGCAGATTTCTTCTAAACAAGCAATCTCCTGCTTTCTCTCTGGCTTCTGCATGTGGCCTTCCCACTCCTGACTCGACCAGACCTTACGGAAAAGACAGAAATAGAAATAGCGAATCTGATGCTCTGGACCTCGCCAACGTCCATTTTGGATGGATAAATCAAATTCTGACAAAATCTGATTTAAACTAGCCAGGTGACGACCAAGCGTAGCTTCACTAATCATCAATTCTTGAGCCAGCTGATGGGCTAAAAACTGTTGGTGGTAGAGAAGATAAACAAGAATCTGATATTTAACAGCATTCTCCAAAAACATGCTCCGAATATCTTTCCCCTTGGTAGCTGCACCGATCGACAGACGCAGATTCTCATCTTCTAAGGAGATGGTCAGCTCTAAGCCACTGTCCAAAGCCTTGTCATTGAGCAGGGTGACATATTTGGTTAGGGTTGCTTTTGAAAATCCTGTTTCCTCCATTACAGCCTTGACGGTCGTCTCAGACTCTTGTAATAGAAAGGAAAGGATCGAAAATTGGCCAGATTCAGCCTTTTCCATCAAATCTCCTAAATACATTTGTTACCCCTTTCATGTTCTACCTTAAGCATAGCATAAATCTTACAAATGCTGAAATAATCTGTTTCTCTTTTTATTTTCATGCTGATTTCCTAGTCCATTATCCTCAAAATCAGCAAACACACGGCTCCCCCTTTGGGCATTTTTATGCTAAAATAGTAGCTATGGATAAAATTATTAAAACTATATCAGAAAGCGGAGCCTTTCGTGCTTTTGTCCTTGATAGCACAGAAACAGTCCGCACTGCTCAAGAAAAACATCAAACCCAAGCTAGCTCAACTGTAGCGCTTGGTCGAACTCTTATCGCTAGCCAGATTCTCGCAGCCAATGAAAAAGGAAATACCAAACTTACAGTTAAGGTGCTGGGATCTAGCTCTCTAGGTGCTATCATCACCGTCGCTGATACCAAGGGGAATGTCAAAGGTTATGTTCAAAATCCTGGTGTCGACATCAAAAAGACTGCAACTGGTGAAGTCCTAGTTGGACCTTTTGTCGGCAATGGTCAATTCCTCGTTATCACAGACTACGGCACTGGAAATCCTTACAACTCTATGACTCCTCTCATCTCTGGAGAAATCGGTGAAGACCTTGCCTTTTACCTGACTGAAAGCCAACAGACTCCGTCAGCAGTCGGCCTCAATGTCCTTTTAGACGAGGAAGACAAGGTCAAGGTTGCAGGTGGTTTCCTAGTTCAAGTTTTGCCGGGAGCCAAGGAAGAAGAGATTGCTCGCTTTGAAAAACGCATCCAAGAAATGCCAGCTATCTCTACTCTTCTGGAAAGCGACGACCATATTGAAGCTCTCCTCAAGGCAATCTACGGTGACGAAGCCTACAAGCGTCTTTCTGAAGAAGAAATCCGTTTCCAATGTGACTGTAGCCATGATCGCTTTATGAACGCTCTTGCCAGCCTTCCAAGCTCAGACTTACAGGAAATGAAAGAGGAAGACCACGGGGCAGAAATCACTTGTCAATTCTGCCAAACAACTTATAACTTTGATGAAAACGACCTGGAGGAACTCATTCGTGACAAATCTTAATACACCTTTTATGATTGGCAATGTTGAGATTCCCAATCGTACCGTTTTAGCACCCATGGCCGGCGTGACCAACTCAGCCTTTCGTACCATTGCAAAAGAGCTCGGAGCTGGACTCGTTGTCATGGAAATGGTCTCTGACAAGGGAATCCAATACAACAACGAAAAAACTCTACATATGCTTCATATCGATGAAGGCGAAAACCCAGTCTCTATCCAACTTTTTGGTAGCGATGAAGACAGCCTAGCACGCGCAGCAGAATTCATCCAAGAAAACACCAAAACCGATATCGTGGATATCAACATGGGCTGCCCAGTTAACAAAATCGTGAAGAACGAAGCTGGCGCTATGTGGCTCAAGGACCCAGACAAGATCTACTCTATCATCAACAAGGTTCAATCTGTCCTTGATATCCCCCTTACTGTCAAAATGCGTACAGGTTGGGCTGACCCATCTCTGGCAGTAGAAAATGCCCTGGCCGCTGAAGCTGCAGGCGTTTCTGCTCTTGCCATGCATGGCCGTACCCGCGAACAAATGTACACAGGCCACGCAGACCTCGAGACCCTTCACAAGGTCGCTCAAGCTTTGACAAAAATTCCATTCATCGCCAACGGTGACATCCGTACTGTCCAAGAAGCCAAACAACGTATCGAAGAAGTCGGTGCTGACGCAGTCATGATTGGCCGCGCTGCCATGGGGAATCCTTACCTCTTTAACCAAATCAACCATTACTTTGAAACAGGAGAAATCCTCCCTGATTTGACTTTTGAAGACAAGATGAAAATCGCCTACGAACACTTGAAACGCTTGATTAACCTCAAAGGGGAAAATGTCGCAGTTCGTGAATTCCGAGGACTCGCTCCTCACTACCTCCGTGGAACATCTGGCGCAGCCAAACTCCGTGGAGCTATTTCACAAGCTAGCACCCTAGCAGAGATTGAAGCTCTCTTACAATTGGATAAGGCTTAAAATGGTTCATACTGCTCTACTGATTATCGATATGCAAAAAGCATTTGATAGACCTATTTGGGGAGAACGGAACAACCCTCAAGCTGAACACCAAGCATTGAGGGTACTGGGGTACTTTCGTAAACACGCTCTTCCAGTCTTACACATTCAACACATATCTGATAATCCCCAGTCGCAATTTCATAACAAACAAAATCAGGAATTTAAAAGTGGATTTGAACCAGTTGCTTCAGAACCTGTCTTTCAAAAAACGGTTAATAGCGCCTTTATTGGAACAAATCTTGAAACCTATTTACGAAAAAATCAGATTTGTCATTTAGTCCTTGTTGGTCTGACGCTGCCTCATTGTGTATCTACTACGACACGAATGGCAGCAAATCTTGGTTTTGAAGTCACTTTACTAGCAGATGCTACTGCCAGTTTTACCCTATCTAACAAAAACGGTCAAGCCATCTCTCCTGAGACTATCCATGAGATTAATCTCCTTTCTCTGCAGGATGAATTTGCTCAAATTCTTACTACAGAAGAATTTTTAACCCAAGTACAAGTATAAAAGAATCCGTCGACTCTTATTGAGCTGACGGATTTTCTTTTATTGTAAAAATTCAAATACTGAGAGCTATTATTGACTCAAAGCAACACTGGAAACCTTGCCATCCGCTCCTGTTGTAATTTGGATGACTTTCCCTCCACCGATTTTGGCATTGTACTTGCCATCATCAAGAGTATAAGAATAGCCTCTGATAGAGTAGTTTTCTTTCTTTCCATCAGCAGATTCTACTGTGAATTGACCACCGGATGAAACTGTAATGGTTTCGCCATTGGCTCCCTTCCAGTTGCCCGCTGCAGCTGAGAAATCACCGTCTACCATAGTTAAAACACCCTTGTAGCGTTTATTTTGCTCTGCTTGCTTATCTTGAAGTTTGCGGTCAGTTGTAGGATCATAGCTTGATTGGTTAGACTGGGCTTGAGGAGCCTGTTGAGTTGAAGGAGCCTGAGCAGAAGTTTGTTGACTCGCCGCTTGTTGATTAGACACTTCTTGACCTTGTCTTTGCTCTGGTGCTGTTGCCGCTTGTGATGGTGTCACAGTTGCTGCAGACTGGTCAGTAGCTGTCTTGGACTTTTCAGATGACGCTGAACTTGAGGACTTCTGAGTCTTGCTTTCTTTGCTAGAAGAAGCTGCTTTAGAACTTAATGATTGGCTTGTCTTAACAGAACTGCTTGCTTGAGTTGTTTCCTTTTTATTTCCACAAGCTCCCAGTAGCAAGGTAGAAGCCAATACAGTTGCTGCCATTAATTTGATATAGGTTTTCTTTTTCATTTTTCCACTCCTTTGTAACATTTTAGAAATATAAAGAAATCATTTTGTAATATGATTGTAACATTGAGATTTAAATATGTCAACAATTTATCTAAACTATTTTAAAAATCTCACATCATTTAGATATATTTACTCCTCCTACTCTTCTATTCGTAATAAGACAGAAAAACAGGAGATTTTCCTGTTAAAAATTTAAATTTATTTTGTGTAATCGCTTGCATCTTTAAGTGCAAAGGAATATAATAACATTGAAATAGAATATAGGAGGTGCACCCTTATGCTAAATAAGTATTACAAGTATCTTCCTTGGTTGATTTTGGGAGCTTTCTGGTCTTATCAGTCTGCAATTCGCTACGCTCAGACTACATTTGATTTATTTTACTTAATAATCATTTTTATGATTGTAGATATAGCTTTATTGTATTTACACGAAACCTATTTAAAATATAAATACAAAAACTTCTTTACTCACCTGTTGAGCAATTCTAAGAAAGATAGCCACCCATAAAAGCAGCACAACACAAAAACATCTCATGATGGTACATAAAGAGGTCGGGAACTTTATCCCGACCTCGTTTTTATGCAATATCAAATTTTAACTGGCCTGCTTTGACACCAATCTTAAGAGTTTTGCCTGCTACCAAATCTCCCTTAAGAAGAAGTTCTGCCAACTTGTCTTCCACTTCTGTTTGCAGAGTTCTGCGAAGTGGACGAGCTCCCATCTCTGGGTCATATCCTTGATTGGCCAACAATTTCAGTGCGGAAGCTTGTAATTTCAAGTCAATACCTTTTTCAGCCAAACTTGCCACTAAAGGTTTGACCATAATCTTCACCACTTCTTGCATATGGTCGCTAGACAGGCTATGGAAGACCACCTTTTCATCAATGCGGTTAATAAACTCAGGTCTATAAGCTTTTTTCAGCTCTTCAAACATACGTTTTTCCATATTTTCCTGATCAAAACGAATATCCTTGGCTCCAAAACCAACGGTCTTGTCATCACGAAGGGCTGTCGCACCAAGGTTTGACGTCATGATGATAATGGTATTTGAAAAGTCAACCTTGCGTCCCTTGCTATCTGTCAAGACACCATCATCCAAGACTTGCAAGAGGACATTAAAGATGTCTGGGTGGGCCTTCTCTACCTCATCAAAGAGGAGAACGGAGTATGGTTTGTTGCGAACTTTCTCGGTCAACTCCCCACCTTCTTCGTAGCCTACATAGCCCGGAGGAGCTCCATTGAGACGGCTAGCTGCGAATTTCTCCATATACTCACTCATATCAAAGCGGATAAGGGCTGATTCGTCGTCAAAAAGAACTTCTGCCAGAGCCTTGGCTAATTCAGTTTTTCCGACACCCGTAGGCCCTAGGAACATAAAGGAACCAATCGGACGCTTGTGACTGCGAATTCCTGACTGGTTGCGGCGAATCGCACGGCTAATGCTTGAAACAGCTTGATCTTGACCGATGACACGTTTGTGCAGTTCAGCTTCCAAGTTTAAGTATTTCTTAGCATCAGTCTGAGTCAGTTTTTGAACGGGAATACCTGACAAGCGACTCAAGGTGGTCAAAATATCAGACTCTGTCACCAAGTCTTTATAGACAGGCACTTCCTCTTCTTTTGCGATTAGCTGGGCTGCCTGTTTCCACTTGCCATCCATCAGGGCCTTGTCAGCTGGACTCAAGCCGGATTCGTCTGCTTTCACATGCTTAGCCTTATTTTGCACTGTTGCTGCCGCTTCATCTAAGAGGTCGATAGCAGAGTCTGGCAAGTGACGACTGGTCAAGTAACGATGGGCCATCTTGACAGCTGTTTCAACCGCTTCATCTGTGATTTGCACACGGTGATGCTTCTCATAAGTCGCCTTCAAGCCTTGCAAAATGGTCATGCTGTCTGCCACACTTGGTTCTTCAATCGTCACTTTAGCGAAACGACGAGAAAGGGCCGCATCTTTTTCGATGTGTTTTTGGTATTCTTCCTGAGTGGTCGCACCAACTGTTCTCAAGGTGCCACGCGCCAAGGCTGGCTTCAAGATATTGGCCGCATCCAGAGTTGAGTCAATTCCACTACCAGAACCCATGATAGTATGAAGTTCATCGATAAAGAGGATGACTTGGCCATCTTCTTCAATATCCTTGATGATATTGTTCATACGTTCTTCAAAGTCACCACGGAAGCGTGTCCCTGCAACGACATTCATCAAATCCAGCTCTAACACACGCATCTTAGCCATTTCCGCAGGCACATCCCCACTAGCAATACGCTGGGCAAGACCAAGTGCCAGAGCTGTTTTCCCGACACCAGCATCCCCAACCAAGACAGGATTGTTCTTGGTCTTACGGCTCAAAATTTGAATCATACGCGAGATTTCCTTGTCTCGACCAATGACTGGTTCTAACTTGCCAGAACGAGCTTGCTCTGTCAAATCATGCGTATAGTCCTCGAGACCACCGCTCGGAGTCTGGGGCATGCCCATCATATTAGCCATAGAATTTTGCTTGTCAGCTACTGTACGATGGCGTTGACGTAAAGCTTTAAGGTCTTCACGAGTCCAGCCTGCACGTTCTTCTAAATTGCGACGAAGGGCAGCAATCTTGACCTGATCTTTCTTATCTTCATAAGAAAAACCAGCCCTCTCCAAGATACGAGTCGCCAAGGCATTGCCATCATGTAAAATCGCATAGAGAACATGCTCTGTCCCTAACACCTTAGCATAGACCACTGACGCTACATACTCTGCTTCATCAAAGAGAACCTGCAAACGATGGGAGAACGGCAATTCCGTAAAGGTTTCATCCTGGCTATAGTCCGTTTCAGTCAGTTCCAAAGCGACCTCTTCCAAATGGTCCATCTCATATGGATAATCATTTAAAGTCGCCCCTGCCACACTATAACTGTGATTGGACATGGCAATCAACAAGTGCCAAGACTCTAGGTAACGAGCTCCAAAATGGCCAGCAACCATGTAGGCACTTTCGATACATTCATTCAATGCTTTTGAATAGTTCATCTTACTTCCCTTTTCTATCTACCTCTTGTATGACCTGTCGTAGCATATTAGCACGAACAACTGGAGCTTCTTCTCCTAGAACGCGATCCAAAGCTACTACCACCAGCAAATTCATCTCCTGCTTGGTCATCAATTCCTGCTCAACCAAAAGTTGCAGAATATCCTCATAAATTTCTTGACTAACTCGCTCACCAATTGAGTAAAGCAGCTCCCTGAGCATTTCATGATGACTAGAAAACTCAATCCGTCCTATACGAATATAGCCTCCGCCACCACGCTTACTTTCAACCAAGTAGCCTCTACTTTCCGTAAAGCGTGTCTTGATCACATAGTTAATCTGACTAGGAACAACCTGAAAGGTATCTGCCAACTGACTCCGTTGCAACTCCACGATACCAGATTGATCTAAAATCGCCTTGATGTAGGCCTCAATATGATCCGATGTATTTTTAAATCTCATTACAAACCCACCTCTCTCTTTAAACCTTGACTATCTTTGACTATACTATCATTTAACACTCTATAAGTCAAATTTTTAGAGCTCAGCCCTTGAAAATACTGACTTTCTTTAAAAACATTTAGGCATTAAAACGCCTTAGTTTTTCTTGAAAGTTCCTAAAAAAGTCCACAAAAAAGAGCCCTAAAAAGGGCGTAATATTGATGAGTTCAGCAGGCAAGAAACTAGCACGGTCAGACGTGCTTTTTTTATTACCTGGTAATATTATAGCATATCCTCTCAAACTTATATATAACCAGAATCCCGCAAAAGAAAAAGATAAAAGCATAGAGGATAGGGAAAAAGCTGTTCTTACTTTTATTTTATCAAATAGCAATATGAGAAGCAAGGATAAAAAGCCCTCAGAAATAAATCTAAGGACTTAAATAACGATGTGTTGGTTTGCTCACTTAATTAGTCTACTTAATACTATTCAATTATAGTTTACTTTGAAATGTTCTTAATCCTTTCTGTAAATTTTTGAATCGCATTCAGTTCTGCAGGTCTTAAATGAGGGTACGCCTTAGTCCTCCCCCCATTTCGTTTAATATGTCCAAATTCAAGTAAATGAGTAAGAGAGCCGTATTTAAAACTATATACGACCCAAACTCCATTTCTCACTCTTTTCTTACGCCATCCTTTTGAATATTTACCTGTTCTTTTAGGGCTAGTTTCCTTTAATTCTTTAACTGTTTCTTTAGCGACTTGCTCCGCAATTTTATCAACTTCTTCATTAACCTCTTCGCAATATTCTGCTAAAATATTTGCTAATTGTGCTGCTAAATCCATTTTCTAAAAACTCCTTCTATTTTTTTAAAATATCAACTTTTTACCCCCTTTTTGGTTGACAGCTTCCGACTTGGAAAAAGTTACCGCTCCCGGTACCTAAAATCAACGAAAATGCTTTACAAAGTGGGGGGGAGTGTCAATATCCTTTCAGTTCTATAAATCTTTTAGCGATTACTTTTCTTCGACTATTTATATAACGAGTAGTTTTATTTAGTTTCTCTGCCACGTCTTCCCAAGTCGCACCAGCTTCTAAATATCTCATTTTAAAAATGACTAGATCACTTTCAATTAAGTTTTCCATCAAGGTATCTACAACTAGTTTGAAGCCTTCTAAATATCTTAGTGTTTGGTCTTCTTCAATTCTAATGATTGTCGCTTCAGTAGGACTAGATACTGTCTTGCCTTTCCCACCAGTATAATCTTCAGCGCTATGTTTCTTATTATGTATTAGTTCCTGTCTTCTCAAATAAATTTTATTAGCAAGCGTTCTATACCGTCCTAACTCAATATCTATCCCGTCCAAGTCTCTGTTACTCAACTCGTACATAGGCAAGTACCTCCACTTAAATTTTAAAAATTTTTTATCTTGCAATTTGTCAAATTGTAAATTCTGTCAAACTGACAAAAAGCGCTAAAAGCCTTCCAACACTCCACTTATCAGGTATCATTGTTTTAAGTTTGACAACTCTTCAGTATGACAAGTTCAAGGGAAATTTCTTTAATTTATCCCCTCAGTTTCTCATATCTTACATTCTGTGAAACTCACTCCATTCTGTAAACCCCTGATATACCTTGCTTTCAAGCTATTACTTCTTTTCAGTTTATGCTTACTTTGTTATGTGAAACTTAGTAAAGCATAAAAGTAGGACTAGCGATATTTCTTTTGTTTGAGCCATATATCACTAGCCTTACTTAATTTGTTCCCTATTTTTCTAAATACTCTTTAATGTCCCGATATTCCTTAGAAAAATTCATCCATCCGCTAGAATCAGGGGTTAAGAATGGTAGGACAGTAAGCGGACTTACTTCTGTTCGATACGGCGATAGAGAATGTCTCTGACTTATTTCTCTGACTACACCTGTATGAATTTCTTCTACATCCTTCTTCAGTTCTTGAATTTCATCATATGCGTCCAAAATTCGTCTAAGTTTCTTTCGGTATTGTTTATAGATCTTCTTAGTTTCCATCCGTTGCTTAGTTTCTTTAAAAATGTATTCAAAGATGACTGCATTAGCTTCTGAAAAATCACTATCAAATTTTTCCTGAAGGCCATTAATAGCTTTTTCCATCTTTCCCAGCTGCTCTAAAGATTCTAAGTTATTTGACAAAAAAGAATCTATGTTCTCAAATGAAACTGCTTGATTGCCTAACAGGCTTTTCCTTTTTTCGCTTAACTGTTCTCGTGCTGAATTAATCTTACTTTTTTTATTATCTAGATCATCCAGTGTTCCAAATACTTGATTAATATCCATTTCTTTCTCCTAGTTCCATTGAATAAAGTAACCACAATCTGCTTCAACTTTTTTTACATCAAATCGGGTATGTAAAATCAACCGTTTCCCAAAATAGTCATTCGCATTCACCCAACTAAGTGTATCTTTCTTGCGATCAAACAAAGTAACAAAATTTTCTAGATCTCCGATAAAGCCTTTTTTGTCACCTTTGTTCCCTAATGTCGTATCATCTACAATTAAAAAGTTATCTACAAAGAATGTTTCACTTGTCCCTGTCTCTTTATCAACTTTAAGAAGATAATTTCCTGAAGTGTCTTTCATTTTGTCTAAGACATTAAATAGTGATTGACTAATAACCATAGATACATTGCGCTCTGGATTGATTAAAGAAACAATAGATTTCAAGTCGTCCATACTTGTAGCAGTCTGCACTTTCGCAGTTTGGAGAATTTTCCCAATCTCTCTATTTCGTGTTCTACGTTTTAATTTAATAATCTTCTTACCAAGAAAATCCGTTAAATTATATTGGCCATCATCTAATTGTTCCTGTGAAAAATCAAGTTTTCCACTGAATAATTTAACTAAGTAATCAACGCTGATAGTTTTCTTTTTATCTGCTTCTGTTCTCTCAGCCGAATTTTCGCTAACTTCTTGTAATGAATCAGATTCAAAGTCAGTTACTTCATACTTCCCACCACGGGTACGAGTCTCAATAACATTTACTAGATCAACCAGCTCTTTACGTTGATGTTCATCTTCATAACTATCAAGGATTGGTTTTTCAATGAGTACATGATTATTTTCTACGCTCATCCCTCTAGTGTTATAACCTGTACTTCGGATATAAGCTTCTAGATTTTCTTTTTGTTTAGCTAAGTTAGTTGTCATTTTTTTGCTCCTTTATCTTTTAATATCTGATTTTTGTTTATAATTTTTTCTAAAATTCTTTGCTCTTAGCTTTTCTTTTATGACTCTCCGAGCCTTTAGAATCATTTTTTCTAGATTTTGATTTGTCTTGTTTGTTAGCATATTTTTCTAGTATTTCTTGTTTCCGTTGTTCTAAGCTATCATCTTCTTTTTTGCACTTTGCAAATATTTGTTGTCTTTTCTTTGGATCCATAGAAAATTTATCTGCTACAACATACCCTAAAGAAGTATCTCCTGCCATAATACTCACCCCCTTTCTACGCAAACAAAAAGGGACATACCACTAGCATTATATGCTTACGGTATGTCCCTGAGTTGTTCTCAATAGACTTATTTTTTAGTTTCTTTTTTGACTAGATGAGTAAATTTCCCATCTGAATAGAATAAAGTAACTTCTCCAAAACTCGGAACTTTTTCTATTTCTATTATACCACATTTTTCATAGACAACAAAGCCTTTTTCTGTTGCAAATCGCATTTTATCATCATTCATTGATATTCTCCCCTCACTGTATTTATAGTGTATCTCTTGTCTTTGATCGTGAAAGCCTTGAAAGTGTTCCCTTCTAAACCTTTCAAAATCCTACTTGAGTTTCTAGCATTATAAACAGTCCGCAGTTCACTGCTATCTAGGTTCGTATTAAAAATCGTAGTTTCTCGATTATTGATAATATCAAACAAGAAATCCTGTTCCCAATCGCTCTTAGGTGTTACCGTCCCATTTTTTGCCCCCAAGTCATCGATGATTAGAAAATCAACATCAACAAGCTTTTTAACCGCCTCATACTCTGTTAAGTTTGCATTTCTTCCATAAGCCCAGCCTTCTTTTATCTGCTTGATAATCTCGGTTAAACTGACAAATAAGACACTCTTAGGCTCGTTCCTCTCTCTAAAGCTCTCATTGATTTCTTTGGCCAGGGCAAGCGATAAATGACTTTTTCCTATTCCTGTGCTACCGCTGATTAAGGTATTCCCCGTCATACCTGCAAGGTACTTCTGGGCTTGACCTTTTACAAACTCTAACATCTGATGCTCCTCTGTCGTCTTAACAAAGAAATTATCAAACGTTGCCCCCTTCAACTCGTTAGGGATCGTACTATCACGCATTAAGACATCATAAGTTTTAAAGTAAGCCTGTCTATCCTCAAACTGCTGTAATAGGTCTTTCTCTTTTTGTTTAATCTCTCCCTTCACACACTCCGGGCAAAATGCTTGTAGTTTTCTTTCTGAACCCCCTAATACCGGTACAGAAATTTCCCAATAATTTACCTGGTGAATATCGCAAACTGTATCTGATATTTTTCTGTTATTAAATTCTTTAAATTGTTCCTTCATCTTTGCAACTCCTAAAATGGTAGATCTGGAAAGTTGTCTTCGGACTTCCCTTTTATGGTTTTAGGCTTTTGATTCAAATAACCGTCAAACTTAGATCCGAAAAGTGTTTCTGGTCTCAGATACTTAGAAAATTCAGGACTATCTTTCCATTCTGCCGTTTTAATATCTATCACCTGTTTAAAATCTTCAAGTGTATAGCCTTCTTTGAATCGTGCTAGTAAAAGCCTTTTTGTCTTATCAACAAATTTATACCGCTTATTAGCTACTTGATTCAGATAAGCAATAGGAATCCAAAGTTCTTTATGTTTTGTTTTCTCTAAATCTTTTATAGCTGTTTCTTCAAGCCAAGTAGGAAAATTGTAGTCGGGATTTCCCGACAATATATTATCTAAATATAAATTATTACTCTTACTATTAACTCTATTCTCTTTCTCTATCTCTGTTGGACATGAGTTGGAAAGAGTCTTTTTATTTTGGACATTCTCCAATTTTGGTAAATCTTGACTATTTTTTCTTTGTTCTCGCTTGTATTTTGCCCAGTTTGTTTCGCTCTCAACCATGGCTTTTGCTTGCGATAATGTAGCATGGCCATCATCGTCTATCTGAATCAGTCCACATTTTGTGAAATATGCTACTGTCATATTTATATCATCCTCAGAGACATCCAGTTTTAAAGCTAATTCCTGTACTAAACTATCAAAATAGCCTTCATAGTACAAAATACAATCATCTTCTAAACTTTCCAACATAAGACGGATATAAATCACTGTCATAGTGTAGCCACCAGGCATATTTTTAAGTCGCTTAATAAAAAGATTATCAAAAAACTTCTTATCAACTTTTAACCAAAAATATATTTTAGTCTTTGCCATCATCTACCCCCAAAAACTTTAAAACATCTGAGATTTTATAATACGCTTTTCTAGTATCTTCAATAGGCGGTATATACTGCGGTAGTCCTGCACATTCCCATTTTGTCAAGGTTTTATCTCCTATGCCCAGTTCTTCCTTTAGTTCCACCTTACTGATTAAATCTAATCTTTTTTGAGGTACTTTCTCATGACTTTTTAAATACCGTTCCACTGCTTCCAAAATCTTAGACTTTAAATCTTCAATCATTTTTTCAAACATCTTAGTACCCCCATGGCTTAACCCCTGCAAGTTGAATATAACGCCCATAATCAGGGTTTAAATCCTCGCTAGGTGTTTCTATCTCCCGTGTGCTTTCTCGCTCAATTTGGGCGCTTTTCTTACGGTCTCGGCGGTTTAGATAAACCAGTAAGCCAAGCAACACCACCATAAAGATAACCGCCTGGGTGTTGCTTAAATCTAGTTCATTCATGTCATGCCCTCGCTTTGTAATTCTTGATATAATTTACTTGATAGCTTCGCTCCATCTTCAGAAAGTCGTACACCTCTTCTGGAGTTACTTTATCATCTAAAAAGTCAATGATGAACTGAAAGAGGTTCGGATTTCTATCCTTGATTTTAGTCATTAGCTTATCAAATTCTGCTTGCGTCATGTTATCTAGGTCTAGAGTCATTGCATTGCCTCCTCAAACTTCTCTATAAGACAACCTTTATTTACTTTTTGAGTTCCATTTTTAGAGTTAAAAAGAATTTCTTTTAAGGTTATAGTAGCCTCTAAATACTCCTTTTCAGCATGTTCTATATACGCCTGTTGCTCTGCTTCGTTGTCAAAAAAGTGCTTAGCTTGCCGTTTAAAGAAAGCTTGTCGCATAGCATCTATTTCAAAAATACCAGGGTGGAAAAACATTCCAGTAGTGCTTTTGGAAATGACTTCGATTTTATGACTTTCATTCAATTCAGGAAGTTCAATCCAAAGTAAACGATGTAAGTTTTCTTTGATAGCTTTTAATTGTCCTGATAAGAGCCCTATTCTCAAAAAATCATTGTTTTCGTCTGCTTGGTGTAATTCCATACTAATTCTATCCAAGCTTTTAGTGATAATATCGTATGTTGTTTCTGTCATAGTCTGTTTTCCCTTTTTCCTATATTGGATTATTTCACCACTCCAAACGCTGGGCGATTGCCCCAAGTTGACGAACGCTTGTAGCAGTGTTTCGTGAGTAATTACCCATCTTTCAGCTAAACAAGGTCTTAGAATCACCCTGTCAGCACTTGATTTTCAAAACCTTTTCTAATTGCTTGCCTGCTCTTCGGTTTTTCTTTAGATATTTGATAGAATAGATGTTTTTTGATATAATCAAAGCATAGAAAAAATTTCTATACTCTGAATTGTGTCGCTTGCTCGCCTTGGCCAAAATTTGAGCAAGTGATTTTTTTATTTTCTTTTTGCATGATTACTACCTGACTTTGGTTTATAAAGCAAGTCTTTGCTTTCGATAAGATCTAGAATCCAACTGATTCCCTGTTCTACTGTTTCAAGAAATGCGCCCAGGTCTTCACTGTCCAAGTTCTCGTAATTCATACAAAGATATTCGGCTAGTTGTCTGTCTTTCTCAACTAGCTTTTTAAAATCCTTGGAATACTTGGGAATTTCTAACCCTTTGGCATTTGTAACTGTCTTAAAATCATTTTCCATTTTCTATACTCCTATACTTTAAAAATTAATTCCTTAATTTCTGAATACCCCCTATTCAAATTAATCATAGCTATTGCCATATCTTCCAAACGTTGGTAGTTTGTCAGTTCTACACTTGTCAAGCCATCAATACCATTCTTACTTTCTCGCTCCTTCATGAGTTGCGCTTTATTCTTCCCTGTCACTCCCTTTAGTAGTAAGTTTGTAAGTGTACTATAGGCATGCTTGGGGGCTTTCTCCCATGTTTGAATAGCTTCAGTTAAACTTTTACGCTTTGGCTTTTCCAGTTCTCTTTGAAGATAGCGTTTAGAAAGTTCATCACGCATTTCAAAGAATGCTTTGACTAGGTTCATTTTGAATTGCCGTACTGGTTCGGTATTCTTTAGATAAGTGATCAGCAAGGTAGCCTGTTGCTCGTTTAAACGATAGATTTTCATCGGTCGCCCTCGTCTATCTAATTTACGGATTTCAAATCCGATTATTCCGTAACTTTCAAAATCCTCTTGATGATTTCTTATTAAACTTTGTACTGTATCGTGCTTTACTTCAGCACATTCGGCGATGATTTCGCTCGTAGTGTACGGCTCTTTCTTGCCGTCCATGTAAACCAGTTCCATTGGTTCACTCCTTTCTTCTTTTGTCAGTGCTTGCCACCTAAAACAGTACCAAGGTAAAGCATTAAAATAGGGTAAAATCGGAGAATATGAACCCCTACAAACCCTTGATACTGCTATAAGTAGCAAGCAAATTACACTAGCGAATATTTAGCTAGATCCGTTTATCAATCCCCAGTAGTAAAGCACCACATGAGAAATCTATAAATGTAGAGTAGTATTACGATTAGATCACTCCTTTTGTTCTTCTACGGGAACGTTTTTATCAAAAAAAATTCCTAATTCATTAACACCATAACCTAAAATATTGCCAAATTCAGCAAGTTCATCAGCTCCAAATGGTACTATCCCATTTTCTCTTTTTGCATATGGCGTACGGGATTTCCATCCCATTTTCTCAGCCACCACGTCCTGGGTGTACCCTTTGGCAATACGTTCAGCTTTTATACGTCTCAAATTTAGTTCCATTATTATCTTCCTTTCTATTAAAATTCAAAATACGTTCCCGAAAGAGAACAAAGTTATTGTAACTCTTTTGTTCCCGTTTGTCAACACAAAGATACGTTTTTTAACAAAAAATATTTTTTAATGTTCTTCTTGTCCTTTTCTGGGAACGATGATATAATTAAAAAATATAGAAGGGGGGATACAAATGCGTTCTAATGATGAAATTATAGATATTATTATCTCCGAAAAAGAAAAAAAAGGATTCTCTCTTAGTGAATTAGCCCGTAGAACTGATATAGCAAAATCTGCTATGTCTAGATACTTAAATAAAACCAGAATGTTTCCGCTAAATAGGGCTCAAGATTTTGCTAATGCTTTAGATATATCGGTTGACTATCTTTTAGGATATAACGAAGAACAAATGAATGAGCAATTAAATAATTTGATTACAGACCTTGAAGAAAAATTAACACAATACCGCGAGCAATACGATGTAATGAAAGAAATACTATCTGAAAGGTTACAATACTTAGATCAAGTTCTTCATGAAGATGAAATCCATAGAGGAAAAGCTATAACTACTTTACACACTATCAAAGCACTTGTAGATAGCAGTGAAGAAATGTTTGAGCTTATTTTATCTATTAAGGAAAATCACTTTAAATCTGAAAAACTAAGATTGATTATCCAAAGTATCAATCAAACAAACGAACTTATAGAAAAAAAAGACCAAAACAATGAATCCCCTCAAAAATTCGGCTCATCAGATAAACAATAGTAACTCTATTCCAAAGGTTCATTGTGCAAAAGATAGGGTATCAAAATCTTTTATTAGAAAACATCAGCATATAGGAGGCTACTTATGAAAAAATTACTAAGCACGTCAGCTATTTTACTTTCTGCTACCATTCTAGTAGCTTGCTCTAACGATCAATCAGCTACCAAAGATAGCTCGGAGCAACCAAAAACTGAGCAAAAAAACACTACTTCAACAAACGTTAAAACCAAAGTAGATAACAGTAAATACGACAATCTAATTTCTGAAATCAAATCAAAATTAGATCCTGAATCAACTGGCGCAATAAGCGTAAAAATTCAAAATAACGTAATCGATTCAGATTCATCCGAACCACATGATACAATCATGATTTTGCTAACTGGAACGGCTAAAGATAACGCAAAAGAGACTATGGCCGCAATCAATTCAAATTCTGCTACAACTAATCAGCAAAATGCAATTACCGTATTTCGGATGTCTATATCTGAGTTTGCTAAAAAATTACCAGACGACAATACTACTCTTTCCCTTGGGTATGAAAAATCTGCTGATCAATACGACTTAATCGCAAAATCTTCAAAACAAAAAGATTTTATCCCTGTTGGAGAAATCATCGTAAATTAAAAAACTCCCCCATATTCGCCAATATAACCCCTATTTCTAAGGTCTATTGTGCAAAAACAGAGTAAATTGAAGAATAGAAAGCTGATTTTACAGACCAAAATGCAAAAAAACGGCAAAATTGACAAATATAACAGAGAATCATGGACTACGAAACAACACGGAAGAGACAGTTTTAGGACAAAAAAAGCCAGCACACGGCTGACTTTGAGAAAGGAACAAGAAAAAGTCCACAAAATCCATCTTGATTCCTAAAAACACTACTATTATACCATTAGGGAGTTAAAAACGCGACTGATTTAGAATGATTTTATCAAAAAATATAATAGAATCTATCTTAAATTTAACAAAAATACTTGACAAGATAAAAAAAAGCCCTTATAATTAACGTAATCGATGAATAGATGCGCTTAGCATCACACCAAAAGGGCTTCACTTTGTGAGGCCCTTTTGCGTTGTAGAAAGAGGAATTAATGAAACCTTTTGCAGATGAAACAAAACAAATAGATATCTTAAAATCTAGAAATCTACTTTTTCTAGATGAAGACAAAGCAAAAAGAGTATTGATGAACTACGGTTACTACGAAGTAGTAAATGGATACAAAATGTTCTTGTTAGAAGACAGTGGTACGAGAGAACAGTATAAACCAGGTGCTACTTTTGAACACTTGACTGCTCTATATGAACTCGATAAAAGTATTCGAAATGGTGTTATTCAAGCTTCACTAGAGATAGAATTATCACTCAGAACCGCCATAGCTTATACACTTGCTGAGGACTTCGGTGTAGAACAACGTCAGTATTTATATTATAAAAATTTTCGACAAGGAGATACTATTTGGAGCGACAGCCAGCCAACTAATGAACGAGCTATACTTCTTAACAAGTTATTTCATCTTGAGAACAGAAATATAGAGCCTTTAAATCATTATAGAACTAACCATGGCCATATTCCTCCTTGGATTTTATTAAAGGAAAGCACCTTCGGAAACCTAAAATATATCTTCAAACTCCTGAAAGGCCCTCAAAAGGATAAAGTTATTTCAATTTGCTACGGCATTGATATTTCAGATGTAACAGACAATTTGAGATCCCTTTTTAAAGATACTCTTTATGTTGTAAATAGTTTTAGAAATAGAGCTGCTCATAGCGGAAGAATATTTAATTTTAAGTCAACTATCTATAAGATACGTTATAACAAAACATTTCACAATAAAGTAGAGATAACACCTGCTCAGTATCGTATAGGTTTGGGGCAAAGCGACCTTTATACATTATCAAAAATATTAGATTATTTCGACAATAAAATGGCTAAAATAAATCTAGATGTTTATATCTCATATTCTATAAAAAAACATTGTAAGAATTATGTAGAAGATTTAGAATTATTAGCCAATGAAATGAACTATCCTTTAGATGAATTAAAGCAAGAACTAAAGGAATAACAAGACATATCAATGTGTTTCAAACCTTTTTTAGAAACACTTGTAAAACTTTCGAAAAAGTGATACTATAATTCTTAATAGTAAAAGAAACCCTATGGGTTACACTGCTCTATACCTGTATCTCTATATAGGTCAGGATTACAACAAGAAAATAAGTGTATCAGCTTTTTAGTCGGTACACTTTTTTCTAGCTTTTCAAACCCCATATAAACCCCATATCCGCCTTGTTTTCTATTCTGGTACAATTTACCGTATGACTGTTTAAAATCGAAAATAAGGGGCTTCTCGTAACTCCTCGCATGGTATAAACTCAAAACCTTTTCTAATTGCTTGCCTGCTGATGGAAAAGGAGTAAAACCATGAAAATTACACAACACACGAAAAAAGACGGATCAGCAGTCTACCGCTCCAGTATCTATCTTGGTATCGATTCTGTAACTGGTAAGAAGGTCAAGACTACCATATCAGCACGAACAAAGAAAGAACTCAGAAACAAGGCCACCCAGGTTAAGGTAGAATTTGAGAAAAACGGCTCTACACGGAAACAACGCTCACATATAACAACCTATAGCGAACTTGTGGACTTGTTTTGGCAAACCTACCAGCATACCATAAAGACTAATACGCAGATAAAGATAAAAGGCTGCTTAAATAATTACCTCTTGCCCTCATTTGGTACTTACAAACTAGATAAACTTACACCTGTCATTATCCAAACTCAGGTAAATAAGTGGGCGGATGAGTACAATCAGGACGGAACGGGGTATAAAGAATACAATCACCTTCATGCCTTAAATAAACGTATTCTACAGTATGGGGTTTCTATCCAAGCATTAGACAATAACCCTGCTCGTGATATTGTCATTCCTAGAAAGATAACTAGAGATAAACAAGAAATTAAATACTTTCAAGATCAGGAACTTAAAAACTTCCTCTCCTATCTCGATAACCTAGAGAATACCTTTGTCAATTTCTATGATACTGTGCTTTATAAAACGCTCCTAGCTACTGGACTGCGCATCCGTGAATGTCTGGCCCTGGAATGGTCTGATATTGACCTGCAGAGCGGAACGATTGATATTAACAAGACACTCAACATTTTAAACCAGGTAAACAGTCCTAAGACAAAATCAAGCTATAGAGTTTTAGATATCGATCATAAAACAGTGCTCATGCTTCGTCTCTACCGAGCAAGACAAGCGGAAAACGGTAGAAACATTGGCTTAACCTATGAGAAAGTATTCTCTGATAGCTTTGACAACTATGTCAATACTCGAAAGGTTGATTACCGCTTACATAAGCACTTAAAAAGCGCTAACTGTACTGATTTAGGCTTTCATGCTTTCCGCCACACTCACGCTAGTATCTTGCTTAATGCTGGCCTGCCATACAAGGAAATACAGACACGGCTTGGCCATGCAAAAATATCTGTAACTATGGACACTTACAGCCATTTATCAAAAGAGAACCAAAAAAGAGCAGTCTCATTCTTTGAAACTGCCCTTGAAAAAATAAAAAGTTCCTAAAAAAGTCCATAAAATCAAAAAAGCGATACATAAAACCCTTATGTATCAACGATTATAGAATGATTTCGGTATAATTGACTATTATACCGAAATTTTCTCATTTTTAAAAGAAAAAGGGCGCTGGTAAAGGATAATCTTCACCAACCCCCTATTTTTCTACTTATCTAAACCTAATTCTGCCAATATTTGACGTTTATAGGCAATCTTTTGGACTTCCTTGTCCTCATCTTCAGACCAATCTAGTTTAATTTCTGAAACAATCTGCCCAGGGCGATTTTTCAAGATATAGATGCGGTCGCTGAGATTGAGGGCCTCCTCGATACTATGAGTAATAATCAATGTTGTCAGGTGCAACTGCCTGTGAATCTCAAGGTACCAAGCGTGGAGTTCCATCTTTGTCATCTCATCCAAGGCGCTAAAGGCCTCATCCAAAAGAAAGAGTTTGTGCCCAAAAAGATAGGTACGAAGTAAGGCCACACGCTGACGCGTCCCTCCACTGAGTTCGTGAGGATATTTGTCCCGTACAGCTGTCAACTGGAAGGTCGCAAGGATTTCATCCGCACGAGCAATAGCTTCCGCCTTATCGACTTTTTGAATCAAAAGAGGCAGAATAATATTGCCCAGCACCGTCTTGTGCTCCAAGAGCAGATCCTTTTGCAACATATAACTCACGCGCCCCTTGGGATTCTCCTCGCCGTCAAGAACAATTCGCCCAGACTGAACTTCTAGAATCCCAGCGATTAGGTTAAAGAGGGTGGTCTTTCCAACACCACTTGGACCTAAAATAGAAACCACTTCACCTGAAGTTACCTGTAAGTTGATATCCTCTAAAATCCTCTCCTGACCATAAGCATAACTGACGTGTTCTAGTCTAATTTCTGTCATTATTTTACAAATTCGTTAGTGAAGCCTTTGTCTGTCAAATCTTCTTTAAGGATACCATTTTCTTTATCCCATTTGTAGAAGGCATTCCAGCGAGCTGCGTCAACTTGACCCCATTTTTCCTTGTCGCTTGCGTATTCTTTTGACAAATATTTTTGAGATTCGATGACAAAGTCACGTTTTTCCTGAAGTTCAGGTGCATTCTTGATGAGGATATCGGCTGCTTCCTCTGGATGCTCCATAGCATATTGGTAGCCTTTTTTGATAGCTTGGATGACTTTACGAGCTTCTTCCTTGTTGTCTTTCAAATAGTCGTTGTTTGCAATGATAACTGGTGAGTAGTAATCAAACTCCTTGACGTAGTCTTTCAAGTACATGAAGTTAGCGTCTACGCCTTGAGATTTAGCAAGGATACCATCCCAACCGTAGTAAATCCAAGCAGTATCAAAGACGCCATTGGCAATCGGTGTGATAGAGTTTGAGTCGTTGTTTGGTACTTTTTCAACCTTCTCAAAGTCTCCACCTTGAGATTCTACCAAGGTTTTCAACATAGCAAGTTCAGTTGGGTCATTCCAAGTTCCGTATTTCTTACCAACCAAGTCTTTTGGACTAGCTACATTGTCAGATTTACGAGAGATGATTCCTGATGTATTGTGCTCTACGATAGCCGCAACGGCAGTAATGCCTGCTCCTTTTTCCAATTTTTTAGCCATATAGTCTTGGAAATACACTGCAAATGGTGCCTTGCCATTAATGACTAAGTCGGAAGAACTTTCTTCTGGTGGCAATTTCAAATCAACATCCACTCCAGCTTCTTTGAAATAACCTTTTTCCTTGGCAACATAAAGCCCTGTGTGGTTGGTATTTGGTGTCCAGTCTAGGATAAAGTCAATTTTCTTGAGTTCTGCTTCTTTATTGTCCTTAGAAGCAGTCCCTTGACCACAGGCCACAAGCACAACAGCTACAAAAGCTGTTAAAACAGTTAAAAACACTTTCCATGTTTTCTTCATTTCAATTTCCTCTTTTCTTTTTTGAAACATTCTAATTCTACGAACGTTTCCATTTAATAACATATTTTTCACTAATATCGACCAATTTCATACCCAAAAGGCTGATAATCGACACCAAAATAATAATAGCGAACATAGTATCATACTGAAACAGTTTCTTGGACTGAATCATGTAGACACCTAGTCCTTCAAAGCCTCCCAACCACTCAGATACCACTGTTGTGATAAAGGCGTAGGAGACACTGACCCTCAGACCTGCATAAAAGTAGGGCAGGCTGACTGGGATTTTAAAATGCCATAGGATTTGCCAAGATTTAGCCCGCATCAGACTAAACAAGGTCAGCATATCCTTGTCACAATGCCTAAAACCGTCTAAAATACTGACAATGATAGGAAAGGTTGTCGTCAAGATAATCAAGACGATCTTGGGCAAAATCCCATAACCTAGCCACAAGACCAAGATAGGAGCTATGGCAATGGTCGGAATGGTCTGGACGACCACCATCATAGGGTAAATCAGGTCATTGAGCCAAGTCAAACTGTCCATGAGCACAGCCATGAGACAGGCAATCAAGACTCCCAAAACCAGCCCCAGTAAAGCCACTCTCAAGGTAGCCCAGCTATGGTGCCAGAGAAATTCTCTATCACGAACAAAGGCCTGGAGAATTTCAAGAGGGGTCGGCAAGATAAACTTGGGGAGAAGTTTAAGAAAACCTGCTAACTGCCAAATTGACAAGACTCCTAGAAAACCCAATAGACTAATGTGTCGTCTCAGTATACTTTTCAAGTTTCTCATCAATACTTAAAATCTCTCCTACATTTATTTTGACATTGGCAAAGACATTATCTGCCTTATTCCCTGCCACTTCCAGCGCTTCTTTGAGAATACGCATGAGCTCATCAAACTCCCCTTCCAAGACCGTTTCAAATGGTGTCACCACCATGGTCACTTCTTGAGCTTGCAGATGGGCAATGACTTGATCGATAACAGCAATCCGATCAATCCCCTGTGATAGGGGTAAAACTTGCAAGGCAATGCTTGCTTTCATAAAAACCTCCTCTTCTCGTTTTCCTCTTTATAAAAAGAAAAACCTTTACCATATATGGAAAAGGTGCAGAATTAGACTAAGTATCGTTCCTACGCTGGCATTACCCAGATCAGGTGCGGTCGAAGTTTAACACTTCCTCTCAGACTGTACACAGACTCCCATATATTATATGGACATATGATAGCGTAAAACAAAAAAAAAGTCAAGGAAACTGCTTACAGAAAAGAGCAGGAAAAATTTCCTACTCCAATTTTCTATATTCTTTCTCCATCACTGTTTACTCTGTAGCCATCCACAGTCGTATTAACAGCTAAGGCGCCTGAAGAGTAAGAATAGTACCATTTACCAGAGACTTGATACCATCCTGTTTTCATTGCCCCTGAACTATCCAGATAATACCACAGACCATTTTCCTTTAACCATCCTGTCTGCATTTCACCAGATGATTTCAAATAATACCAGCTAGAACCATCTTTCAACCATCCCGTTGATTTAGAACCATTTGATTTGAAATGATACCAGCTACCATTTATTTTCTTCCAACCAACAGTTAGAACATCATTGGAACTACCTTCTGTTTGATTCTGCGATGACGCAACCTCCTCTAACTGAATATAACGACGACTTCCACTATAAGATATATAACTCAACCACTTGTACCCATCTTTTTCGAGAATTTGATCATAATGAACATTCTCCCCAGGATAATAGTAATCAATCACAGTTGCGCTAGCTAAAGGCTGATTTTTAATAGCTGACTTAGTCTTAAAATAATGTGTTCCTACTGTGGAAGAGATATGAGAATTATTTAAAACGTGAGAATCAAGAGGATTTGTATTCACAGCCTCCAACTGAACATAGCGACGGCTTCCATTATAAGCCGTATAACTCAACCACTTGTATCCATCTTTTTCGAGAATTTGATCATAATGAACATTCTCCCCAGGGTAATAGTAATCAATCGTAGTAGCGCTAGCTAGAGGCTGATTTTTGATAGCTGACTTAGTCTTAAAATAATGTGTTCCCCCTGTTGAAGCTGAGGATTGACTATTCCCAACACTGCCACCAGTTAAATCTTTAAAATGAATAAAACCAGTCATGGTATTGGCTTTCACGACACGCTTGTTATAAGATTCTCTTATTCCATAGTTGTATTCTTCAATCTCAATCTGATCTCCCATTACATTTGACACCCAAGCAACATGACCATAAGTTCCTGCGGTAGACCATGCAATAGATCCAATAGCTGGTCTATTATCTACACGATACCCTTCACGACGAGCACGATAGCCCCATTCATTCGCATTTCCATAAGCTGCCGGAATCTCAAAACCATTGACATTACTCAAACGAAAAGCTGCAAAAGAAGTACACTGACGAGAATACATCCGCCACTTATCAATCTCCTGGCTCCCATTTTTATAATAAGCAGGATAATCATCACCACGCGCAATCGATCCATTTCCTCCGGAATAGGCATAGACACTATCACCCACTGCTAGCATCAATCCTACTACTAAAAAAGGAACAACCTTTTTAACTGATTTTCTAAAAGAAAATCCTGTCTCTGTTACTTTGAATGGTAAAACTTTCATTCTTCCTCCTTGAAAAATAATATAAATCGAAGATTGTCTTCACTTAAACTATTCGGAGAAAAAAGAAAAAGTGAGAAAATTTCTCACTTTAGTCAAGATAATGAATCAAATTCTTTTCTGTAAGGATATCTGAGTAAGTAAAGGACTCAACATAAACATTAGCTTGTTTATCTCCTTCAACATTCCCAAATTCCACGATAAATAGGGATGGATAAACTTCAATTAGCTTACCCAATCTATTTTTTTGGCGCTTACGACCATTCTCCAAAGTCATTTCTACGACTTGTCCCTCATGTGCCTTGATTTCTTCTTTGATTTTTTTCATCTTGGCTACATCTGTAAATGCATCTGACATCTTATGCCTCCCTCTTTGAGATACTTGAAAATTTATTGTATTCTTTTTGGAAAATTAATTCCACCGTTCCACGAGCTCCACTACGGTTTTTCTCGATAATAACTTCTACCTTATTATTTGGTATGCCTTCCTCTTCTTCACCACCACGCTCATAGTAGTCGTCGCGATAAAGAAAGGCTACGATATCAGCGTCCTGCTCAATAGACCCAGATTCACGAATATCAGACAAGACTGGTCTCTTATCCTGACGTTGTTCTACACCACGAGATAACTGACTCAGAGCGATTACTGGAACTTTTAATTCCTTGGCTAGGATTTTCAACTGACGAGAAATTTCTGAAACTTCTTGTTGGCGGTTTTCTCGCCCAGTTCCCGTGATAAGTTGCAAGTAATCTATCAAAATTAAACCAAGATTTCCAGTTTCTTGAGCCAATTTACGTGAACGTGAACGAATTTCCGTAATCCGAATCCCTGGCGTATCATCGATATAGATACTTGCATTGGCTAAATTACCTTGAGCAATGGTATACTTTTGCCATTCCTCATCGGTCAATTGCCCCGTGCGGATAGAATGCGACTCAACCAACCCTTCTGCCGCAAGCATACGGTCCACTAGACTTTCCGCACCCATTTCGAGCGAAAAGATAGCAACCGTTTTGTCCAACTTGGTCCCAATATTCTGAGCAATATTCAAAGCAAAGGCTGTCTTACCAACCGCCGGACGAGCTGCTAGGATAATCAACTCCTCCTCATGAAGACCAGTCGTCATATGATCCAGATCACGATAACCTGTCGCAATACCTGTGATATCGGTCGTTTGTTGCGAGCGAGCTTCCAGATTTCCAAAGTTGACATTCAACACATCTCGAATATTCTTAAACCCGCTTCGATTGGCATTTTCACTGACATCAATCAAGCCTTTTTCTGCCTGAGCAATGATTTCATCAGCTGGTTGTGAAGCCTCGTAAGCTTGATTGACAGACTCTGTCAACTTTGCGATTAATCGCCGTAACATAGCTTTTTCTGCAACAATCTTAGCATAGTACTCAGCATTGGCAGAAGTTGGCACAGAATTGACAATCTCAACCAAGTAAGACAAGCCACCAATATTCTGTAAATCACCTTGATTATCAAGAATGGTACGAACCGTTGTTGCATCTATAGCATCTCCACGATCCGATAAATCGACCATGGCTTGAAAAATCAAACGATGGGCATACTTAAAAAAGTCTCGAGACTCAATGTATTCTCGCACAAAAACAAGCTTACTCTCATCAATAAAGATAGCCCCCAAAACGGATTGCTCAGCTAAGATATCTTGAGGTTGTACTCGTAACTCTTCTACTTCTGCCATCAGACTTCCCTTCCTTTTACAATCTTGTCAAGAAAGTATAAATTTACCCTTCTTTCACACGAAGATTGATGACACTTGTGATATCTTGATAGATTTTCACTGGCACATCAATCAAACCAACTGCTCGAATAGGAGCTTGTACTTGGATATGACGTTTATCAATCTTAATTCCAAATTGCTTTTGCAATTCTTCTGCAATTTTCTTATTGGTAATAGAACCAAAGGTACGACCATCTGGACCAACTTTTTCAACAAATTCTACAACAGTTTCCTCTGCTTCAAGTTGGGCTTTAATTGCTTTTGCTTCTGCAATCATCTCAGCATGAGCTTTTTCTTCAGATTTTTGTTTACCACGTAGTTCACCTACCGCTTGAGCAGTCGCTTCTTTGGCTAAATTCTTTTTGATAAGAAAGTTTTGCGCATACCCTGTTGGCACTTCCTTAATTTCGCCTTTTTTACCTTTTCCTTTAACATCTGCTAAAAAGATTACTTTCATTCTTCTTTCTCCTTTTCCTTTATTTCATTTAATACAATTTCTGTCAGTTTTTCACCCGCTTCTGACAAGCTTAAATCCTTAATTTGAGCTGCTGCCAAATTAAAGTGACCTCCACCTCCCAGCTCTTCCATAATCCGTTGTACATTCAGTTTACTACGACTACGAGCTGAGATAGAGATAAAGCCTTGAGTATTTTTCGCAAGAACAAAACTCGCTTCAATACCTGACATGGCTAACATGGCATCTGCTGCCTTACTAATAACAACTGTATCATAGCATTTCAAATCCGTAGCCTCTGCTATCAATACATCTGAACCTAATTTACGCCCCTGTAAAATCAGTTCATTGACCTCACGGTATTCTTCAAAATCTGTCGCAGCGATTTCTTGGATAGCAATACTATCACTTCCTCTCGTTCTGAGATAGCTAGCAACATCAAATGTCCGACTAGTCACTCGTGAGGTGAAATTTTTAGTATCTAGCATCATACCAGCCATCAAAACACTGGCCTGCATACGGCTCAAACGATTTTTCTTAGAATTCTGGAACTGAATCAATTCCGTTACCAACTCACTGGCACTGCTGGCACCACTTTCGATATAAGTGATAACTGCATTGTCTGGAAAATCCTGATCTCGTCTGTGGTGGTCAATAACGATGGTCTGTGTAAACAAATCATAAAAATCTTTTGATAAAGTTAAAGCTGTCTTTGAATGGTCTACAAGAATCAACAAAGAACGATTAGTCACCAAGCCCATTGCCTCCTTAACAGACAACAACTTCGTAACTCCTTCTTTTTCTAAGAATGAAACAGCTCGTTCAATATCTGGTGACATTTGATCTTCATCATAAAGAGCATAACTATTTTCAGTCACATTACTAGCAAACAACTGCATACCTACAGCAGAACCCAAAGCATCCATATCGAGGTTTTTATGACCAACTACAAAAACCTGATCTACACTTCTAATTTTATCTGAAATAGCTGTCATCATAGCGCGCGTACGTGTCCTTGTACGTTTGATTGACGCCGCAGATCCACCACCAAAATAAACGGGATTTTTCGTTTCATCATTCTCCTTGACAACCACCTGGTCGCCACCACGCACTTCAGCCAAGTTCAAGTTGAGCAGAGCAACTTTCCCTATCTCATCATGATTTCCATCACCATAAGAAAAGCCCATACTTAAGGTCAAAGGCAGCTGTCTCTGTTTCGCCTCTTCTCTGAAAGCATCGATAACCGAAAATTTATCATTCATCAATCCCTCAAGCACCGTATAATCCGTAAACAGATAAAAACGATCCATACTCACTCGACGGGAGAACATGGCATGTTTCCCAGCAAATTCTGAAACAAAGTTGGCTACAAAACTGTTAATATGACTGATATCAGACTCGGATGTTTCATCTTCTAAATCATCATAGTTGTCAACAGAAACGATCCCAATCACAGGCCGACTCGTTACTAACTCAACAGTCGCTTCGTATTCTCCAGACACATCAAAGAAGTAAAGAACTCCAGATACCTTGTCCATATGAACCGAATAACGGGTCTCACCCAAGGTAGCGTAAGAACCTGGGTTCCCTACCGATGCCTTAATAATTGTTTGAATTAATGCCACATCAATCTCGCCCACTTCATTAGTCAAAATCAATTCAGCATAAGGATTAAACCATTCAACGTCACCTGACGACAAGTCTAATTTAATAACTCCGACAGGCATCTGTTCTAACAAGGTTGTCAAACTATCTTCAGCTTGGTGGTTTACATACTGGATTTGTTCTACTTCACTCCTTGAGTAGTAGTCTCTCTGATGGATGAACAATAAAATATATGAACCCAAAATAAGTAGCAAAAGAAATAGCGTTACCAGTGTATTCGTTACAAAAACAAGTTGCACAGATAGCACTCCGAACGCCACTATTCCTAATATTAAGGGGAAAATAGGACTTACATAAAATTTTTTCATTCCAAACCTCTTGGCACCCATTATACCATAATAACCACCAAAAAGCGACTTTTTAAAAGTGTAATCAGCAATTCTATCCATTGTAAGAAAAAGGAGGTTTACAATTCAGTAAACCTTCCTTTACACATATTGAAATTAAGATTCTTTAACTTCTAACAAACCAATTTCTCCATCTTCACGGCGATAAATCACATTAGTTGTTTGATCTTCAACATCCACATAGATAAAGAAATCATGTCCCAACAAATCCATCTGTAGAATAGCTTCTTCCAAATCCATTGGTTTTAAATCAATTTGTTTTGAACGAACAACTCTAGACTGGACAACATTTGGATCTTCCACCAAAGCATCTGTAAATAATTGACTAGTTGCCACCTTATTTTTATTTTTACGCTCGATTTTTGTTTTATTTTTACGAATCTGACGTTCAATTTTATCGGTTACAAGGTCAATTGAACCATACATATCTTGAGACACATCTTCTGCACGAAGAGTAATTGAACCAAGCGGAATCGTTACCTCCACTTTAGCAGTTTTTTCACGATACACCTTCAAGTTAACTCGAGCATCCAACTCTTGTTCAGCTTGAAAATACTTTTCGATCTTTTCGAGTTTAGAAACTACATAATCACGAATTGCTTCTGTTACTTCTAGGTTTTCACCACGGATACTATATTTAATCATATGAGTACCTTCTTTCTAAACATTTTTGTTTTTCTGATTTCATTATAACGCTTTCATTTTATTTTTGCAAATTTTTTCCTCATCTTACAAGGGAAAAAGTTTTTACATCCTCAGCACCAGCTGCTTCCAGCAGTTTCTTCACACGATTTATAGTTGTTCCAGTCGTATAAATATCATCTATAAGTAGGATTTTATTAGGAATGCTGACTCCACTTTTAATAAAGAAAGGAAGTTCTGTCGTCAAGCGTTCTGAGCGACTTTTAGAAGAACTAGCTCTCTCTTCTCTTTTCTCTAATAAATCCAGATACTTGAAACCTGCTGCTTCAACTAAACCTTCAACCTGATTAAATCCTCTGTCAAGCAATCTTTTAGGACTTAGGGGAATTACAACAAATTGATACTCTTTGTACTTTTTCAACTCCTCACTTAAAAATGAAGCGAAAACTTTTCTTAAAAGGAAGTCTCCATCAAACTTATACCGACTAAAAAAATCTTTCATAGCTTGATTGTAAGTAAAAATCGCTCTATGGGAGACCTCAATTCCCTCTTTACACCAAAATTGACAATCTTGACACTTTGTTGACAAACCTGTTTTCATACAATTTGGACAGTGCTCTTCTCCAATCCTCTCAAAAGTAGAGTTACAGTCTAAACAAAGATAAGAGTCATCATTCCTCAAAAGCAAGAGACTACTAAAAGTTAAAACAGTCTTCATAGTCTGCCCACATAACAAACACTTCATAAGCCTGCCTCCTTGTTCATCTGCTGAATTTCCTTAATTGCCTTCTTAATTGAAGCATTTAACCCGTCATGAAAGAAAAGCAAATCTCCTGTCGGTCTATCCATACTTCGTCCAACTCGTCCACCAATCTGAATCAAACTAGACTTGGTAAACAGACGATGGTTGGCCGCTACTACAAAAACGTCCACACAAGGGAAGGTAACTCCACGCTCCAAGATTGTCGTACTAATAAGTATTGTCAGTTCTCCATCTCGAAAAGCTTGCACCTGCTCTAATCGATCTTCTGTAACAGAAGATACAAATCCAATTTTCTCATTTGGAAATTGCTCCTGTAAGATTTCTTTTAGCTGCTCCCCTTTCTTAATTTCTGATGCAAAAATGAGTAAAGGATAAGCTGTCTTTCTCTGTTTCTCAATATAAGACTTTAACTTTGGTGACAAACGATTCTTATCCAAACAGCGATTAAAATCCGATAACCAAACTGGCTTAGGAATAATCAATGGATTCCCATGAAATCGTCTGGGCAAGCTCAATCTTTTTAGTTCTCCTAAACGGACTTTCCTATCTAACTCATCGGTCGAAGTCGCTGTTAAAAAGATTCTCAGCCCATTCTCCTTTACACTATTCTTGACAGCATGGTAAAGCGTGGAGTTGTCAACATAAGGAAAGGCATCTACTTCATCCACTATCAGCAAATCAAAAGCTTGATAAAACTTCAATAACTGATGGGTCGTCGCAACAACTAATGGGGTTCGGAAGTACGGTTCTGATTCTCCATGTAGGAGGGCTATCTCACAAGCAAAATCATCTTGCAAACGCTTATAAAGCTCCAAACAAACATCTATGCGAGGACTGGCTAAACACACTGCACCTCCCGCATTGATCACCTTAGCCACAACTTGATAAATCATTTCTGTCTTTCCAGCCCCTGTCACCGCATGAACTAAAGTTGGCTCTTGCTTGTCTACTGCTTGAATCAGTCCCTCTGATACCTTCTCTTGAAAAGGAGTTAATTGACCACGCCATTTAAGAACATCTTGTTTAGGAAAATCCTCCTGCGGAAAATAGTATAAAGCTTGATCACTCCTAACTCGCTTCATCAGCAAGCACTCTCGACAATAGTAAGCACTAATGGGTAAATACCATTCCTCCAGAATAGCACTATTACAACGTTGACAGAAAAGTTTTCCCTTCTCCTTTCTCATTGCTGGAAGTTTCTCCGCCAACTGACGTTCCTCTTCTGTTAATTCATTCTCCGTAAACAAACGACCGAGATAATTTGGATTTACTTTCATACTTCTTTATTCGTAAAAACCTAGCGCTTTAGATGATTTTTTAGTACAATTAAATCATGGAATTTAGAACAATTAAAGAGGACGGACAAGTCCAAGAAGAAATCAAAAAATCCCGCTTTATCTGTCATGCCAAGCGTGTTTATAGCGAAGAAGAGGCTCGTGAATTCATCACCACCATCAAAAAAGAACACTACAAAGCTACGCATAACTGCTCTGCTTTTATTATTGGGGAACGTAGTGAAATTAAACGTACAAATGATGATGGTGAGCCCAGTGGTACTGCTGGCGTTCCCATGCTTGGGGTACTAGAAAATCACAATCTCACCAATGTCTGTGTGGTAGTGACACGCTACTTTGGTGGCATTAAACTAGGCGCTGGAGGATTGATTCGTGCTTACGCCGGCAGTGTGGCCTTAGCTGTCAAAGAAATTGGCATCATTGAAATAAAAGAACAGGCTGGCATTGCTATTCAAATGTCCTACGCTCAGTACCAAGAGTACAGTAACTTCCTTAAAGAACATAATCTCATGGAATTGGATACAAACTTTACAGATCAAGTCAATACGATGATTTATGTTGATAAAGAAGAAAAAGAAACTATTAAAGCTGCACTTGTAGAGTTTTTTAATGGAAAAGTCACTTTAACTGATCAAGGTTTACGAGAAGTTGAAGTTCCTGTAAACTTAGTGTAAACAATGGATAATACAGTGTTTCACTAATATTTTTACCGCTACTTTAATTATCAAAATAAAAAGATTCTTGCCAAGACCTACTAGAAAATGAGACTATTCTAAGTAGATACAAACTTATTAGCTACTTTTTCATCTCTACAGATAAGTAGGCTACTACTTGTCGTAAGATGTCTATTAAATGTCTCTTTTGGATAAACACTATAACGTAGAAACGGAAACAGTGTCGATAATAGTGAGATTACTATCATTTATTTGAAACATCTCTTTCTAAAAGTACATAATGAACATTTCGGTGTTCAGCAATTCGAATCCCCTAAGACCCGCTTGATACTTATTTACTATAATTATCTTGTTACAATCGCTTAAAAATTAATAGCTTGGACCTATGATATAAAAAAATCCTATCACCTCGATAGGATTTCTATATTTTACAAATGGTATAGATAGCGTTATACTAGAGATATCTTATACAAAGAGGTATTCATATGTCTATTTATAACAACATTACTGAATTAATCGGTCAAACTCCGATTGTTAAACTCAACAACATTGTGCCAGAAGGTGCTGCGGACGTCTATGTAAAGCTTGAAGCATTTAATCCTGGTTCTTCTGTAAAAGATCGTATTGCTCTTAGCATGATTGAAAAAGCTGAACAAGACGGTATTCTAAAACCGGGTGCTACTATTGTTGAAGCAACAAGTGGAAACACTGGTATTGGACTTTCATGGGTAGGGGCTGCTAAAGGGTATAAAGTTGTCATCGTTATGCCTGAAACTATGAGTGTAGAACGACGTAAGATTATCCAAGCCTATGGTGCTGAACTCGTCCTAACTCCTGGTAGTGAAGGAATGAAAGGCGCTATTGCTAAAGCTCAAGAAATCGCTGCTGAACGTGATGGTTTCCTTCCTCTTCAATTTGACAATCCAGCTAATCCAGAAGTACACGAAAGAACAACAGGAGCTGAAATACTAGCTGCTTTCGGTAAAGATGGATTAGATGCCTTTGTTGCTGGAGTTGGTACTGGTGGAACAATTTCTGGTGTTTCTCATGCACTCAAATCAGCAAATTCTAACATTCAAGTTTTTGCAGTAGAGGCAGACGAATCTGCTATTCTATCTGGTGAAAAACCTGGACCACACAAAATTCAAGGTATCTCAGCTGGATTTATTCCTGATACACTGGATACAAAGGCTTATGATGGTATCGTTCGTGTAACATCAGACGATGCACTAGCACTTGGCCGTGAAATTGGTGGAAAAGAAGGATTCCTTGTTGGTATTTCTTCAGCTGCAGCTATCTACGGAGCAATTGAAGTTGCCAAGAAATTAGGTACAGGTAAGAAAGTTCTTGCTCTAGCACCAGATAACGGCGAACGTTATTTGTCTACAGCACTCTATGAATTTGAAGTGTAGTCTCCTAAATACACTTAGCCCTTATTATAGGGCTTTTTATTTTTATCTTGAAAAATCGACTGCATAGAAAAGTCTTTGGGCAGATAAAGGCTTGTTTAGGTTACAAGAGATGTAAACTGAGAGGTAAGCGTCAAGTGAGAATTGACATGGGATTGGTACTTATGGCCAACAACCTCCTAAAATACAATAAGAGAACGACTAAAAATTAAAAAGCTAGAGTTCCACAATTGGAAATCTCTAGCTTTTTTTGGGTTGAGAACTATTTTATCTCAGACTCTTCTATGATTAGTTATTCAAGGCTGCTGCCATTGTAGCTGCAACTTCAGCTTCAAAGTCATTTGCAGCTTTCTCAATACCTTCACCAACTTCAAAGCGAGCGAACTCAACTACTGAAGCGTTAACTGATTCAAGGTATGCTTCAACTGTCTTGCTGTCATCCATGATGTAGACTTGTGCAAGAAGTGTGTATGCTTGGTCAACTTTAGTGTTGTCAAGCATGAAGCGATCCATTTTACCTGGGATGATTTTGTCCCAGATTTTTTCTGGTTTACCTTCTGCAGCCAACTCAGCTTTGATATCAGCTTCAGCTTGCGCAATCACTTCATCAGTCAATTGAGCTTTTGATCCATACTTCAAGTGTGGAAGAGCTGGTTTGTTAACCATTGCACGGCTTTCATTATCTTGGTCGATTACGTGGTTCAATTGTGCCAACTCATCTTTAACGAATTGCTCATCCAATTCTTTGTAAGAAAGAACTGTTGGTTTCATCGCTGCGATGTGCATTGACAATTGTTTAGCAAGAGCTTCGTCTCCACCTTCAACAACTGAAATAACACCGATACGTCCACCATTATGTTGGTATGCTCCAAAGTGTTGTGCATCTGTTTTTTCAATCAATGCAAAACGACGGAATGAGATTTTTTCTCCGATAGTTGCTGTTGCAGATACGTATGCAGCTTCAAGAGTTTCACCTGAAGGCATTGTCAAAGCAAGAGCTTCTTCATTGTTATCAGGTTTTCCTTCAGCAATAACTTTAGCTGTAGTATTTACCAATTCAACGAATTG
>CAUTUU010000001.1:0-78264 GCA_963541545.1 uncultured bacterium | reverse complement strand
GTTTTGACAAGGATGGCAAGATTATCTTGGCAGATGAATTTTCACCAGATAACTGTCGTTTGTGGGATGCTGACGGTAACCACATGGATAAGGATGTTTTCCGAAGAGGTCTCGGAGAATTGACAGATGTTTATGAGATTGTCTGGGAAAAGTTGCAGGAATTGAAATAACAACCTCAAGGCTGTTTGGGAACATTGCAAGAGCTGAAATAAAGGAATAAGAATTGATGGATAAACGTATTTTTGTTGAAAAAAAGGCTGATTTTCAGGTCAAGTCAGAGAGTTTGGTTAGAGAACTCCAGCATAACTTGGGGCTTTCAAGCTTGAAAAGTATTCGCATTGTGCAAGTTTATGATGTCTTTGATTTGGCTGAGGACTTGTTTGCGCCTGCAGAGAAACACATCTTCTCTGAGCAGGTAACAGACCATGTCTTGGACGAAGCGGCTGTGCAGGCGAATCTGGCTAACTATGCTTTCTTTGCCATTGAAAGCTTGCCTGGGCAATTTGATCAGCGTGCGGCTTCTTCACAGGAAGCTTTGCTTTTGCTGGGAAGTTCGAGTGATGTGACGGTCAATACAGCCCAACTTTACTTGGTCAATAAAGATATTGATGGGACTGAGTTAGAAGCGGTCAAGAACTACTTGCTCAATCCAGTTGATTCTCGTTTCAAGGACATCACGAATGGGATTGCCAAGCAGGAATTTTCAGAGTCGGACAAGACTATTCCTAAATTGACTTTCTTTGAAAGTTATGTGGCAGAAGACTTTGCTCGCTACAAGGCCGAGCAAGGGATGGCTATGGAAGTGGATGATTTGCTCTTTATTCAAGACTATTTCAAGTCTATTGGACGTGTGCCAACTGAGACTGAGTTAAAGGTTTTGGACACTTACTGGTCTGACCACTGCCGTCACACGACTTTTGAGACAGAGTTGAAACACATCGACTTTTCAGCTTCTAAATTCCAAAAACAATTGCAGTCAACCTATGAAAAATATATTGCCATGCGTGATGAGTTGGGACGTACGGAAAAACCGCAAACCTTGATGGATATGGCTACTATTTTCGGTCGTTATGAGCGTGCTAATGGTCGTTTGGACGATATGGAAGTGTCAGACGAAATCAATGCTTGCTCAGTTGAAATCGAAGTAGACGTTAATGGTGTCAAGGAACCTTGGCTCCTCATGTTCAAGAACGAAACCCACAACCACCCAACAGAAATCGAACCATTTGGTGGCGCGGCTACTTGTATCGGTGGAGCCATTCGTGACCCATTGTCAGGTCGCTCATATGTCTACCAAGCTATGCGTATCTCGGGTGCTGGTGATATTACAGCACCGATTTCGGAAACTCGCGCTGGGAAATTGCCACAACAAGTCATTTCTAAAACAGCGGCTCATGGCTATTCTTCATATGGTAACCAGATTGGGCTTGCGACGACTTATGTCCGTGAATACTTCCACCCAGGTTTTGTAGCTAAACGTATGGAGCTAGGTGCAGTTGTCGGTGCTGCTCCTAAGGGCAACATTGTCCGTGAAAAACCGACAGCGGGCGATGTCATTATCCTCCTTGGAGGGAAGACTGGACGTGACGGTGTCGGTGGTGCGACAGGCTCTTCTAAAGTTCAAACAGTTGAGTCTGTAGAGACTGCTGGTGCTGAGGTTCAAAAAGGGAATGCCATCGAAGAACGCAAGATTCAACGTCTGTTCCGTAATGGCGATGTCACTCGTCTTATCAAGAAGTCTAATGACTTTGGTGCTGGTGGTGTCTGTGTAGCTATCGGTGAATTGGCTGATGGACTTGAAATCGACCTTAACAAAGTGCCTCTTAAATACCAAGGCTTGAATGGTACAGAAATTGCCATCTCTGAATCACAAGAACGGATGGCAGTCGTGGTTCGTCCTGAGGATGTAGATGCCTTCGTTGCAGCATGTAACCAAGAAAATATTGATGCTGTTGTGGTGGCGACAGTCACTGAAAAACCAAATCTTGTCATGCACTGGAATGGTGAAACCATTGTCGACTTGGAACGTCGTTTCCTTGATACAAATGGTGTGCGCGTGGTCGTCGATGCTAAGGTTGTGGACAAGGATGTCAAACTTCCAGAAGAACGCATAACAAGCACTAACACACTTGAAGCTGATACACTTACAGTTCTATCTGACCTCAACCATGCTAGTCAAAAAGGCTTACAAACCATCTTTGACTGTTCGGTCGGTCGTTCAACAATCAATCACCCACTTGGTGGTCGTTACCAACTCACACCAACTGAGGCTTCTGTGCAAAAATTGCCAGTTCAGCATGGTGTGACCCATACTGCGTCAGTCATGGCGCAAGGATTCAATCCTTATGTAGCAGAATGGTCTCCATACCACGGTGCTGCCTATGCGGTTATCGAAGCAACTGCTCGTCTGGTAGCTGCTGGTGCCAACTGGTCCAAGGCTCGTTTCTCTTACCAAGAGTATTTTGAGCGCATGGATAAACAAGCAGAACGTTTCGGTCAGCCAGTAGCAGCTCTTCTAGGATCTATCGAAGCACAGATTCAGCTTGGCCTGCCATCTATCGGTGGTAAGGACTCCATGTCTGGTACCTTTGAAGAATTGACAGTGCCACCAACCTTGGTTGCCTTTGGGGTGACAACGGCAGATAGCCGTAAGGTGCTTTCTCCTGAGTTCAAAACTGCTGATGAAAACATCTACTACATCCCAGGTCAAGCCCTCTCTGCAGAGATTGATTTCGACTTGATTAAGTCTAACTTTGCTCAATTTGAAGCCATCCAAGCTGGTCACAAAGTGACATCTGCATCAGCTGTCAAATACGGTGGTGTCCTTGAAAGCTTGGCTCTTGCTACCTTTGGAAATCATATCGGTGCAGAGGTGACCTTGCCTGAACTTAAAACTGCTTTGACAGCTCAATTAGGCGGATTTGTTTTTACATCGCCTCAAGAAATTGCTGGAGTAGAGAAAATCGGTCAAACAAGTACAGACTTTACACTGACTGTAAACGGTGTGAAGCTAGATGGACAGAAACTTGACAGTGCCTTCCAAGGAAAACTGGAAGAAGTTTACCCTACTGAATTTGCCCAAGCCAAAGAATTGGACGAGGTTCCAGCTGTCGCTTCTAAGGTAGTCATCAAAGCTAAAGAAACTATTGAAAAACCTGTGGTTTACATCCCAGTCTTTCCAGGAACCAACTCAGAATATGATTCAGCCAAGGCCTTTGAGAAAGAAGGTACAGAGGTTAACTTGGTGCCATTTGTGACCTTGAATGAAGAAGCTATTGTCAAGTCAGTTGAAACTATGGTTGACAATATCAACAAGGCCAACATTCTCTTCTTTGCAGGTGGTTTCTCAGCTGCGGATGAGCCAGATGGTTCAGCCAAGTTTATCGTCAACATCCTGCTCAATGAAAAAGTGCGTGCAGCTATTGATAGCTTTATCGCCCGTGGTGGCTTGATTATTGGTATCTGTAATGGATTCCAGGCCTTGGTCAAATCAGGTCTTCTTCCATACGGAAACTTTGAAGATGCTAGCAGTACTAGTCCAACCCTCTTCTACAATGATGCCAACCAACACGTGGCCAAGATGGTGGAAACTCGGATTGCCAATACCAACTCACCATGGTTGGCTGGAGTACAAGTGGGCGATATCCATGCCATTCCAGTATCGCACGGTGAAGGGAAATTTGTCGTGACGGCTGAGGAATTTGCAGAGCTCCGTGACAATGGTCAAATCTTTAGCCAATACGTTGACTTTGACGGCAAACCAAGCATGGATTCTAAGTACAATCCAAATGGTTCTGTAAATGCCATCGAAGGAATTACTAGCAAGAACGGCCAAATCATAGGTAAGATGGGCCACTCAGAACGCTATGAAGACGGTCTTTTCCAAAATATTCCAGGAAATAAAGACCAGCACCTGTTCGCGTCGGCTGTGCGTTATTTCACAGGGAAATAAAAGGTATAAAAAATGACATACGAAGTAAAATCTCTTAATGAAGAATGTGGTGTTTTCGGTATCTGGGGACATCCAGATGCTGCTAAATTGACCTATTTTGGTCTCCACAGTCTTCAGCACCGTGGTCAGGAGGGGGCAGGAATCCTCTCCAATGATCAGGGACAATTGAAGCGCCATCGCGATATGGGGCTTCTATCAGAAGTCTTCAGAAATCCTGCTAATTTGGATAAATTGACGGGAACTGGTGCGATTGGGCATGTTCGTTATGCGACTGCTGGTGAAGCTTCTGTAGATAACATTCAGCCCTTTCTCTTCCGTTTTCATGATATGCAGTTTGGCTTGGCTCATAATGGAAACTTGACCAATGCTGCCTCTCTCAAGAAAGAATTGGAGGAAAGAGGTGCGATTTTCAGCGCGACTTCGGACTCGGAAATCTTGGCTCACCTCATTCGTCGTAGTCACAATCCTAGCTTGATGGGCAAAATCAAGGAGGCGCTCAGTCTTGTCAAAGGTGGCTTTGCCTATATCTTGCTATTTGAAGACAAGTTAATTGCGGCTCTTGACCCAAATGGCTTCCGTCCGCTTTCAATCGGGAAAATGGCTAATGGAGCGGTGGTTGTTTCCTCCGAAACCTGCGCTTTTGAAGTCATTGGTGCTGAGTGGATTCGTGATTTGAAGCCAGGTGAGATTGTGATCATTGATGATAAGGGCATTCAGTATGATAGTTATACAGATGACACCCAGTTGGCGATTTGTTCTATGGAGTATATCTACTTTGCTCGCCCTGATTCTAACATTCATGGTGTCAATGTCCATACGGCACGTAAACGTATGGGTGCGCAATTAGCGCGTGAATTCAAGCATGAAGCGGATATTGTGGTCGGTGTGCCCAATTCTTCCCTCAGCGCAGCCATGGGTTTTGCAGAAGAATCTGGTTTGCCAAATGAAATGGGTCTCATCAAGAACCAATACACCCAACGTACCTTTATTCAACCGACTCAAGAATTGCGGGAGCAAGGGGTACGGATGAAACTATCTGCTGTTTCGGGTGTCGTCAAAGGCAAGCGTGTTGTTATGATTGATGACTCTATTGTACGTGGAACAACCTCTCGTCGTATCGTTCAGCTCTTGAAAGAAGCGGGTGCGACTGAAGTTCACGTTGCCATTGGTAGTCCAGCGCTAGCTTATCCATGCTTCTATGGGATTGATATCCAGACCCGTCAGGAGCTGATTGCGGCCAATCATACGGTCGAAGAAACTCGCCAAATCATTGGTGCGGACAGTCTGACCTACCTTTCTGTTGAAGGTTTGATTGATTCAATTGGTATTGAAACGGATGCGCCAAATGGTGGTCTCTGTGTCGCTTACTTTGACGGTGACTACCCGACACCTCTCTACGACTACGAAGAAGATTATCGTCGAAGTTTGGAAGAAAAGACCAGTTTTTACAAGTAGGCGGATGACGATTCTTAATTAAAGAAAAGGAATAAATAAATGACAAAAAATGCTTATGCCTCACGTCTCACTACTGATTAAAGGCTTAAGCATTTGTCAGTAGACGCTTTGTCCTATAGGATCAAAGCTAGAGCCCTGACTAGTATTTTTAGATAAAATAATTGTTTATCTAAAAATACGTCGCAGTCTTTCTCAAAAAAAGAAAAGGATTAAAAAATGACAAAAAATGCGTACGCTCAATCTGGTGTGGATGTTGAAGCGGGTTATGAAGTTGTTGAACGGATTAAAAAGCACGTGGCTCGTACGGAGCGTGCAGGTGTTATGGGAGCTCTGGGTGGCTTTGGTGGCATGTTTGACCTTTCAAAAACAGGTGTCAAAGAGCCTGTCTTGATCTCAGGGACTGACGGTGTCGGAACCAAGCTCATGCTGGCTATCAAGTACGACAAGCACGATACTATCGGTCAGGACTGTGTGGCCATGTGTGTCAACGACATCATTGCTGCAGGTGCGGAGCCCCTCTATTTCCTTGACTACGTAGCGACAGGGAAGAATGAACCAGCCAAGCTAGAACAAGTGGTTGCTGGTGTAGCAGAAGGGTGTGTGCAGGCAGGCGCTGCTCTCATTGGTGGGGAAACGGCTGAAATGCCTGGTATGTATGGCGCAGATGACTACGATCTGGCTGGTTTTGCAGTCGGTGTGGCTGAAAAATCTCAAATCATAGACGGTTCAAAGGTGTCTGAAGGTGATGTCCTTCTCGGACTTGCTTCAAGTGGAATCCACTCAAATGGTTACTCACTCGTGCGTCGTGTCTTTGCGGACTACACGGGTGAGGAAGTCTTACCAGAATTGGAAGGCAAGAAACTCAAAGAAGTCCTTCTTGAGCCGACCCGTATCTATGTCAAGGCTGTCTTACCACTTATCAAAGAAGAGTTGGTCAATGGTATTGCCCACATTACAGGTGGTGGCTTTATTGAGAATGTCCCTCGTATGTTTGCAGCTGACTTGGCTGCTGAGATTGAAGAAGACAAAGTACCAGTTTTGCCAATTTTTAAAGCTCTTGAAAAATACGGTCAAATCAAACATGAAGAAATGTTTGAAATCTTCAACATGGGTGTGGGACTTATGCTGGCAGTTAGCCCTGAAAATGTAGATCGTGTAAAAGAATTGCTGGATGAACCAGTCTATGAAATTGGTCGCATCGTCAAGAAAGAAAACGAAAGTGTCATTATCAAATGAAAAAAATAGCGGTTTTTGCCTCAGGTAATGGCTCAAATTTTCAGGTGATTGCCGAAGAATTTCCGGTAGAGTTTGTCTTTTCAGACTATCGTGATGCCTATGTGCTCGAACGGGCAGACAAGCTCGGTGTCCTGTCCTATGCTTTTGAACTCAAGGAGTTTGAGAGCAAGGCAGATTACGAAGCGGCCCTTGTCGAACTCTTGGAAGAACACCAGATTGACTTGGTTTGTCTAGCAGGCTACATGAAAATCGTTGGGTCCACCTTATTGGCGGCTTATGAAGGTCGGATTGTCAACATTCATCCAGCCTACCTGCCAGAGTTTCCAGGAGCTCATGGGATTGAGGATGCTTGGAATGCTGGTGTTGCAGAGAGCGGTGTGACCATTCACTGGGTGGATTCCGGAGTGGATACAGGCAAGGTCATTAAACAAGTCCGTGTGCCACGCTTAGCCGATGATACGATTGAAAGTTTTGAAACTAGGATTCATGAGGCAGAGTACAAGTTGTATCCTCAAGTGTTGGATAGTTTGGGAGTGGGGAGTAGATAAGAAGTAAATCAAGTTTTGATTTTGCAACCTTGCTGGAGAAAAAATGATTAATTTGAAATTAGTAGATGAGAATAGTTTTCAGGCAGTGCTGGATTTGAAAATATCTGAAGCTGATGAACGAGCACGTTTCGTGTCTCCAAATGTACGCTCTTTAGCTGATGCATGGCTCTACCGAGAGAATGGGGATGTGTTTCCAATGGCAATTTATTGGAATGAGTTTGTAGTTGGTTTTCTCCTGTTGGAAATAGATAAGGATGAAGCGAAATACTTTATCTGGCGGATAATGATTGACCAGCAGTATCAAGGAAGAGGTTATGGGCGAAAAGCTGTGGAAATTCTGATCAAAAAGGTTCAGATGGATAGCGCTTGCAATCATATTATCGCAGATTATGTGGTTGGAAATGAAAAAATGAAGCACCTGCCGACTAGTTTGGGTTTTCAGGAAACAGGATTTATAGAAGAAAATAACGAAGTCGCTATGCGCTTGGATTTAAAGAAAGAGGAATAGAATGACGAAAAAAGCCTTAATCAGTGTCTCAGACAAATCGGGCATTGTCGAATTTGCCCAAGAACTTAAAAAACTTGGTTGGGAGATTATCTCGACAGGTGGGACCAAGGTTGCCCTTGATACAGCTGGGGTGGAGACCATTGCAATCGATGATGTGACTGGTTTTCCAGAGATGATGGATGGTCGTGTCAAAACTCTTCATCCAAATATCCACGGTGGGCTCCTCGCTCGTCGTGATTTGGATAGCCACTTGGAAGCAGCTAAGGATAATAATATCGAATTGATTGACCTTGTAGTGGTCAATCTCTATCCATTCAAGGAAACCATTCTCAAACCAGACGTGACTTATGCGGATGCGGTGGAGAACATCGATATCGGTGGGCCATCTATGCTTCGCTCAGCTGCGAAAAATCATGCTAGCGTAACAGTTGTGGTAGATCCAGCTGACTATGCAGTGGTTTTGGACGAATTGGCAGCAAACGGCGAAACCTCTTATGAAACTCGCCAACGTTTGGCAGCCAAAGTATTTCGTCACACAGCGGCTTATGATGCCTTGATTGCAGAATACTTCACAGCTCAAGTGGGTGAAGCAAAACCAGAAAAACTGACCTTGACTTATGACCTCAAGCAACCAATGCGTTATGGGGAAAATCCTCAGCAGAATGCAGACTTCTACCAAAAAGCTTTGCCGACAGACTACTCAATTGCTTCAGCAAAACAGCTTAACGGGAAAGAATTGTCATTCAACAATATCCGCGATGCGGATGCGGCTATCCGTATAATTCGTGATTTCAAAGACTGTCCAACCGTTGTGGCTCTCAAACACATGAATCCATGTGGAATCGGTCAGGCTGATGACATCGAGACTGCTTGGGACTACGCTTATGAGTCTGACCCAGTGTCTATATTTGGTGGTATCGTTGTTCTTAACCGTGAGGTGGATGCTGCGACTGCTGAGAAGATGCACGGCGTTTTCCTTGAAATCATCATCGCACCAAGCTATACGGATGAAGCGCTAGCCACTTTGACCAACAAAAAGAAAAACTTGCGTATCCTTGCCTTGCCATTTGATGCTCAAGAGGCTAGCGAAGTGGAAGCAGAATACACAGGCGTGGTTGGTGGACTCCTCGTACAAAACCAAGATGTGGTCAAAGAAAGTCCAGCTGACTGGCAAGTGGTGACCAAACGCCAACCAACTGAGACAGAAGCGACAGCTCTGGAGTTTGCTTGGAAGGCTATTAAATACGTCAAATCAAACGGCATCATCGTGACCAACGACCACATGACACTTGGTGTTGGCCCTGGTCAAACCAACCGTGTGGCTTCTGTTCGTATTGCGATTGACCAAGCTAAAAACCGCCTTGATGGCGCTGTGCTTGCTTCCGATGCCTTCTTCCCATTTGCGGATAACGTGGAAGAAATTGCCAAAGCAGGAATCAAGGCCATCATCCAGCCTGGAGGCTCAGTCCGTGACCAAGAGTCTATCGAAGCTGCGGATAAATACGGCTTGACTATGGTCTTCACAGGCGTGAGACATTTTAGACATTAAGAAGATGAAAGGGAAGAAAATAGTTTCTTTCCTTTTTTGTCTTAAAATGCTAAGTGAAAGAAGAATAATACGAACGTTTGTGATATAATATTATTAAATAATTCGCAAAAGAGGTTGTGAGATGAAACTGTTAGTTGTCGGTTCGGGTGGTCGTGAACATGCGATTGCTAAGAAGTTACTTGAGTCAAAATACGTTGAAAAAGTATTTGTAGCTCCTGGGAATGATGGGATGACTCTTGATAGTTTGGAATTGGTAAATATCTCTATTTCCGAACATTCTGAATTGATTGAGTTTGTAAAAGCCAACGATGTTGCTTGGACCTTTATAGGGCCAGATGACGCCCTTGCGGCTGGTATCGTGGATGATTTCCATGCAGCGGGTCTCAAAGCCTTTGGTCCGACAAGATTGGCAGCGGAGCTGGAGTGGTCCAAGGATTTTGCCAAGGAAATCATGGTCAAATACGGCGTTCCGACGGCAACCTATGGCACATTCTCAGACTTTGAGGAAGCCAAGGCCTATATCGAAAAGCAGGGTGCGCCTATCGTAGTCAAGGCGGATGGCTTGGCGCTTGGGAAAGGTGTCGTTGTTGCTGAGACAGTCGAGCAAGCAGTCGAAGCAGCTCACGAGATGCTTTTGGACAATAAATTTGGTGACTCAGGTGCGCGTGTGGTTATTGAGGAATTCCTTGAAGGAGAGGAATTTTCACTCTTTGTCTTTGTCAATGGCGACAAGTTCTATATCATGCCGACAGCGCAAGACCACAAACGTGCCTATAATGGCGACAAAGGGCCTAACACAGGTGGTATGGGTGCCTATGCGCCAGTTCCTCACTTGCCACAGAGCGTAGTTGATACGGCGGTTGACACCATTGTCAAGCCAGTCCTTGAAGGGATGATCAAAGAAGACCGCCCGTATCTTGGTGTTCTTTATGCGGGGCTTATCTTGACAGCTGATGGCCCTAAGGTCATCGAGTTCAACGCTCGTTTTGGAGATCCAGAAACGCAAATTATCTTGCCTCGTCTGACCTCCGATTTTGCACAAAATATCACGGATATCCTCGATAGCAAGGAGCCAAACATCACTTGGACGGATAAGGGTGTGACTCTGGGCGTGGTTGTCGCGTCAAACGGCTACCCGCTAGACTACGAAAAGGGTGCCAAGTTGCCAACTAAGACCGAAGGCGACATCATCACCTACTATGCAGGGGCTAAGTTTGCGGAAAATAGCAGAGCACTGCTCTCAAACGGCGGACGAGTTTATATGCTCGTCACCACAGCAGACACCGTCAAAGACTCCCAAGATACCATCTACCAAGAACTCGCCCAACAAAAAACAGAAGGCCTCTTCTACCGAACCGATATCGGAAGCAAGGCAATAAAATAAAGATATAAGAAAAAGTGACGAAGTCGCCAAGTACGATAATGGTCGCATAATTTGCGAGCGTTAGCGAGCTAATATAGAACAATCACCGCCGTTGTCAAAGAACGATTGGAATATAAGCCAATCGTTCAGGGAAATCGGAAGACCTTGGGCTTCCGATTTAGGCATGAGATGCCTTTGGTGGCTGCTACCGTCCCTCACAACCTAAGGTGATTGTTGAAAGGAAGAAAAAGGAGAAGAAATGAAACCAGTAATTTCCATTATCATGGGCTCCAAATCCGACTGGGCAACCATGCAAAAAACCGCCGAAGTTCTCGATCGCTTCGGTGTAGCCTACGAAAAGAAAGTTGTCTCTGCCCACCGTACACCAGACCTCATGTTTAGACATGCCGAGGAAGCACGGAGTCACGGTATCAAGGTCATTATTGCAGGTGCAGGTGGCGCAGCCCATTTACCAGGTATGGTCGCAGCAAAAACCACTCTGCCTGTCATTGGTGTACCAGTCAAATCACGTGCTCTTAGTGGCGTGGACTCGCTCTACTCTATCGTACAGATGCCAGGTGGCGTACCTGTGGCGACAATGGCTATCGGTGAAGCAGGCGCGACCAATGCGGCCCTCTTTGCCCTCCGTCTCCTGTCAGTAGAGGATCAGGCTATTGCGACAGCTTTGGCAGATTTTGCAGAAGAACAAGGAAAAATCGCAGAGGAGTCTACCAATGAGCTCATCTAAAACAATCGGAATTATCGGTGGCGGTCAGCTGGGGCAGATGATGGCCATTTCTGCTATCTACATGGGGCACAAGGTCATCGCGCTGGATCCTGTGGCGGATTGCCCCGCCTCTCGCGTAGCGGAAATCATAGTGGCGCCTTATAATGATGTGGATGCCCTTCGTCAGTTGGCGGAGCGTTGCGATGTCCTCACCTATGAATTTGAAAATGTCGATGCTGACGGTTTGGATGCTGTCATCAAGGATGGACAACTCCCTCAAGGGACAGATCTACTCCGTATTTCTCAAAATCGTATCTTTGAAAAGGACTTTCTCTCAAACAAGGCACAAGTTACCGTAGTACCTTATAAGGTTGTGACCTCAAGCCAAGACTTGGCAGACATTGACCTGTCTAAAAACTATGTTCTCAAGACAGCGACCGGTGGTTACGATGGCCATGGTCAAAAGGTTATTCGTTCAGAAGCAGACTTGAAAGAAGCCTATGCGCTAGCAGACTCAGCAGACTGCGTCTTGGAAGAATTTGTCAATTTTGACCTTGAAATTTCTGTCATCGTGTCAGGCAACGGCAAGGAAGTGACAGTTTTCCCAGTTCAGGAAAATATCCACCGCAACAATATCCTGTCTAAAACCATTGTGCCAGCCCGCATTTCAGAAAGTCTAGCTGAAAAAGCTAAAGCTATGGCAGTGCAAATTGCTGATCAACTCAATCTTTCTGGAACGCTCTGCGTGGAAATGTTTGCGACCGCTGACGACATCATCGTCAATGAGATTGCTCCACGTCCACACAACTCTGGGCACTATTCTATCGAAGCCTGCGACTTCTCCCAGTTTGATACCCATATCTTGGGCGTTCTGGGAGCACCATTACCAACTATCAAGCTGCATGCTCCGGCTGTCATGCTCAATGTCCTCGGCCAGCATGTCGAGGCTGCTGAAAAATATGTCACAGAAAATCCAAGCGCCCACCTCCACATGTATGGTAAAATAGAAGCGAAGCACAACCGCAAGATGGGACATGTGACTTTGTTTAGTGATGTGCCGGATAGTGTGGAAGAGTTTGGGGAAGGGATTGATTTTTAGGAGAAATCTATGATTCAAATCATTGTTAATGCTTTTGTAGAAAAAGATAAGACTGGAGCAGTTGTTGAAGTCTTGTTTGCTAGTGCTGACCAAGATAATGTGCAAGCTAAATATGAAGAACTAGCTACACGATACCCTGAAAACTATTTAGCAATTTATGATTTGCCATTAGATATTGATTTGAATACACTTTCTCATTACCCATCTGTGTTTATTGGGAAAGAGGAGTTTGAGTAGTCCTCTAACTTGAGTTCTTAAAAAATGAAAGATAGGTGAAAGAAAATATGAAATATTATGCTGTAAAGTTAGGCAGACAAACTGGAATTTTTGAGACATGGGGAGAAGCGGAAGCACAAGTTAAAGGATTTCCTAATGCAAAGTTTAAATCTTTCTCTTCGTTTGAGGAGGCTAAATCTTATCTTGAAGATTCTAATCAGAGTCAATCTAGTAGTCTAGTTGAGTATGAAGCTTATGTAGATGGTTCTTTTGATAAAAATAAAAATATATATGGTTCAGGTGTAGTTATAATTAAGAATAATGAAGTGATAGAAAAAATTTCATTTTCGGGTTCTGATGAAAAATATATTGAGAGTTATCAGATTGCAGGAGAGGTAAAAGCAGCCCTTCGGGCAATGGAATGGGCTGTTAACCATAATATTTCTTCAATTGCCATCTATTACGACTATGAGGGAATAAGATCATGGGCTTTAGGAGAATGGAAGACAAATAAGTCGGTTTCAAGAGATTATAAAGTTAAATATGATAGTTTATCATCACAAGTAAAAGTTTATTTTAACAAGGTTAAAGCGCATAGTGGTGTAAAGTTTAACGAATTAGCAGATCAATTAGCGAAAAGAGCAATAAAAGAAGGTGATTCTAATACTAATGATAACTTATCTGATAATCAATTAGGCATAGAATTTTATAACTATTTAATTTCAAGTGATGAGAACGATAAAAAAGATAATATCATTTATTATAACGAGTTTATGATTAGTGATAAAAAGATTCTTAAATTTATTAAGAATATCTGGAAACAAGAAGGAAAAAAGGTTGGAGAGATCAAAAACATCTCATATAAATTGAATTTCAATAGTAATATATTGAGTGCAAAAATCGAGGCTAAGGAATCTAAAAATTACGAAATAAAATTTTAGGAGAAATGTAATGAATGATATTTTTAAAAATCTTGATTTAAATAGAGAACAGCTCTTCGAGACTATTAAAGAATTTTTGGCAACTAAGCCGCATTTAGATGCTCAAGTTGCTGATGAATTAGAATTAAAAAATGCAACCCAAGGACTGTATCGATGTAATATTTCAACAAATAGTGGTACATTTTTCTTAGATATGTTTTATCGTACCGATGGTAAAACGACATTACAAAGTAATAATGGGAATGTCCAGTTTTCAGAATTGAAGATTGAATTATGCCGATATATAGCTAAAAATTGTAAAAAAGGAGTCACTCAAAAAGATAAGAAGAACCCGTGGTTTATTGCAAGTAGGATTAGTTATGAGGATATTGAAAGTGTAATATCTTTAATTAAGGAGTCTTCTTTTTATGAAAGTGAGTTACCTCATTCTGAGGGGAATGGTTTTCCAACCTGGAAATTTAAAGGAGTTCAGAAAGAAACTTTGACAATTACCTATTTTAATAAACTATCGGGAGGTATTGGAAAATTATTATTGCAGGGTAAACCAAAATTATTATTTTTAGAATCTATTGAAATAATAACTCAATTATTTGAGACAGATGAGATTAGTAATAAGTTAAATGAGAGTGAATTTTTCGAAAGTCATATTGATGATTCAATTATTCAAGATGATATTTCTGATCTAATGTCAAATGCTTTTGATAAATTACCTAGTGATCAGTTGAAGAAAACTGTAAAACAGGCGCTAATCTTTAAAAATTTCAAATCTAATTTTGAAGATTATACAGTGTACACTTTTCCAGCTTATCGTGCTTTAGAGGGCCATTTAAGATGGGTTTTAAGTGAGCTTGGTATTGATTGGCTAACTAAGTTAAATTCTAAAGAGCAACCAATGACAACATCATTTTATATGTTTGATAAGGTATCAAGTGAGGGCGAACACAGCTATGTTTTACAATCTTGCTACCATGTGGATGTTGAAAATAAATACCCAACTAAAAAAGAAAAGTTTCTAACATATATAGGCGAATTGTATCAAATATTGAGTGACGAGAGAAATAGTTATTTCCATTGGAAAAAGTTTGAACCTGGACTTTCTTTAGATGAGACTGCGTTGATTGAAGATGAGGCAACTGCGCGAGATATCATTGTAAAATGTTTGACTAAAATCGAAGAATATTATAAACTATTCTATCAGTATTAAAAATTTAAAGGAGGTAGAAAATGTTTCGCATAGTAGAACTTGAATTGGATAAGTATATGACAATTGTTTATTCATGTTCTTATGATTCTCCGCTTTCTTACCTCCTTGATATTGAGAAACAGATAAGGGAGTTAGGTATTGGAGATGGCTATATTCTATTTGATACCTTACTAAGTAAAGGAAACATATCTACAAGATTTTTTGAAGCAAAATTTGAAGATGGTAAATTTGTTAAGTCATCTTTTCAAAATATTGAAATTACAAAAAAGTCCGAAATCAGAAAAAAAGCTAGTGAATTTTATAGAGAATCAGGGATAAATTTAAACAATTCCTTGCTAACAGAAGTACAGAAAAGAATAATTAACAAAGGCTTAGCTCTGTAACTTTGCAATATTATATAATATAGGAGAAACAACATGATCGACCGTTACTCTCGCCCTGAGATGGCGAACATTTGGAGTGAAGAAAATAAATACCGTGCTTGGCTTGAGGTGGAAATCTTGGCTGACGAGGCATGGGCTGAGTTGGGGGAAATCCCTAAGGAAGATGTGGCTTTGATTCGCGAGAAAGCGGACTTTGACATCGACCGTATTTTGGAGATTGAGCAGGAGACTCGCCACGATGTGGTGGCTTTCACGCGTGCGGTTTCTGAGACTCTGGGTGAAGAGCGTAAGTGGGTTCACTATGGCTTGACTTCTACCGACGTGGTGGATACGGCCTACGGTTACCTTTACAAGCAGGCCAACGACATCATCCGTCGTGACCTTGAAAACTTCACCAACATCATCGCTGATAAGGCTAAGGAGCACAAGTTTACCATCATGATGGGTCGTACCCACGGTGTGCACGCTGAGCCTACAACCTTTGGTTTGAAATTGGCGACTTGGTATAGCGAAATGAAGCGCAACATCGAGCGTTTCGAGCATGCGGCTGCTGGAGTGGAAGCTGGTAAGATTTCTGGTGCGGTTGGGAACTTTGCTAACATCCCACCATTCGTAGAGCAATACGTCTGTGACAAACTGGGTATCCGTGCTCAAGAAATCTCTACACAGGTGCTTCCTCGTGACCTTCACGCTGAGTACTTTGCAGTTTTTGCTAGCATTGCGACTTCAATCGAGCGTATGGCGACTGAGATTCGTGGCCTGCAAAAGTCTGAACAGCGCGAAGTGGAAGAGTTCTTTGCCAAAGGACAAAAAGGTTCATCTGCTATGCCTCACAAACGCAACCCAATCGGTTCTGAAAATATGACTGGTCTGGCGCGTGTTATCCGTGGTCATATGATTACGGCTTATGAAAACGTAGCCCTCTGGCACGAACGTGACATTTCACACTCATCAGCTGAGCGTATCATCACACCAGATACAACCATTTTGATTGATTACATGCTTAACCGTTTTGGAAATATCGTCAAGAACTTGACAGTCTTCCCAGAAAACATGATCCGCAACATGAACTCTACTTTTGGTCTGATTTTTAGCCAACGTGCTATGTTGACCTTGATTGAAAAAGGGATGACCCGCGAGCAAGCCTATGACTTGGTGCAACCAAAAACAGCCTACTCTTGGGATAACCAAGTAGACTTTAAACCGCTTCTGGAAGCAGATCCAGAAGTGACATCACGTTTGACACAAGAGGAAATCGATGAAATCTTCAACCCTCTTTACTACACCAAACGAGTGGGTGATATCTTTGAACGTCTAGGACTTGGTGATTAATTAAACAATAAACAGCGAGCTTCAATCTCGCTGTTTGTTGTTTATCGAAAAGATTTAGTCTTCTTTTCTTTTAGTGAGTCCATAGGCTGCTAGTGTGGCCATGAGTCCTGCGACTACTAGTCCTGCAGAATTGTGACTTCCTGTTTCAGGAAGTTTTTTCTCTGTTGCCACAGGAGCTGGACCTTGAGGAAGAGCTTTGCTTTCCTCAGCAGGAGCAGTTGATGGAGCTGATTGGCTTGGGATTTCTAGTTTTGGTTTTTCTTCAGCAATAGCGGCTTGTCCGTTTTCATCGCCTACATGTGTTACCAGGGTTCCGACTTCAACAATTTGCGTAACTGCTTCTTTGGTTACAAGACTATCTACAAGTGTTTTCACTTCCTTGTCATCAACAGTGCTTACAGAGTAGAAGTTTGTACGGCGACCGTTGATACCTTTAGTAATGACTTGTGTTTTTCCTTTGAGTAAGAGTGGATTTTCACGAGTAACAGTGGTAAATGGAATTTCTTCTTCTTGGATATCCAGTTTAGGTTTTACTTCAGTAGTTGGTGCAAGACCATTTTCATCCCCCTTGTGAGTTACAGGAGCACCAACTTCGACAACTTGGTTAACCGCTTCTTTGGTTACCTGGCTATCAAGGACTGTTTCTGTTGTTTTTCCATTTTCAGTGAGTACAGAGATGTAATGAGTTCGTTCACCTTTGACTCCTACTGTGATAATATTTTGCTGACCAGCTGGAAGGTTAGGATTTTCTTTCTTGATAACTTCAAATAGGATTTCTTCAGTTCTTGTGATGAGTTCTGGTCTGGTTTCAACATTGGCAGCCACTTCATTTTCATCCAGGCTTCCTGAGTGAGTTGCAGCTGGTTTGAGATCTAAGCGAGCGGCTTTTAGTTTGGCTACAAGTGTGTCAAGCTCAGCTTGTTTATTACGGTTGAGGTTGTAATTTAGAGCTGTTTTAGCTGCACTTAGGGCATCCAAGCTTTCCTTGCTGTATCCGTCTAAGTTTGTAGGAATTTTAGCCAATTCCTCACGGAGAGCATTATAATTAGCACGGAAGTAGTCTTTGTTGTGGTCTGCAAAGGCAGTCATGAGTTCAAAGATTTCTTCCTCCTTATACTCAGCACTTGGTTTGTCTGCCCAGATAGCAAGCATACTTCCGACTGTTGGAAGATCTACTTCAGGATACTTGGTAGAAGCAAGTTGATTGAATGGAACTTTACCAGAATTTTCAACTGCTTTTGAAAGTGGATAAGCTTCGTCTGGTTTGTGATTGCCTAAAACATAGTACCAGTCTCCGTTGGTGTTGAGGAGTTTGTAGCCTTTGCTTGCTAGGTACTGAGGAGTTGCAAGATTGTAACCCCACCATCCTTTAGACCAGTAAGAGATGATGACATCCTTATCAAACTCAACATCATCCTTGTCTTCATAGTAGAAGCCGTCGTTGAAGGCCATTGGCTGAAGACCTCTCTCTTTGGCCATAGCAGCGAGGGTGTTGGCATATTCGGCAAATTTGCCATAGAGTTGATACCATTTGAGGTAGTACCAGCCTTGGGCACTAGTCGCGTCGTTAGCGTATTCGTCAGTACCAAAGTTGAAAATTTTTGTTTTACCTGCAAAGAAGTCCATGTATTTACCGATGAGGGCTTTTACAAAGTTCATCGCTTCTTCGTTTCTCAAGTCCATAGTTGTTTTGGAGACCTTGTCAAAGTGGGCTTGAGGATTTTTAATACCTAATTTTTCCATGGCAATCAGCATAGCATCCATGTGACCTGGACTGTTAATAGCTGGGATGAGACCGATGCCCTTGGATTTAGCGTATTCAATTAGTTCTGTCACTTCTGCCTGTGTAAGTGCAGTCCCGTTTGGATCATCGTAGTAAGCTTTTGTTCCTTGGATGATGGCATTTTTGACATCATCACTTGCATAGCTTTTTCCGTTGGCAGTGATGGTCATATCATCGAGTAGGAAGCGAAGTCCGTCATTTCCTAGAAGAAGATGGACATCAGAATATCCGAGTTCACTGGCCTTATCTACGATGCGTTTGAGTTGGTCAAGAGTAAAGTATTTGCGTCCAGCATCGATTGAAATCACCTTGTTTTTGGCAAGTTTTTCAACCTCACGTTTAGCATCTTCTTCTTTTTGAGCTTCTGGTGTAAAGGTCAAATTGCTGACTGCTTCTTGAAGTTTTGCAATTGCTTGGTCAATCGTGTCTTGTTGGGCACGGCTGAGGTTGCTATCAAGTGAACGGATGACTTTTGCCGCTTCGTTAACTGCTGCGACGCTTTCTGCAGTATAACGGTTAAGGTCTTTTGGTACCTCGTTAAGTGCTTGTTCTGCAGACTCATAATCAGCTGCGAAGTATTCAGCATTAGAATTTGCGAATTGACGCATGAGTTTGAAGAGGCGTGACGGTGAATAACGTGCAGATGGAGTGTCAGCCCAAGCAGCTACCATACCACCGATGAATGGAATAGTTGCACCGTCGGATTTTGGTACCGAAGTGATTGGAGTGTTCTTGATACCGTTTAAGCCTTGATCAAGGTTGTACCAACCTTGGCCATCTGCATTTCGCCCAAGAACATAGTACCAAGCATCGTTAGTGTTTAGGATTTGGTGACCTTTTTCTACTAGAAGTTTAGAAGAAGCGACGTCGTAACCTCCCCAACCACCAGTCCACATTGAAACGATGATATCTTTGTCAAAAGTTCCGAAGCTAGTATCACTATTATAGTAGATACCATCATTGAAGGCCATTGGTTTGAGGCCGTGCGACTTGACGATGTGAGCAAGATCATTAGCGTAAGTGATGAATTTACTATATTTTCCTTTTGTTTGAAGGACAGTCCAACCTTTAGCGTTTGTTGCGTCATTGGCATATTCATCAAGTCCGATGTTGAAGATTTCAGTTTTTTTCACGAAATAAGCAGCATACTTGTCGATAAGGGCTTTTGTAAAAGCGACCGCTTGTTCGTTGTCAAGGTCTACAGTACGGGCTGATTCCTTCCCAAAATAGTTAAAGTTAGGGTTTTTGATTCCCAATTCTTTCATGGCATTGAGAATAGCATCCATGTGACCAGGACTGTTTACTGTTGGGATGAGACCGATGCCTTTATCTTTGGCATAGTTGATCAGATCTGTCATTTGACTTTCTGTTAAGTGATTGCCGTTTGGATCGTTGTAATAATCATTTGTACCTTTTTCAATGGCACGTTTGACATCGTCACTCGCATAGGTCTTGCCATTAGCTGTGATGCTCATATCGTCCAACATGAAGCGGAGTCCATCATTTCCGACTAATAGATGTAAATCAGTGTAGCCATAATGTTTCGCTTTATCGATAATCTCCTTTAGTTGTTCTGGTGAGAAATATTTACGTCCAGCATCAATAGAAACAATTTTCTTTTTCGCTAGTTTTTCATTTACTTGAGTGACACGTTCAGTAGTAGGAGCGAGTAGAGCAGGAGTAGCAGGCTCGTTTTTCTTTTCAGTATTAGCACTCTCTACGCTTTTTTCTACTTGAGTTGTGCTCCCTACTTCCGTAGTAGGGGCTGAACTGGTATGTTCTGTTACTACTGCTGCTACTGCATTTTCTGTTTTTGGAACAACTGTGTTAACAGCATCCTTTTCAGTCTTGACTTCCTCTTTTACAGTTTTATCAGCTTGTTCTACAAGTTTTTCTGCTTTATCTTGGCTTGGTGCTTCTGATGCTTGTGGGCTATCCGGCACAGCTTGTAAAGTTTCAGGAGCTTTTGGTGCTGATGTTAGTCCATCTGCAGATACGACTTGAGCACTGAAGGTAAAACCTATCAGTACAGAAGCTACTCCTACTGCATACTTGCGGATTGAGAAACGCTGTTTCTTTTCTAGTTTCATGATAAAACCTCCTTGATACAACTGATTTGATAACGTTTACATAAAACTAATTTAATTTTATTATCTATATAGTAAAAAGTCAAGCAAATTTATATAATAAATATAATAAGCAGAGGAAGTCATAAGATTTTGGAAATAGCAATTTATATAAGAAGGTAAAATCAAGGAAAAATCAGTAATTTTTAACTTATTTTTAGTAAAAATGCTACAAATAAATATATTTAACAGCGTTTTTATAGTCGTTTTTTCGTGCTATAATACATAGAAAAAGCCCAAGCAAGGCTCAGGCTTTCATCTTAATGATCACGGTCACATGAAATGAATTTGATTTTATAATAATCCGCTCGTTTATAAGTTTCGCTGTATGCGAGAACTTGGCCAGTAGATTCTAGCCTAGTAGTCTTGGTTTGTAAAACTGTTGGGAATTGCTCATCGACTCCGAGGGCCGAAGCCGCATGTTCTGGAGTTGGAAATGTGATTTCATTGATTTCTTCAAAATGTTCATCATTCATGTGAATGTGGTAATCTGATTTGAAACGGTTATAGATAGAACTATAATATTCAAGATTTGGATAATTTGCGTTGATGTATTGTTCTGGAATGTAAGATGTGTGGTAGATGTATACGACACCATTTGTTTCGCGTACGCGTTCAATCTTGTAGTAGAACTGGTCACCACGTAGTCCAAGTTTTTCTAAGTAGTTTAATTTGTTGCCACGTTCAATAGAAAGGACGGTAACTTTATCATCTTTAGTTTCAAAAACTTCTACATCTGAAAACTCTACGAGTTTATGTTTGCGTGCGCGTGAAACGAATGTACCCTTTCCTTGTTGACGAACGATGTAACCATCTTTAGCAAGGTCGTTTAAGGCGCGGACAACGGTTATAGAACTTACATCGTACATTGCGATCAATTCTGCTTCTGTGTAAAATTTATCACCACTTTCAAATTGACCAGAAATGATTTTGTTCTTTAACTCATCTTTAATATATTGATACTTTGGAATTGCCATGTTTTCACCTCGATTTTCCTTTTCCACTAAAAATTTTACCATAAAATTAAAAAGAATAGTAGAGTTTTGAATAAAAAAATTAGAATAATAGGGTATAAGGTTAATTTACATCGGAATTAATAGAAAAACATACATTTTTATACATGGTTTTTAAAGGATACTATTGTTATAAATTAGAGACTTTTATAAGTTTTTTGTGTAAAAGTTAGTTAAAAATGAAAAAAATTGTGAAAACCTATTGACAAATGCAAAATATTGAGATATATTTACTATATCAACAAATGAAAGCGTGAACTTTAATTGTCAGAAGGTAGTAAAATGACACGATTTGAGATTAGGGACGATTTCTATTTAGATGGGGAACCGTTCAAGATTTTGTCCGGCGCCATTCATTATTTTAGGATTCCTCCAGAAGATTGGTATCATTCACTCTACAACTTGAAAGCCCTTGGCTTTAATACGGTAGAGACTTATGTAGCTTGGAATTTACACGAGCCTCGTGAAGGTGAGTTTAACTTTGAAGGGGCTCAGGATTTGGAGAGATTTCTTCAGATAGCACAAGATTTGGGTCTCTATGCTATCGTTCGTCCGTCTCCCTTTATCTGTGCGGAATGGGAATTCGGTGGTTTACCGGCTTGGCTCTTAACCAAAGATATGAGAATCCGCTCATCTGACCCAGCCTATATTGAAGCTGTGGGTCGCTATTATGACCAACTCTTGTCACGATTGGTTCCACATTTATTGGACAATGGTGGGAATATCCTCATGATGCAGGTTGAAAATGAGTATGGTTCTTACGGAGAAGATAAGGCTTATCTGAGAGCGATTCGGCAGTTGATGGAAGATCGTGGCGTAACCTGTCCCCTCTTTACATCAGATGGTCCTTGGAGAGCTACTCTGAAAGCTGGAACCTTAATCGAAGATGACCTCTTTGTAACAGGGAACTTTGGTTCTAAGGCCCCTTATAACTTTTCACAGATGCAGGAATTCTTTGATGAATATGGTAAGAAATGGCCACTCATGTGTATGGAGTTCTGGGATGGCTGGTTCAATCGTTGGAAAGAACCGATTATCACACGGGATCCAAAAGAATTGGCAGATGCAGTTCGAGAAGTTTTGGAGCAAGGTTCCATCAATCTCTACATGTTCCATGGCGGTACAAACTTTGGCTTCATGAATGGTTGCTCGGCTCGAGGAACTTTGGATCTGCCACAAGTTACATCTTATGATTACGATGCCCTTCTGGATGAAGAAGGAAATCCAACTGCCAAATATCTGGCAGTCAAGAAGATGATGGCGACACATTTCCCAGAGTATCCGCAGTTGGAACCACTCTATAAGGAAAGCATGAAAGTGGATGCTATTCCACTTGCTGAAAAAGTTTCCTTGTTTGAAACCTTAGATAGCTTGTCTAGTCCGAGAGAAAGTCTCTATCCTCAAAAGATGGAGGAGCTAGGACAAAGTTATGGCTATCTTCTCTATCGCACTGAAGCAAGTTGGGATGCAGAAGAGGAACGTCTCCGTATCATTGATGGACGTGACCGTGCTCAACTCTTTGTAGATGGTCAATGGATTTCCACCCAATATCAGACAGAGATTGGGGAAGATATTTTCTATCAAGGCGAAAAGAAAGCGTTATCTAGAATTGATATATTGATAGAAAATATGGGGCGTGTTAACTATGGACACAAGTTCTTAGCGGATACGCAACGTAAGGGAATTCGAACAGGAGTTTGTAAGGATTTGCACTTCTTACTAAACTGGAAACACTATCCACTCCCACTGGATAATCCTGAGAAAATTGATTTTTCAAAAGGATGGACAGAAGGACAACCAGCCTTTTACGCTTATGACTTTACAGTCGAGGAGCCGAAAGATACTTACCTAGACTTATCTGAGTTTGGTAAGGGGGTTGCCTTTGTCAATGGGCAGAATCTAGGACGTTTTTGGAACGTCGGCCCAACCCTCTCGCTTTATATTCCTCATAGCTATCTCAAGGAAGGTGCTAATCGTATCATTATCTTTGAAACAGAAGGTGAATATAAAGAAGAGATTTATTTAACTCGTAAACCTACACTAAAACATATAAAGGGGGAAAACTTATGACAATTGTAGGATGCCGTATCGATGGACGTTTGATCCACGGACAAGTAGCCAATCTATGGGCTGGAAAACTAAATGTTTCACGTATTATGGTTGTGGACGACGAAGTTGTCAACAATGACGTTGAAAAGAGTGGTTTGAAACTTGCGACACCACCAGGTGTGAAATTGAGTATTTTGCCAATTGAGAAAGCGGCAGCCAATATTCTTGCTGGTAAATACGATAGCCAACGTCTCTTTATCGTTGCTCGTAAACCAGACCGTTTCCTTGGTTTGGTAGAAGCAGGTGTACCACTTGAAACTCTCAATGTTGGGAATATGTCTCAAACACCAGAAACTCGCGCCATCACACGTTCCATCAACGTAGTGGACAAGGATGTGGAAGACTTCCACAAATTGGCAGAAAAAGGTGTTAAACTTACTGCTCAAATGGTTCCAAATGATCCAGTTTCAGACTTTTTGAGCTTATTAAAATAGGAAAAAATTTTTAGGAGGTCATTGTTATGATACAATGGTGGCAAATTTTACTTCTCACTTTGTACTCAGCTTATCAAATCTGTGATGAGTTGACGATCGTTTCATCTGCAGGTTCCCCTGTATTCGCTGGTTTCATTACTGGTTTGATCATGGGAGATTTGACTACTGGTTTGTTTATCGGTGGTAGCTTGCAGTTGTTCGTACTTGGGGTAGGTACCTTCGGTGGTGCTTCTCGTATCGACGCAACTTCTGGTGCGGTTCTTGCGACAGCCTTCTCTGTTTCACAAGGAATTGATACAGCACTTGCGATTACAACAATCGCTGTGCCAGTAGCAGCTCTCTTGACTTACTTCGACGTTCTTGGACGTATGACAACTACTTTCTTTGCTCACCGTGTGGATGCTGCAATCGAACGCTTTGACTACAAAGGTATTGAACGCAACTACCTACTTGGTGCGATTCCTTGGGCTCTATCTCGTGCCCTTCCAGTCTTCTTTGCCCTTGCCTTTGGTGGTGCCTTTGTACAATCAGTCGTAGACTTCGTTAAAGAATACCAATGGGTTGCAGATGGTTTGACACTTGCAGGACGTATGCTTCCAGGTCTTGGATTTGCAATCTTGCTTCGTTACCTTCCAGTTAAACGTAACCTTCACTACCTTGCTATGGGATTCGGTTTGACAGCTATGTTGACTGTTCTTTACTCATATGTAACAGGTCTTGGTGGCGCTGTTGCGGGTATCCTTGGTACTCTTCCTGCTGATGTTGCTGAAAAGATTGGCTTTGTTAACAACTTCAAAGGTTTGTCTATGATCGGTATCTCTATCGTAGGTATCTTCCTTGCAGTGCTTCACTTCAAAAATAGCCAAAAAGTAGCTGTAGCAGCACCTTCTACACCATCAGAAAGTGGGGAAATCGAAGATGACGAATTCTAATTACAAACTTACAAAAGAAGATTTTAATCAAATCAACAAACGTAGCTTGTTTACTTTCCAATTAGGTTGGAACTACGAACGTATGCAAGCTTCAGGTTACCTTTACATGATCTTGCCTCAATTGCGTAAAATGTATGGGGATGGAACTCCTGAATTGAAAGAAATGATGAAAGTTCATACTCAATTCTTCAATACTTCACCATTCTTCCATACTATTATCGCTGGTTTTGACCTTGCCATGGAAGAAAAAGATGGTGTGGGTTCAAAAGATGCCGTTAACGGTATCAAGACAGGTTTGATGGGACCATTCGCTCCTCTTGGAGATACTATCTTTGGTTCACTTGTACCTGCTATCATGGGATCTATCGCAGCAACTATGGCTATCGCTGGCCAACCATGGGGTATCTTCCTTTGGATTGCAGTTGCAGTAGCGTATGACATCTTCCGTTGGAAACAGTTGGAATTTGCCTACAAAGAAGGGGTTAACCTTATCAACAACATGCAAAGTACTTTGACAGCTTTGATTGACGCTGCATCTGTACTTGGTGTCTTCATGATGGGTGCTCTTGTAGCAACAATGATCAACTTTGAAATTTCTTACAAATTGCCAATCGGTGAGAAGATGATTGACTTCCAAGACATCTTGAACTCAATCTTCCCACGTTTGCTTCCAGCAATCTTTACTGCCTTTATCTTCTGGTTGCTTGGTAAGAAAGGTATGAACTCTACTAAAGCTATCGGTATTATTATCGTACTTGCTTTGGCTCTTTCTGCCTTTGGTCACTTTGTACTTGGAATGGGAGCTAAATAAGCTTTATGGTAAAATCATTAATTTTGGTGAGTCATGGTCGCTTCTGTGAAGAACTTAAAGGTAGCACTGAAATGATCATGGGTCCACAAGACAATATTCATGCAGTGGCTCTTCTTCCAGAAGATGGCCCAGAAGACTTTACTGCAAAATTTGAAGCTGCTATTGAAGGATTGGATGATTTCTTAGTCTTTGCGGATCTTCTTGGTGGAACACCATGTAACGTGGTAAGCCGTTTGATTATGGAAGGTCGTGATATCGAACTTTACGCAGGGATGAATCTTCCAATGGTGATTGAATTCATCAATGCGAGCCTTACAGGCGTAGATGCGGACTATAAGAGCCGTGCTGCAGAAAGCATTGTGAAAGTTAATGACCTGTTAGCGGGCTTCGATGATGACGAAGATGAATAATACTCTTCGAAAATCTCTTTAAACCATACTAGCGTCGCCTTGTCGTAGGTATATGTTACTGACTTCGTCAGTTCTATCTGCAACCTCAAAACGGTGTTTTGAGCTGACTTCGTCAGTCTTATCTGCAACCTCAAAGCAGTGCTTTGAGCAGCCTGCGGCTAGTTTCCTAGTTTGCTCTTTGATTTTCATTGAGTATACGATGTGATAACGTGAAAATCGTTAGAGCATTTTATATAGAATATACATGGGAATGGGGCTTACTCCCATTCCCATATTTAATAGAAAAAGAGGAACTCAATGTTACATTATACAAAAGAAGACTTACTCGAGTTGGGTGCAGAAATCACTACACGTGAAATCTACCAACAACCTGATGTATGGAAAGAAGCTTTTGAATCTTATCAAGCAAAACGTGAAGAAATTGCAGCCTTCCTGCAAGGGATTGCTGATAAACATGACTATATCAAGGTTATCTTGACAGGTGCTGGGACTTCTGCTTATGTAGGAGATACCTTGGTACCTTACTTTAAGGAAGTCTACGACGAACGCAAATGGAATTTCAATGCCATTGCGACAACAGATATCGTTGCCAATCCAGAAACTTATTTGAAAAAAGATGTGGCGACTGTCCTTGTATCTTTTGCTCGTAGTGGGAACTCGCCTGAAAGTGTTGCGACTGTTGATTTGGCAAAAGCCTTGGTGGATGAGCTTTATCAAGTGACGATTACTTGTGCAGCAGATGGTAAATTGGCTCTTCAAGCTCATGGAGATGACCGCAATCTTTTGCTTTTGCAACCAGCTGCCTCTAATGATGCTGGCTTTGCCATGACTTCTAGCTTTACCTCTATGATGCTAACAGCTCTCTTGGTCTTTGATCCTACAGAATTTGCTGTGAAAGCTGAACGTTTTGAAGTTGTATCTAGTCTTGCCCGTAAAATTCTAGACAATGCAGAAGATGTCAAAGAACTTGTTGACCTCGACTTTAACCGTGTCATCTACCTAGGCGCTGGTCCATTCTTTGGACTTGCTCATGAAGCTCAACTCAAGATTTTGGAATTAACAGCTGGTCAAGTGGCGACCATGTATGAAAGCCCAGTCGGTTTCCGTCACGGTCCAAAATCTCTTATCAACGAAGATACAGTTGTCTTGGTCTTTGGTACAACAACAGACTACACTCGCAAGTACGACTTGGACTTGGTTCGTGAAGTTGCTGGTGACCAGATTGCTCGTCGTGTTGTGCTTTTGAGTGATCAAGCCTTTGGTCTTGAAAATGTCAAAGAAGTGGCCCTTGGTTGTGGCGGTGTCTTGAATGATATTTACCGTGTCTTCCCTTACATCGTTTATGCCCAACTCTTTGCCCTATTGACTTCACTCAAGGTAGAAAATAAACCAGATACACCGTCTCCTACAGGTACAGTAAACCGTGTGGTACAAGGTGTTATCATCCACGAATATCAAAAGTAATACTCTTCGAAAATCAAATTCAAACCACGTCAGCGTCGCCTTGCCGTACTCAAGTACAGCCTGTGGCTAGCTTCCTAGTTTGCTCTTTGATTTTCATTGAGTATAAGACAGTGTTTATGAATTTTTGACAAGAGGATTTGTAAATTATCAGATAAACCATAGATTGTCAGTACGCTTTCTATGGTTTGTTTGCTTGAGAGAAATAGTAAAAGGAGAACAGAATGAAAGCATATACAGAGCGTGTATTTGGAAATGTTGAGGGCAAGGATGTCTTGGCCTATCGTTTTGAGACGGACAGTGGTTACCAACTTGAGGTCATGACTTATGGTGCGACCATCTTGCGCTATGTTACACCTGACAAGGATGGACATTTTGCCAACGTTATCTTGGGATTTGATGACTTTGATAGCTATGTGGGCAATAGTCCTAAGCATGGAGCGAGCGTAGGTCCTGTGGCAGGTCGTATTGCAGGTGCGACCTTTGAGCTCAATGGCAAGACTTATGACCTTGAAGTCAACAATGCTAGCAACTGTAACCACAGTGGTTCAACTGGTTGGGATTCTAGCTTGTTTGAACTAGTTGAAGTGAGCGACCATGGCTTGACCCTCTACACAGAACGTACAGATGGTACAGGAGGTTTCCCTGGTAATCTTAAGATTTGGATCAGTTACCACTTGGAAGAAACTGGTGCCTATGAAATCAGCTACAAGGTAACGACAGATCAGGATACGCTGGTCAATCCAACCAACCACAGCTACTTCAACTTGTCTGGTGATTTCACGCAGACGATTGACCGTCATGTCTTCCAGTTAAATACTGAGGGGATTTACCCAATTGCTCCCGACGGTGTTCCTGCCAAAACTCCAGATGCCAATCGTGATGTGGTCAAACACATCTACAATGGTGCCTTGTTGAAAGACATTTTTGCAGAGGAAGATGAGCAAATCCAGCTGGTATCTGGTTTGGATCACCCATTTGCCCTTCCTGCAGGCCATGACAATGCTGGATTCCTTTATGACCAAAACTCAGGTCGCTTCCTGCTCTTCAAGACAGAGGCTCCTTGCTTTGTAGTCTACACAGCAAACTTTGTGGATGAGAGTGTCATCATAGGAGGTCAGCCAATGGTACAGCACAATGGGATTGCCCTTGAAGCACAGGCTTTACCAGATGCCATTCACAGTGACTTCAAAGACCAAGTCATTCTCAAAGCCGGTCAAACCTTTACCAGTAAGACACGTTATGAACTTGTTGTTAAGTAAAAAAAGCTGGTCAAAAAGTCTTTAAAATTAAAATAATGCATATTGTCAGGTGCTGAAAAGTTTGATAATATGCGTTTTATTATGCAAAGATTTACTTTATCTTATCCTGAAATGGTGTTATTTTCAAGTTGTCTGACTTGACTTTCTTGATGGGAATGATATAATAGTTGTAACAAAAAATATTACAACAGAAAAGAGGACTATTTATGACCTATGAATACAAGAGCCACATTTATTTGGCAGAGGCAGTTTTAAATGTAAAGGATTTGGCAAGTCAAACAGCCTTTTATCAGCAAGTTATTGGTTTAGAAATCTTATCTCAAACTGAGACAGAGGTAGTTCTAGGCCTGGGTGGAAAAGCCTTGGTACAGCTGATTCAAGCACAAGAGAGTGGAGAAGTAAGGGAACATTATGGCCTTTACCATCTGGCTATTCTCTTGCCGACACGAAAGGCTTTGGCTGATGTCTTGAAACACCTGACAGATTTACAGATTCCTCTTGTTGGCGGTGCAGATCACGGTTACAGTGAGGCTCTTTACTTGGAGGATTTGGAGGGGAATGGCATCGAGCTCTATCGAGATAAGCCAGTTTCCACATGGGATATTCGAGAAGATGGACGCATTATCGGGGTGACAGAGGCTCTTGCGGCGCAGAATATCTATGAGTTGGGGGAAAGAGTAGAGCCCTTTATCCTAGCAGAAGGTACGAGAATGGGGCATATCCATCTTTCCGTCAAGGATAGTCGAAAGTCCAGCCAGTTTTATCAAAAAGTGTTAGGACTAGAGGATAAATTCAGTGTGCCTAGTGCTAGTTGGATTGCGGCTGGAGATTATCATCATCATTTGGCAGTCAACGAATGGGGAGGAAAAAATCTGGCTCCGCGTAAGGCAGGTTTGCCAGGTTTAGCCTACTATGTCATTGAAGTCGCTCGTAAAGAAGAACTGTTAACGATTGCCCAGCGAGCGCAAGAAGTTGATGCACCAGTTAAGTGGCTGACATCTAGCCAGTTGGAAATCACAGATCCAGACGGAATCGTGACTCGTATTCGTTTAGCACGATGAGACGAGGAAAACAAATCATTTATTTTAGAGACATAGAAAAGGCGGACAAGCTTGTATTCTGTTCTTAGAATGCAGACTTGTTCGCTTTTTATGGAATAATAAAGAGTGAAACTATTATAGCCAAACTGTAAAGGTGATCACCTGTTTTTTGTAGCTGACAAAGATTTTTCCTCTAAACAAGCTGACGAGGTGCTGAGCCATGGAGAGGCCTATTCCATGGCCAGCTATAGTTTGGTTGTTGTGAGAGGTCTCCGCACGATAAAAGCGATCAAAGAAACGTTTAATATCAGCTGCTTGCCCATCCTTATAATCATTAGAAATAGTGATACAAGTGTGTTTTTGTAGTAGATAATTTTTTCGTTGAAGAGTCAAGCGAATCGTTCCAGCGGGGTCACAGTATTTGCGGGCATTGTCAAGAAGAATGCTAAGAAGCTCATAAAATTCCTCTTGGGCTACTTTTTCTACAACGTCTGCTTCAATAGAACTTTCAAATTTTTTATCTTCTTTGGTAAAGAGAGGAGCAAAATCTGAGGCAACCTTTTCAGCGATGAAGGAGATATTTTGAGGAGCTAGTTTGATATCCTCTTGTTCCTCGAGTCGAGCAAGGCGGATTAGTTTTCCAATCAGATGGTTAAGACGCTCTATCTGTTCCTTAGTGCTGATACTCCACTCAGTCTCACCCTCTATTAACTCCTGTAGTTCGGTATTGGCCGAAATAATAGCTAGAGGCGTTTTGAGTTCGTGTCCTGCATTGGTGATAAACATCCGTTGCTTTTCATAGTTTTTGATAAAAGGGCGAATAACAATCCCTGAAATCAAGGTGAAGAGTAGTATGAGGAGGAGTAAGCTAGCCAAGGCCAACCAGATAGAGACTTGAAGTAGGGTACCACGTTCCCGGATATAGTAAGTCGTTTCAAAGAAGACCAGTAGTTTCCCAGTCGTAGATTGGCTCACTTGGTAGGTAAAATAACGCCCCTTATGAGTAATGGTGCCATAAGTTTCCTGCTTTTTGAGGACATTGGGGAGGAAACTTTTGACCTCATCCTCAGTCAAGGATTGAACATTTGTGAGAGAGATGGCGTAGTCATCTTCCTTTTCTCTGACAGAGAAGTATTGGAAATTATAGACGATTCCTTCCTGGATATTTTTCTCAGTCAGACTTTCTTTGACTTCATCAGTAATAGGGAGTTCCCCCTCATTCTTGGTTAAGATAGAGAGAACAGTGTGAATGTTGTCCTCAGTCTGAGTGTAGACGATACTATTCATCAAAACTAGAAAGAAGGTTAGAATCAGAGTGATGGCAAGAGTGGCCGTTGCGATAAATTTGATACGAAGTTTTCGAAACATCTAGTCACCTCCTGTCAATTGGAAGGGACCTTCTGCTGCCCCAAGTATTTGTAAGCTAGACTGGACACTTTGGAGTTTTTGGCGTAGGTAGGAAATATAGAGAAAAACAAGCTCGTGATCACTTTCTTCCAGCTCATCTGGCCAGACTTTCTCTAGTAGTTGTTGACAACTGAGGGCTTGGTTAGCATGCTGGATGAGGAGGGTCAAGAGTTGAGTCTCCTTTTTCCCTAAACGAATGCTGTTTGTAGCAGATAATTCTTGTTCGTCAATATCCAAGCGAGTATTTCCTAATTGGACCGTATCTGGGGTATAGTCCTCCAGACGGCGGGCAGTAGATCGGAGCCTAGCCAACAGTTCCTTGAGTGAGAAAGGTTTGGTCAAGTAGTCGTCGGCACCTGCATCGAGTCCGGTTACACGGTCATCTACTTCCGCCATGGCTGTCAGCATGATAACGTGGGTCGTATTACCCAACTGGCGAATTTCTTTGAGAGCTTCGATTCCAGTTTTGATTGGCATCATGATGTCAAAAATCATGAGGTGATAGTGGTTAGTTGTAGCTTTTTCGACAGCATCTTTTCCATTAAAAACAGAATCAACGCTATAGCCTTCGCGTTCTAACGCAACGGTGATAACACGGTTAAGTTGGGTTTCATCTTCGGCAAGTAGGATTTTCATAGGTTCTCCTTAGTCTTGATCAGAGCGCTGAATCAAATCACGGATGGTCTGCATGGTCAAGTCGCAAGAAGCAAGCTCATCGGCACAACGTTTGAGCTCGCGCGTGATTCTCTCAGGATTTTGGATGTTTTTCTTGTATTTCATCTGGTGTTCGAGGCTAGCCCAAGAGTCCATAGCAATTGTTCGCAGTTGGATCTCAATAAAGTAGCTTCCTGGGTCATTTCCCAGACAGTCTGGGTAGGGGGTAGTCACCTCGAGAATCAGATGGTAAGAACGATAGCCGTTGGGTTTGACCTGACGGATATAGTCTTTTTCTTTGAAAATATGGATGCTTGGCATCTGGCGAATATACTCTACTATGCGGTAGATATCATCTGTAAAGCCTGTGATAATTCGAACGCCAATAGCGTCTCGTATTTCTTTAAGCGCAGATTGACTTGTCTGAGGAAGGCCTTTGCGTTGGCATTTTTCACGCATACTTTTTTCTGTTTTGATGCGCGCATGCAAATGTTCATATAGTTTGAGGTTGGTTTCCTTTTTGTAATTGGTTGCGACCTTTTCTATGTCTTGAATAAAGGTTTGCAAGATAGTCGGTAAATAGGATTCGTAGTCACCATAAATAGAATTCATAAGTAAGTCCATTCTGAACAGTTTTTTACTATTATATCATGAAAATACGGATTAGGTTCCTATAAATACAAAGAGGATGAGAATTTTGACAAAGGCTATTATTGACCTTTCAAAGCCTTTTTGATATGATGAGCTCAAAGTAAGTGTGAGGTATTAAAATGACCAGTGAATACCAGAAAATGATAGCAGGAGAACCCTATCATCCCTTTGATCCCGAGTTGCGTGCTTTGTCTCAGGCTTCTCGTCAAAAACAGGCTGCCTTTAACAAGGAAGAAGATTCCTTGAAGGGAGCGGAGATTATCAAGACTTGGTTTGGTTCGACGGGGAAAAATCTTTATGTCAATCCACGTCAGGTGGTCGACTATGGGGTCAATATCCATCTAGGGGAAAATTTTTATTCTAATTGGAACTTGAACATGCTGGATGTTTGTCCGATTCGTATCGGTAACAATGCCATGATTGGCCCCAACTGTCAGTTTTTAACCCCACTCCATCCACTAGATCCGCAGGAACGTAATTCAGGGGTCGAATACGGCAAGCCCATCACTATTGGAGATAATTTCTGGGCTGGAGGTGGTGTCATTATCCTTCCTGGAGTGACACTGGGTAATAACGTAGTGGCAGGAGCAGGGGCCGTAATCACCAAGTCCTTTGGCGACAACCTTGTCCTAGGTGGCAATCCTGCGCGCGTGATTAAGGAGATACCTGTAAAATAAAGCGATTGGTAAAAAGTTTTTAAGATAAGAAAAAGGCATCCTATCAAGTGTTTAAAAAACGTTGATAGGATGCCTTTTATAATAAATCAGGTTTTACGCTAGAAGTTCTACAAATTCTTTCTTTTCTTGGCATTTTTGGTCAGGGAAATCTGGTAAGTATCCTGTTCTTTAGTGAGGTAATGGATAATTTGAAAGTCATCGGTTTGAGCCTTGAAATCCACTTCATAGACAGTGGTGACTTGTTGTCCATCATTGTTGGTATCAATCGAAATGAGGTCTAACTCAGTACAGAATTGTGCCAGCCCAGATTGGATAGTCTGGAGTTGCTTATCTTGGTTGGCAATTGTAATGGTCAATAGTCTGCGACGTTGGTGATTGCTCTTGCTTTGTTGTTTTTCCAAAAGAAGCCATACTGTTAAGATAAAGACAGTGAAGAGAATCGCTAGGGCTAGGTAGCCTGTCCCTGCTGCCAGCCCGATAATCATGGCAAGGAAGATAGCAATTAGTTCCCGTGAGCCACTGGTAGCTGAGCGGAAACGAATGAGGCTAAAGGTTCCTGCAACGGCGATAGAGGTTCCTAGGCTGCCATTTACCAGAAAGATGACCAAGGTCATTAAGCAGGGGAGTAGGGTTAAACTAACAGCAAATTCCCGCGTATAGAGGGTACGGTGTTTGTAGGCCCAGGTCAGCGCCAAACCTAAAATCAGGCTGACCAAGAGAGCTAGAAAGAGCTGGATAGGATTGGCAGTAGCAGTTGTACTGTTGAAAATAGAGTTGAATAGATTAGACATAAGTAGTACCTACACTTTCTGTGCTTGGTCGTGGGCTATAGTCCAGCCCTTGAGACTTGTGGTAGGCGCAGCTGTATTTTGAAAATTTCTGCTCTACCAGTCCATATTGGTCGAGAATATCTTGTAGCCATTGGGGTTTTCTACCTGGTGCTTTGATTTCCATGATGACAATGTCCTCGTTTAGTAGAGGGAAACCCTCTTTTCCTGAAAATAAACTGACATTATTATCACGATAGGTTAGATTTTGGTCAATGGTGACACGAATTTTATTGTAAGGAAATCCGCTAATTTCTTTCTTTTCCTTGAGAGAAAAGCGGTCGTAGTAGATATACATACGAGGGATGATAGCTTGCTGATATTTCTCTTGGAGTTGCTGAATTTTTTCAATCATTATTTGGTCCTTGATACTGCTATCCAGCTGCCCTTTGGTCATAAACTGGGTAATGGACTGGGGAGTCGACAAGAGGCGATATTTTCGTCCGACACCAGTTCTGTCCTTGGATTTGATTTCTAAAAATACCTGACTATCAGGCTGGACCTGACTGAGATAGGTTCGCATCCGAATCTTTTCTTTGCGCTTAGTAGCTTGGCCATCGTCCTGAATCATATCAAATTGCTCTGTATCAAAGTAGATGTTGGAAATGGTCGAAGTTGGATAATCATCCTCGACGAGGTATATTTTTAAGTCTTCTATTAAATTAGCCAAGTCAGTCTTGGCAACGACATATTTGGTTTCAATTCGTTTAAAGCTTGTTTCAATTGGTTTCATAAGTCCATCTCCTTCAGATAAATCATAGATTAAACAAGGTAAACTTGCTTGCAACTAGTCTAGGGAACTTTCCTAAAACTTTTGTTAAAGATAACTTAACCGAAACTGAACTTAAGAAAACTTTCAGAAAAAGTTTAGATTTTTTTCAGACTTCCCCTGTAAACTAAGGTCAAGCTAAATGAAGGCGAGGAAAAAAGTATGAAATCAAAAAAATGGACTCTAATATTAACCAGTTTAACAGCTCTGACCTTGATGACAGCTTGCGGGCAATCAACGACCAAGTCAAGTACAACTGCAGTGGCAGATACTACTGCCATCACAACTTCAGCTAAAAATAGTCAAACTTCTTACTTTACAGAAAAGGACTACGACACTTCTTATGATGAAAATACAGCTTCTAAGATTGAGCTATCGGGCTCATCTGCAAAGGTCTCTGGAGACGGTGTGACAGTATCTGGTTCAACAGTGACCATCTCAAAAGCAGGTACCTATATCATTTCAGGTCAGTCTGACGGTGTGCAAATTAAAATCGCAGCTGATAAGTCTGATGATGTGAAACTTGTTCTCAAGAGTGCAAGCATGACCAATACAGATGCAGTAATTTCTGCGACATCAGCCGGTCATGTCTATTTGACTCTGGCAGAGGGAACCACCAATAGTCTCTCAGACTCAAGCTCTAACAGTGATGAAAAGGCAAATGCGGCTCTCTTTTCTAAGATTGATTTGACCATCAATGGCTCAGGAACACTCAATGTGGATGGGAAGAAAAGCAATGCTATCAAGGCAAATGATACGCTTCACATCACGGGTGGAACCTTTAACATCACATCAGTTGGCGATGCCTTTAATGTCAATGATGAACTTAATGTAACTGGTACAACCATGACGATCGATGCCAAGGAAGATGGTGTCAAAGTTGACAATGATGACGATATGACTGTCGGAAATATGTATTTGGCGAACAATACCATAACAGTCACAGCAGGCGATGACGGCATTCACGCTTCTGGAAATCTAGTGATTGATAGTGGTACTTACACAGTCAAGAATGCGACTGAAGGAATTGAAGGGAAATCCATTACGATCAATGGTGGCGGTATCAATGTCTACTCAACAGATGATGGAGTCAATGCAGCCAATAAAAATGCCCAGCAAAGTGATATTTACTTTACTATGACAGGTGGAAATCTAACTGTAGAAGTCGGTCAAGGTGACACAGATCCAATTGACTCAAATGGGAATATCACGGTCACAGGTGGAACCATTAAATTGATAGGACAATCAGGCTTTGACTTTGATGGAACAGCAACTTACACAGGTGGGGATATCTACATCAACGGCGAAAAACAAACAGATATTGTCAATTCTATGCCTGGAGGCGGTGGACCGAATGGAGGTCCTCAAGGCGGCCCAGCCCCTGGTGGACGAGGATGAACAAAAAAGGATAGCATTTTAAGAGAAATGTTATCCTTTTTATATCGGTGATGGATTGATATATTACGAGTGATTTTATAATTGTAGCTTTCAAGGGTACAATTGTTAGCCTACCCGTCTTTGTTTACTGACTCAAGGCATCTGCTTCCTACTTGACACTCTGTCATCTTTTGATACAATAGTACAAAATCAGAGGAGGTGGGTTATGATTCAGAAACATGCGATTCCCATTTTAGAGTTTGATGATAATCCTCAGGCGGTCATCATGCCCGATCACGAGAAGCTGGATTTGCACTTGCCAAAGAAGTGTGTCTATGCTTTTTTAGGTGAGGAGATTGATCGCTATGCGAGGAAAGTAGGGGCGGACTGTGTTGGTGAGTTCGTTTCTGCCACCAAGGCCTATCCAGTCTATGTCGTGAACTACAAGGGCGAGGAAATTTGTCTGGCTCAGGCTCCTGTGGGTTCTGCCCCAGCAGCCCAGTTTATGGATTGGTTGATCGGCTATGGTGTGGAGCAGATGATTTCTACTGGTACCTGTGGTGTGCTGGCTGATATAGAAGAAAACGCCTTTCTAGTCCCTGTTCGCGCTCTGCGAGATGAAGGAGCCAGTTATCACTATGTGGCACCTTCTCGTTATATGGAAATTCAGTCAGAGGCTATTGCTGCTATTGAGCGAGTTTTGGATGATAGAGGGGTTCCTTATGAAGAAGTCATGACCTGGTCAACAGATGGTTTTTACCGAGAAACGGCTGAAAAGGTAGCTTATCGTAAGGAAGAAGGCTGTGCTGTTGTGGAGATGGAGTGTTCTGCGCTTGCGGCAGTAGCCCAACTGCGTGGGGTTCTATGGGGAGAGTTGCTGTTTACAGCTGATTCCTTAGCTGACTTGGACCAGTATGATAGTCGTGACTGGGGTTCAGAAGCTTTTGAAAAGGCCTTGGAACTCTGCCTTGGGATAGCTTCTCAGATCTAACTCCTCTCCTTCTTTTTATGGTACAATGGACATATGTTATTCAAATTATTTGTGAAAAAACTTGAAAGGGCCTTGGGCGGACTTTCGCCAGCTCGTCGCATCTTTTTAAGTTTCGCTGGAGTCATTTTTATAGGCTCTCTCCTTTTGAGTCTGCCTTTTGTCCAGGCTAGTGGTTCGCAGGCTACATATTTTGACCATCTTTTTACGACGGTTTCCATGGTCTGTGTGACTGGCCTTTTTACGCAACCAGTGGCTACGACCTATAATGTCTGGGGGCAGTTGATTTGTATGCTCTTGATACAGATTGGTGGTCTGGGGCTCATGACTTTTATCGGGGTCTTTTATATTCAGGGGAAGCAAAAGCTCAGTCTTCGCAGTCGTGAAACTATTCAGGAAAGCTTTAGTTACGGGGAGACTCGGTCGCTGAAGGCCTTTATGCGGTCCATCTTTTTGACGACTTTTCTGGTGGAGGGCTTGGGTGCCTTCCTGCTAAGTTTTCGTTTTATTCCTGAGTTCGGCTGGGGACGGGGTATTTTTACCTCTATCTTCTTAGCCATTTCAGCCTTTTGTAATGCTGGTTTTGATAATTTCGGCAGTAGCAGTTTAGTGGCTTTTCAGACGGATCCCTTGATCAATCTGGTCATTGCTGGCTTGATTATCACGGGTGGTCTTGGCTTTATGGTCTGGTTTGACTTGGCAACCCAGTTTGACAAGAAGAAAAAACGCCGTCTACGTTTCCACACCAAGCTAGTCCTCTTCTTGACTGCAGGGATCTTGCTGTTTGGGACAGTATCCACACTCTTTACGGAGTGGCACAATCCAGGAACCATTGGCAATCTCAGTGTTCCAGAGAAAGTGCTAGTTAGCTTTTTCCAAACCGTCAGCATGAGAACGGCTGGCTTTGCTTCTATTGACTACACCCAAGCTCGGCCTGTGACCTTGTTTATCTATATCCTACAGATGTTTCTCGGAGGGGCGCCTGGAGGGACAGCTGGGGGGCTCAAGATTACGACTTTCTTTGTCTTATTGGTCTTTGCGCGTAGTGAATTGCTGGGCTTACCTCATGCCAATGTTGCGCAGAGAACTATTGAGGCTCGAACAGTCCAAAAATCCTTTAGTGTCTTCATTATCTTTTTGATGACCTTTTTGTTGGGCTTGATGTTGTTGGGGATTACAGCGGAAGGAACACCGCGATTTATCTACCTCATGTTTGAAACCATTTCAGCCCTTGCGACAGTTGGGGTCACGGCAAATTTGACACCAGAATTGGGCAAGTTGGCTCTCAGCATTGTCATGTTACTCATGTTTATCGGCCGTATCGGGCCCTTGACCTTGCTGGTCAGTCTAGCGGATTACCAGCCTGATAAGAAGGATTTGATTCAGTATATGAAAGCAGATATTAGTATTGGATAAGAAAGGAAGAATGATGTCAGATCGTACGATTGGAATTTTAGGTTTGGGGATTTTTGGGAGTAGTGTCCTGACGGCCCTAGCCAAGCAAGATATGAATATCATTGCCATTGATGACCACGCAGAGCACATCAATCAATTTGAGCCTGTTTTGGCGCGTGGAGTAGTTGGTGATATCACAGATGAGGAACTCCTCAGAACTGCAGGAATTGATACCTGTGATACGGTTGTAGTCGCAACAGGGGAAAATCTGGAGTCGAGTGTGCTTGCAGTTATGCATTGTAAGAGTCTAGGGGTACCAAGGGTTATTGCCAAGGTCAAAAGCCAGACAGCCAAGAAGGTGCTAGAAAAAATCGGTGCTGACTCGGTGATTTCACCTGAGTATGAAATGGGACAGTCCCTAGCGCAGACCATTCTCTTTCATAATAATGTTGATGTCTTTCAGCTGGATAAAAATGTGTCTATCGTAGAGATGAAAATTCCGAGTGTTTGGGCAGGTCAAAGCCTGAGCCAGCTGGATCTACGTGGTAAATATAACCTCAATGTCCTAGGATTTCGTGAACAAGAAAATTCACCCTTGGATGTCCAGTTTGGTCCTAATGACCTCTTGAAAGCAGATTCCTATATCTTGGCAGTCATTAACAACCAGTATCTAGATGACTTGGCAGAATTAAATTCCTAAGGAGGGGATCCCCTCTTTTTTTGATGTTCAAGATAGCAAATAGAGGTAGAAACCCTTATATAGTAAAATGAACCAAAAATAGTACATGATGTGGTATAACCTTCTTATGGCATATTCAATAGATTTTCGTAGAGAAGTTCTCTCTTATTGTGAGCGAACAGGTAGTATAACAGAAGCATCACACGTTTTCCAAATCTCACGTAATATTATTTATGGCTGGTTAAAGCTAAAAGAGAAAACAGGAGAGCTAAACCATCAAGTAAAAGGAACAAAACCAAGAAAGGTTGATAGAGATAGACTTAAAAACTATCTTACTGACAATCCAGACGCTTATTTGACTGAGATAGCTACTGAATTCGGATGTCACCCAACTACCATTCGCTAGTGGATTGAAACCAAAATAGTACACCACAGCTGCTAAAACATTTTTAGAAATTAATTTAACTTTTCTAATTGATTTGTTCAAATCTTATTTCAATCTACTATAAAACCCAACCAAAATTTATTTTGGCTGGGTTTATTTGATATTCTTTACAATCTCATTAAATGAAGATATAATTTTTCCTTGCTTATCTTTGGGTAATTTTATTAAGTTTTCAAAAAGTACTTCAGAAGAATCTTCTCGATCTGATTCAAATGATTGTAGATTGAAGAACTCCTCGACCGTTAGATTTAGGGCTTTGATTACGGATTCAAGAGTTTTTATCTTAAAATCATACTTCATGTTTTCTATATTTTGAATCGCTTTAACACCTAACCCAGCTATTTCAGATAATTTTTCCTGACTTAAACCTTGGTCTTTTCTGCATTCACGTATTCGAAATGCGATATGCTTTTGTAATTTATTATATTCCATACTATGTACCATTTTACTATCTATTTTCTTGAAAAATAAGTATAATAAACTATCCAAAAACGAGAAAAGTATGGTAGAATAGTACTATATTGAATAAAATGCATAGGGCATTATACAAAGGAGTTTATAGATGTCAAAAACTACGGAAAATAGTCATGGTACTGCTAAAAAATTGTATACGGGTGCGGTTATTTCTGCCATCGCAGCCACTGGTCTTGTCGGAACAATCGGAACTGCTCAAGCAGATACAGTGGAGCTTCCATTACCTACAACTGCTCAAACCGAACCAGCTTTGGTAGAGAAAGAAGCGCCTAAGAAAACTGAAGTGAAAGTTCCTACTAATGAAGTCACAAAAGGTCAAGTTGACGAGGCCAAGGACAAACTTGATAAATCTACCCACGCAGTAGAAGAAGCACAAGCTAAGAAAGACCAAGCGAAGACTGAAAAAGACAAAGCTCATACTGAAAAGGATAATGCTCAGTCAGGAGTAGATAAGGCACAAGAAATCAAGGATAAAGCTACAAAAGAAAACATTGAAAAGCAAAAACAAGAAGTTGCTAGTGCTGAAAATGGTAAATCTGATGCAGAAAAGCAAGAGAAAAATGCTAAAAATGACCTTGCTAAAGCAAAAGAAGTTGTCGCAGACCAAGAAAACGTGGTTAAGAAGTCCGAGGACAAAGTAGTGAGTGCTGAAAAAGAAGTTAAGGACGCACAGACTAATGTAGATAACGCACAAGCTATCCTTGACGGTACAGGACAAGCGAAAGTTGTCGAAGAAAAGGAAAACGCTGAGACTTTCCAAAAACAAGCACAGGAACAGTTGACGAGTGCAGAGAAGGTCTTGGAACTAGCTAAGTCAGACGACAAGAAACGTGCAGACGCAATTTCAAGCGTCCAAAACGAGTTGACAGAAGCTAGTAAGGTAGTATCAAGCACTCAAACTGCTTTGACAAATGCAACAAATAAAGCAAGTCAGACACAAACTGCTCTTGACCAAGCACAGAATAGATTTACCTTGGCTGAAGCTAGCTATAAGTCTATTAACACTTTCCAAGTTACTGATGAATATGTTAACGCTTTGAAATCCTATGTAAATAATCCTTATAACAGTTTGAATGAACGTGCTAAGTGGAAAGAACATAGAGAGAAAGTAGAGTCTATCTTAAAGTCGGTTAACCAAGAAAATTTGAATTTGAATAAATTCAAAGGAAATGTAAATGATAAAGCTATCAGTGTTGATGCTAATAACTTGACAACAGAACAAATGACAGAGCTTTCTCTATTTGCGAGTGATTTACTTAACCAAATTCGTGAGCGTTTTGGGACTCTTAAGACAGTTGTAACAAAAGGCATGGTTCAAGTTGCTGACGAAGTGACTGACGGTTACGTAGCAGATGATTGGAGATTTGGAAAAGGTCACGATAACAAAGCAATAAATAACGTAGCTCGTAAGTATGGATTGCCTACTTATGAGGATGATACTCAACAATACCTTGAAAATCTCAACAGTGTCAATAGTGGTGATGAAATTCATACCATGTATGATGCTAAAAAATGGGTTTATGAAAGTATTTCTAACTTACTATTTAATGGTTGGGAGTGGATGCACGCTCAAAACATAACAGGTGTATCTTCTGTTCGAGGTGCTACTAAAGAATATTTTGCTTTAGATATTTCTAAGCGTCTAGGACGTACAAGCGCACACTTCATATCAGTTTTTGATAATCAAATTACTGGAAACAAGTTGGACAAGACTGAAGTGCCTAACAATAATACATCAGAAAGTATTGTAAAAGCCTATAATGCTGCAAATTCTGCCTTATTAAATGCTCAGACTGAAAACTCTCAGGCACAGCGTGAAAAGACAAGTGCTTCGATTGCAAATATCAGGGCTAAAGGCGAGCAGGAAACCATTCAAAAAAGATTGGATGCTCTTGAAGAAACACCTTTGAAAACACCGACTGCTCAAAGCAATCTTGAAAAGGCACAAGACAACCTTGCTAATGCTAATACGCGCCTAGAAAATGCAAAGAAAGCACTAGCTGATCTAACTGCTGATGTGAAAGTCAAACAAGAAAATCTTACTAATGCTAAGAAAGTCCTTGCTCAAAAAGAACGTAACCTTACTAATACTAAAAACAACCTAGCAACTGAACAAGATAAATTGGCTGAACTCAAAGCATTAGTACAGACTGCTGAAAATAATCTTGAACTTGCTAAAGAAAAAGTAGCACAAGCTACTAAGACACTTGAAAAAGCTAAATCTGACCTTGAATCCTTGCTTAACGCAGAGCCTAACCTTGCTAAAGCTAAGAAAGTCCTTTCTGAAAAAGAAACTACTCTTAAAGAGAAAGTAACTGCTTTGAAAGAGGCACAAACTATCCTTGACAAGTTGTTGAAAGAACAGAAACTCGACCAAGAGGCTTATGACAAACTATTTGCCTTGTATAGCGTACAAGTAGAAGCTAAACGTAAAGAGCTTGAATCCTTGGGGTATAAACCAGTACCAGTTGTAGATGGTAAAGGGAATGTTGTGGATTACAAAGCAGAGAAAGTAACGGTAGGAACTAAAGACGATAAAACATATCAAGCTCCTGCACAGGCTACAAATGCAAAAGTAGAATCTAAGAAACAACTTCCAAATACTGGAATGAAAGAATCGAATCTCCTGTCAGTATTTGGGGCAAGTCTTGGACTTCTCGCTTTGTTAGGGAAACGAAAATATAATAGATAAAAAGAAAGAGAGCGGTGGCTCTCTTTTCTAATGAATGGAAACAAATTAGTATATATGTAAAAATTTTATATAAGGTAAACTTTTGATATTCTGGTTCGATTTTTGCTTATTTTTTTATGAAAGTTTACCTTATTTTAATGAAAGTGATTGAAATTAGTTGAAATTTTATTTTTTGAAAACTTATGAAAACATTGGTTTGAAAGCACTTTGAAATTAGATGAAATAAGTGGTGCCCCAACCAGGTCTTAAGAAAGCTCGTAAAGCATCACAATTTAGTAAACGTTAATTCGAAAGAATTACTATACTTATACAGAGCACCTTTCGGGGTGTTCTTTTTTCCACTTTCTTACTAAATTGGTGCAATTGACACAGTTGTTGCGACTTTAGTCGCTTACAAATGTGGCTGCAATCTGACAAAGTCAGTTGCCTCAAAACGTTAATCAATACGATTATATCAACGTTTCAAAGCACTCAAAAGTTTACCTTATTGTTTTAGAGAAGCACTTAGCACCTGTTTATATTGATGAAACAGGATTCGATACTTATTTTTATCGAGAATATGGTCGCTCATTAAAAGGTCAGTTAATCAGTTAATAAGAGGTAAAGTATCTGGAAGAAGATATCAGAGGATTTCTTTGGTTGCAGGGCTAACAAATGGTGAGTTAATCGCTCCAATGACTTACGAAGAGACGATGACGAGCGACTTTTTTGAAGCTTGGTTTCAGAAGTTTCTCTTACCAACATTGAGTACACCATCAGTTATTATTATGGATAATGCAAGATTCCATAGAATGGGTAAGCTAGAACTCTTATGTCTTGTTCTTGTTTCAATTGACTATATTCTAATAAAAGTCCTTCAGAAGCTGGACTTTATGGTAAAATAGAAAGAAGTGACAAGAGAGAGTAATACTCAATGAAAATCAAAGAGCAAACTAGGAAACTAGCAGCAGGCTGCTCAAAACACTGTTTTGAGGTTGTAGATAAGACTGACGAAGTCAGCTCAAAACACTGTTTTGAGGTTGTGGATAGAACTGACGAAGTCAGTAACCATACCTACGGCAAGGAGACGTTGACGCGGTTTGAAGAGATTTTCATTGAGTATAAGAAAAAATCAGTCCCCTAAAGGAGTAGATTATGAAGTTATTGTCTATCGCCATCCCTAGCTATAATGCCGCTGCCTATCTTCATTACTGTGTGGAGTCGCTAGTGATTGGTGGTGAGCAAGTTGAGATTTTGATTATCAATGACGGTTCTCAGGACCAAACTCAGGAAATAGCTGAGCGTTTAGCCGACAAGTATCCTAACATCGTTAGAGCCATTTATCAGGAAAATAAGGGCCATGGCGGTGCTGTCAATCGTGGCTTGGCGGAGGCTTCTGGACGTTATTTTAAAGTAGTTGATAGTGATGACTGGGTAGATCCTCGTGCCTACTTGAAAATTCTTGAAACCTTGCAGGAACTTGAGAGCCAGGGGCAGGAAGTGGACGCCTTTGTGACCAATTTTGTCTATGAAAAGGAAGGCCAGTCTCGTAAGAAGAGTATGAGTTACGAGTCAGTTTTGCCTGTCCAACAGATTTTTGGCTGGGATCAGGTCGGAAATTTCTCAAAAGGTCAGTATATCATGATGCACTCGCTGATTTATCGGACAGATTTGTTGCGAGCGAGCCAGTTCCAACTGCCTGAGCATACCTTTTATGTCGATAATCTCTTCGTCTTCACCCCCCTTCAGCAGGTCAAGACCATGTACTATCTACCTGTTGATTTCTATCGTTATTTGATTGGGCGTGAAGACCAGTCAGTCAATGAGCAAGTGATGATTAAGCGTATTGACCAGCAACTAAAGGTCAATCGACTCTTGGTAGACCAGCTTGATTTGTCCCAAGTGAGCCATCCCAAAATGCGAGAATATCTGTTGAATCATATTGAGATTACGACGGTGATTTCCAGTGCCCTGCTCAACCGAGCTGGAACAACGGAGCATCTGGCAAAAAAACGTGAGCTGTGGACCTATATTCAGCAGGAAAATCCAGAGGTCTTTCAGGCCATTCGCAAGACCATGTTGAGTCGTTTGACCAAACATTCGGTCCTGCCAGCCCGCAAACTGTCCAATGTCGTCTATCAAATTACCAAATCTGTTTATGGATTTAATTAATATAAGTATTTTATAAGAGGGATTTAAGAAAAATTTTAACTTTTTCTTAATCCTTTTTAATTTTAGGAGATTATACTAGAGTCATCAAATAAAGAAAAACTCTAAGGAGAATCCTATGAAATTCAATCCAAATCAAAGATATACTCGTTGGTCTATTCGCCGTCTTAGTGTCGGTGTTGCCTCAGTTGTTGTGGCTAGTGGCTTTTTTGTCCTAGTTGGTCAACCAAGTTCTGTACGTGCCGATGTGGTCAATCCAACCCCTGCTCAAGTCGTACCAGATGCTACTTCGGTGAGTGAAAAGAGCGACTTACCAGTAGAAGTTCTCAAAGAAGCAGTCGATACAGCTCTTCCTTCAGAGAAAGCAGCCTCAACACCTAAAGCAAGCTTGGATGCTACAAGCTCTCCAGAAAAAGTGAATGTAGCTGATAAAGACCAAGTAGTAGCACCAAAAGAAGAAGTGCAAGCAAAACCAGAATCTAAGAAAGAAACAGAAGATACGGTTAAACCTGCGACAAATCCTGCGCCTGCAGTTTCTGGACAAGACCGTGAAGCAAGTGAAGTGCAGCCAGCAACTACCCCAGCTGAAGTGCAAAAAGGTGTGGCTGACAATACTAAAGACACAGTAGATGTCCCAGCTACTTACTTGGATAAAGCCAATTTCCCAGGCCCATTCACAGCCGGTGTTAACCAAGTCATTCCTTACGAATTTTTCGCCGGTGACGGTATGTTGACTCGTCTTATCTTGAAGGATTCAGACAAGGCCCCATGGTCAGATAACGGTTCAGCCAAAAATCCCGCCCTTCCACCAGTAGAAAACTTAGGCAAAGGTCTTTACTTCTATGAAGTAGACTTGGCAGGAACCCAAGGCAAATCAGATAAAGATTTGCTTGACCTCTTGAAACAAAATGGCACTCAAAGTTATAAAGCTACTATCAAAGTGTACGGTGCTAAAGACGGCAAGGCTGATTTGAGCAATCTTGTAGCGACTAAGGATTTGGATGTCAACTTGAACGGCTTGACTACCCCAGCTGAAGTGCAAAAAGGCGTAGCTGACAATACTAAAGACACAGTAGATGTCCCAGCTACTTACTTGGATAAGGCCAACTTCCCAGGCCCATTCACAGCTGGTGTCAACCAAGTTATTCCATACGAATTTTTCGCTGGTGACGGTATGTTGACTCGTCTTATCTTGAAAGCCTCCGACAAGGCTCCATGGTCAGACAATGGTTCAGCTAAAAATCCCGCTCTCCCACCAGTAGAAAAATTAGGCAAAGGTCTCTACTTCTACGAAGTAGATTTGGCAGGTACTCAGGGTAAATCAGATAAAGAGTTGCTTGATCTCTTGAAACAAAACGGAACTCAAAGTTATAAAGCTACCATCAAAGTGTACGGTGCTAAAGATGGCAAGGCAGACTTGAGCAACCTCGTAGCGACTAAAAATTTGGATGTCAATTTGAATGGCTTAACCACCCCAGCTGAAGTTCAAAAAGGCGTAGCCGACAACACCAAAGATACAGTAGATGTCCCAGCCACTTACTTGGATAAAGCGAACTTCCCTGGCCCATTCACAGCCGGTGTTAACCAAGTTATCCCATATGAATTCTTCGCTGGTGATGGTATGTTGACTCGTCTGATTTTGAAAGCTTCTGACAAGGCCCCATGGTCAGACAATGGTTCAGCTAAAAATCCAGCTCTTCCACCAGTAGAAAAATTGGGCAAAGGTCTTTACTTCTACGAAGTAGATTTGGCTGGTACCCAAGGTAAATCTGATAAAGATCTTCTTGACCTCTTGAAACAAAATGGCACTCAAAGTTATAAAGCCACTATCAAGGTTTACGGTGCTAAAGATGGCAAGGCCGATTTGACTAACCTTGTAGCGACAAAAGATTTGACAGTGAATTTGCATGGACATCAGTCTCTGATTCCGATGCAGTCAGGTTTCGTCCCATCTTCTAATGGTTCAGCTATGCCGGCTCCAATGATGAATAGTCATCAAGATGCGTCTAAGATGAACGCTCAAATGCCTAGTGCCAATCAAGATGAGATGAAATCTAAAATGCCAGCTGCTAGTCAGGATAAGATGATGCCTAACAAAGAGCAGGACAAAACCATGAATGCTAGCCAGCCTATGGCAACACCAAGCATGAAACAAGATCAAGCTCCAGCAACCTCAAGCAAAATGTCTGATGAAGGCAAGGTAGCATCTAATAACAAGGTGTCAAGTCCAATGATGGCTGATCAAATGAAAGACCAAAAAGACATGCTTCCATATACTGGTGAAGCCCAAACATCAATGGCTACTCTTGGATTCTTTGGATTAGCCTTGGCTGGACTGCTAGGTGGTCTCGGATTGAAAGCTAAAAAAGAGGAAAATGACTAGTCTAGCTACAGACTTTCTATCTAGGATTTGAAAAATCCCGATATCGATTAGAATGTTCGTAAAGAGATTAAAATAGTGTTATACTATTGTGGTATAGCACTGTTTTTTTCAAAGGAGAGACAGATGGGAAAGACAATTTTACTCGTTGACGACGAGGTAGAAATCACAGATATTCATCAACGCTATCTGGTTCAAGCAGGGTATCAGGTTTTGGTGGCTCATGATGGAGTAGAGGCCTTAGAAATCTTCAAGCGAAAAGCGATTGATTTGATTATTACAGATATCATGATGCCTCGGATGGATGGTTATGATTTGATTAGTGAGGTCCAGTATCAATCTCCGGATCAGCCTTTTCTCTTTATCACGGCTAAGACTAGCGAGCAGGATAAGATTTACGGCCTGAGCTTAGGGGCAGATGACTTTATTGCCAAGCCCTTTAGTCCACGTGAGCTGGTTTTGCGTGTCCACAATATCTTACGTCGCCTTCATCGTGGAGGTGAGACAGAGGTCGTCAGTCTCGGGGATTTACGGATGAATCACGATAGTCATGAGGTCCAAGTCGGAGATGTGGCGCTTGATTTGACCGTCAAATCCTTCGAACTTCTATGGCTTTTAGCCAGCAATCCAGAGCGGGTTTTCTCTAAGACAGACCTCTATGAAAAGGTCTGGCAAGAAGATTATGTGGATGATACCAATACCTTGAATGTTCATATTCATGCTCTTCGACAGGAGTTGGCTAAACATGCTAGTTCAGAAACACCGACCATCAAAACTGTCTGGGGCTTGGGCTACAAAATTGAGAAAGCACGAGGTAGTCAATGAAATTAAAAAGTTATATTTTAGTGGGGTATGTCATTTCAACACTCCTAACGATTATCGTGGTTTTTTGGGCTGTTCAAAAAATGCTGATTGAGAAAAGCGAGATTTACTTTCTGCTTGGAATGACCATCGTTGCCAGCCTTGTCGGTGCTGGGATTAGTCTCTTTCTCCTATCGCCGGTCTTTACTTCATTGGGCAAACTCAAGGAACATGCCAAGCGGGTAGCGGACAAGGATTTTCCTTCAAATCTGGAGGTTCAAGGCCCTGTAGAATTTCAACAATTAGGCCAAGCTTTCAATGAAATGTCCCATGATTTGCAGGCGACCTTTGATTCCTTGGAAGAAAGCGAACGAGAAAAGGGCTTGATGATTGCTCAACTTTCGCATGATATCAAGACCCCCATCACTTCGATCCAAGCGACGGTAGAAGGGATTTTGGATGGGGTTATCAAGGAAGGAGAACAGGACCATTATCTAGCAACCATTGGACGCCAGACTGAAAGACTCAATAAACTGGTTGAGGAGTTGAATTTTTTGACCCTAAACACAGCTAGAAATCAGGTCGAAACGACCAGCAAAGACAGCATTTTTCTGGACCAGCTCTTGATTGAGTGCATGAGTGAATTTCAGTTCTTGATTGAGCAGGAGGAGCGAGATGTCCATTTGCAGGTAATCCCAGAGTCTGCCCGGATTGAAGGTGATTATGCCAAACTTTCTCGTATCTTGGTGAATCTGGTTAATAACGCTTTTAAATACTCGTCTCCAGGAACCAAGTTGGAAGTGGTAGCTAAGCTGGAAAATAACCAGCTTTCAATCAGTGTAGCAGATGAAGGACAGGGCATTGCTCCAGAGGACTTGGAGAATATTTTCAAACGCCTTTATCGTGTCGAAACTTCGCGTAACATGAAAACAGGTGGTCATGGCTTAGGTCTTGCAATTGCGCGTGAATTGGCCCATCAATTGGGTGGAGAAATCACAGTTACCAGCCAGTACGGCCTCGGAAGCACCTTTATCCTCGTTCTCAATCTCTCTAGCAGTGAAAATAAAGCTTAACCCCCCTTTACAAATCCAGCTATTCATGGTAAAATGGATTTTGTGTGAAATATCAGCAGGAAAGCATGAAGCTCGTCAACAGGTGTCTTATGATAAGTAACCTTGGCTGTTTAGGCGAAGGGCATCTGCACGAATCAGGGCTTTCTAAGTGACTATTTCCGCCGAAATTATATTTATATTAGGAGGACATACACATGTCACGTTATACAGGACCATCTTGGAAACAAGCTCGTCGCCTTGGCCTTTCACTTACAGGTACAGGTAAAGAATTGGCACGTCGTAACTACGTACCAGGACAACACGGACCAAACAACCGTTCAAAATTGTCAGAATACGGTTTGCAATTAGCTGAAAAACAAAAACTTCGTTTCACTTACGGTGTTGGTGAAAAACAATTCCGTAACTTGTTCGTACAAGCTACAAAAATCAAAGGCGGAATCCTAGGTTTCAACTTCATGCTTCTTTTGGAACGTCGTTTGGATAACGTTGTTTACCGTCTTGGTCTTGCGACTACTCGTCGTCAAGCTCGTCAATTCGTAAACCACGGTCACATCCTTGTTGACGGAAAACGCGTTGATATCCCATCATACCGCGTAACTCCAGGTCAAGTGATCTCAGTTCGTGAAAAATCATTGAAAGTTCCAGCTATCCTTGAAGCAGTTGAAGCTACTCTTGGACGTCCAGCATTCGTATCATTCGATGCTGAAAAATTGGAAGGTTCATTGACTCGCTTGCCAGAACGCGACGAAATCAACCCAGAAATCAACGAAGCACTTGTCGTTGAATTCTACAACAAAATGCTTTAATTTTAAGAAATATCTTACAGAAAGCCTACAACAGTAGGCTTTTTGCTTTGTCTTAAAAAGTTGATTTCTGGGTTTGTCATCATTTTTGTCATCACTTATAACGAACTTACAGCTTTCTCATAAAATGAGACGGCTGTTTTTGCTTTTTCTTTGGAGAGATGACTGTAAGTGTCCATAGTCATAGCTAATGTAGAATGACCTAGACGGTGTTGTAATTCTTTATATGGTATTCCAGAGTTTAGTAAAAGACTAGCGTGTGTGTGTCTAAAACCGTGGAATCCAATATTAGGTACACCAGCATGTTTGAAACGTGTGTTTAAACGAGTTGATAGTGTTTTATTGTTTGGGTATTTATGAATAAAATCTGAGAAGACAACAGTTTCAGTTCGACCAAGTTTCCAAGCTTCTTGTCTTTGTCTTTTTTGATACACTTTTAAGACCTCTATAGTTTGTGGGTCAATATCAATTGTGCGATAACTTGCCTCAGACTTTGGGCTGTTAATCTCACCTAAATGATTTAGTGTCTTTGTAATATTCACAGTTGCATTATGTAGGTCAATATCTGACCAGTGTAGAGCTAAGGCTTCGTTAATACGGCAACCAGTAGCAAGAAGAAACTTATACAAAGTAATTTCATAGATATTTCTATATATTGCTAAGTTAGCCTCTTCTAAATAGCTGAGAAATTGCTTTAACTCTAAGTTATTAAAGTGTTTTACTTTGTTTCTACCCTTTTTTATTTTACGAGGAAGAATAACTTCACGAGCTGGATTTATATCAATAATCTGCATTGTCACAGCATATTGTAGGATACGTTTATTTAGCGCGTGAATTTTATCATAGTGTAGAAATGCACCTTCTTCTCTTTTGTTAGCACGTAGAGCTAGTTGATTAACAATGCGTTGGATAGTTGGAGTAGTTAACTTATCTAACCTATAAGAACCAAATAAAGGAATTACATGGTTAGCTAATAGTCGTTTTACTGAATCTTGCGTATTTGGTTTTACTGTGTGTTGATAGCTTTCCCACCATAGTTGAGCTACTTCTTCATAGCTTGTTAGTGAGATTGTTTCCCTTTTAGTACAGCCATTATTTTGGAATTCAGCCTTAGCTAATTGAGCTTTTTTCTTCAGTTCAGTTTTTGTTCTAGCTGTCAGATTAGCTTGTATTCTTTTTCCAGTTGTCATATCGATACCAAGATATACCCTAGAACGATATACAGTGCTACCATTTTGTTTCTTGATTTCTGCTATTTTCATTTCTTAACCTTTCTAACATCAGTAGGCAAGCTGTAAAAGGTTATGAAAAATAGTTATTATGATTTGTGTCTAGAACGAATACCTTCAATTAGTATTTGTAGAGCGGTTAAGTCTTCAGTTGTGAGTGCTTGACCATCAATAGTAATTTTTACATTCTTTCTAAAGATATAATCAAGGTTGATTTTAATATTTTTTCCATTGATAATATCTTGGCTAATATCTTTGTATGTTGTGGATACCCATGGTAAAGATGATGTTTTATCATTGAATTCTATTAAGTCTTTTAACATCTGTTTTTCTTTATCATTATGGATTGAATCCAGATTAATATTTTTAATTATCTCATCAATATAAGAGCTAGCTAATGTTTGATATTCTATATAGTACTCCTCAGAATTTAATCCATCTTGTTCGCATTTTTCTTTTATAGAGCATGCAGCAATACATTCAGTGATTTCAAAGAGCCTCCTTACGCTGGGAATCTTTTTCTCATTTTCAATTTGTGAGACATAAGACTGTGATACTTTCAGATATTCAGCAAGTCTTTTAGTAGTTACGTTACCTTCTGTACGGTATTTTTTAAGATATGCTCCTATCATTTTAACCTCCGTTTAATAACTTTAGTAAAATTTTAACATAAAACTCTTGACATGTAAACAGAAAACTGATAAAATTCAAAACACAACCCAAGTTAATTAACCTAGTTAACTTGGTTAACAGGCAAGCTGTACTAGTTATGAGAAGATAGTTATGAACAAATATGAAAGAAGGAGGATATATGTATAGTATACCACAAGGGATATTATCTCAAGAAGCAGAACTAGCATTATTGGAGAGGATTGAGCATTTAATAAATGATTATCTATCACATGCAATGCTTTCACCTCATAGTGACTCGTTTGGCTTGATACAACAGAAAGAGTTAATCAAAGAACTAGGAATTAGTTTAGTAACTCTGCATGAATGGGAGAGTTTGGGATTAACCCGATACTGTCCACCAATAGAAGGAACTCGCAAAGTTTTCTATAAGAAATCAGATGTTATGAAGTTCCTTTCAATTACTAGAAGGGAGTAACTATATTATATGAAAAAATAAAAAATATAGTTGAAAAGTCCTATGATTACATGAAATACATAGGAAGTTGTTGCCATGTTGAATCACAGATTCAATTGCTCAAATACACTATACAGTGTGATGTTTATAAACAAAAGGAACATGAATATGTCAATAATTAAGATTAAAGCGAAAGATTCTGTATTAGAATCAGACTATGAATTTGAAACTTACCCTGAGAGTGCTATTCAATCTTTTGATATCTCTACCCCAATAGATAAATATAAGGATGCATGGCAAACATATAAAAATAAGGTAATTGATTCTAACCCACATATATCCGTTTCAGAAAAAGAGAAGCAGAAAAATAGAAAACCTTCTTTTCATATTATGGCAGAATTCTTAATGGCTCATCTCATTGTGGTTAGTATAGCTGAAATAGAGGATGCTGGGGAAGGTAGCTTATTTGTGTACAATCCAAAAGAGGGGATTTATCAACCTGCTTGGGATATAGTTCCTAAATTAGTAAGAAGATTAGAACCTTCTTTTAGGAGTGCTGATATATACGAGATTATTTGTGCACTAAGTTGTAGCTGTAAAAATGTAAGTATATATCAAGGTTTACGTTACATAGCTTTAGGGAATTGTATTTATGATACTTATTATCGGTATGGAATGAAATACAGTCCTTCAATTGTGTTTACACATAAGGTACAAGTAAATTATAATTCAGAAGCAAATTCTCCAGTATTAGGTGGTTGGTCTATTGATTCTTGGTTAGCTGAACTGTTTAATAATGATGCTGAACTAATTCACTTAGCATGGCAAACAATTTTGGCAGTGATACGTGGTTATGCTGATGAGAGAATTATTTGGCTGATTGGAAAAGGAGGAACAGGTAAGGGTAGTTTCCAGGAGTTGCTAATTAACTTAGTAGGTAGGAGTAACACAGCCTCCATGAAACTAACTGAATTAGATGGTAGAAACCGTTTTGCCACTTCACAGTTAATAGGTAAACACTTAGTTATTGGAGATGATAATCCTATTGATAAGGTGATAACAGACCCTTCTACTATGTTTTCTCTAGTTACTCATGATATTGTCACAATCGAAAAGAAAGGCAAACAGGCCTATTCTGCTCGACTTACTCCTGTGATTGTTCAATCATCTAATCGATTGATTAAGATTCAAGGAGACAAAGAAGCTATAGCAAGAAGAACTTTCATACTTCCCTTCGTTTCTGAATTTAACAAAGATGGTTACAAGAGAGAAATAAAGCAGGTTTATCTAAAACGTCAGGATGTATTAGAATATGTATTGCAAAATGCATTAGAATATGATATCAGTGATGGATTCAAGGATATCAGTCACCACCCTGCTATCAAGGAAATTCATGGGAAGTCTATGACAAGTGTTGAACAGTTTTCATCTTATCTGTTTAGTCGTGTGAAATCTACTTTCTTGCCGAATTCATTTATGCTATGGGCATATAAACAATTCTGTGAAGGAAATGGTTTAGAACGAGAAACTAAGGAAGTCTTTCACAAAGAATTAAAAGATGCACTTCCAACAAACTGGGTATTTAAGCCAACATTATCTAGTTGTAAATATTTTGATGAGAGTGATTCGATTCCTTTTGTTCATTCTAAGCCCTTCAGTTTAGATACCACAAAGAGGCATAAAGGGTATGTAATGAAGTCATGCTCTTGATACACTTGAAACAGTAAATTTCATTTCTATTTTCAATTTTATTTGTTTTATTTATCCTAAGAAGTTAGAAATTAGTGTATCAAGTGTATCATTCTAGAGATATACAAAGTGTGAACGACTAGCCCGCCATGAGCGAAGGCAAAGGAGTGAAACACTTTGTTAAGTACCAAATACGCCTAATTTATTCCATGGTCTAATTGACAGCAAGAAACAAGGCACTCTCGTACAAATGAACTGTCCATCCGAAAAACTAAAGCCTTTCGTCTGAGACGTTCTTAGCGTACTTTGTGCCTACTTACTGTCAATTTGCTTTCACGGCATAAAGGCGTATTCTTATGAGATAAATTAGAGAATAAAAATAGCTATTTAAAGAGGTTTTACATTATAGAATTTCATGTTTTTGTAGTGTTGACTTGATTCAGCTATCAGTTTTTACTGTACAATAGTATCAATTTCTCTCTCTGTGTTTGTGGTTAGTAATGCGCGTGATAATGGGATTTCTAAGGGTCGATTAAAAAATAGAATAGTAATGGATGTATGTGAATTTTGCTATTCACCGATTAACTCTCTATATCAAAAATGTGTTAGTAATGTGGAATTGTCTGAAGGAGGTTCATGTGATATAAAGGATATACAAAATCCCTGCAATTACTCATTGCAGGGATTTTCAGATGTTAAGGTATATTTTATAAGTAGAGTCAATTGTGATTTAGTCTGCTTTATAAAAAACTTGTTCGGGTTTATCTGGAGCATTTTGTCCAGCTATAATTCTAATTTTTGTTTTATCAGATTTATCTTCAGCTGATATCAAACGATTATTTTCAAAACGTTTAAAGGGAATACTTATACCAGGAGGATAAATGCCTATTCCGTATCCTGTAGGTCCTGTTCTGACATCAAATCCTATAACTCCTTCGTTTGAAACCCCTGCTTTACTTATCTGTCCTCCTTTTACTAAACCATTCTTATTAAATACTAATTCGTATCCTGTTTCATTCCTCCAAGTACCAGCTATACTTGAGTAGTCTCCGTGTAGAATAGCCTGTGTATCAATTTCTTGTGTTGTATTTTCTGTGTGCTTTTCTTCTGTGGGAGTCGTGATAAGTGTGGCATCAGTAGCAACCCAGAATTGAAACTTTTCAGAGTCTTCCATGATTTTGACTGTGAAAGTAACGGTCGCTCCTTCTTGCCATCCCTCAATCATAGATTTCTTAATTTGTACTTGTACACCAGTCATAGGAGCATTACTAGCTTTTACCCAAATAGTATGGTATGTATTTAGAGCTTTAAAGTGTCCTACGTATGCTTCCCAAAACTTTTGGCGTGTTAGTTCTGCTGTGAAGCGGTATAGTTGACCAGTCTTTAATCTACCATCATTCTCCATATCTCGAAGTTCTTCGGCTGTCGTATCTATGATAGTATCTTCATTTGAGCTAGAGCTTGTAGTAGATGTGCTGGAAGAAGAGCTGGATGATGCAGAGGAACTAGAAGTAGTAGATGAGATTTGTTGTGAAGAGTGACTATCTACGGTTTCTATATTCCTATCTGGATGTCTAAAGAATAAAAAAGTAGCTCCTATAATGGTAAGAAGTAGAAGTGTAATTGAGGTTATAAGAATCCAAAGCTTGTTGCTCTGTGGTAGAGGACAAACTACTACGTGATTCTGATTTTGGTAAACTTCAACAATATCGTTTACTTTAGGATTAAAAGTTAACTCATTGATAGGAACATTTAGAGTCTCGTTTGTGTGGAGTCGAATGATAACATGTGTATCTGAAACGTGAATAATTTGGTTATGTCTTTTATTTTTCATGTAGTATTAGTTTTCGTACATATAGGCAACCATGAGAGGCAGTGTTTTTGTTTCTTTGAAGATTGTTTCATAACTTTGTCTTCCTTTTACTAGTCTGTGCAATGTTATATGGTCATCTTCAGCTATGACTTTCTTATTGTATTCATAATCTCTCCTATTTATCTCTTTCATAGAAATAAGCAATCATAAAAGGTCGCATTACTACAGAATCACCTGACGAATACTGCTTAACTCCATAAGTTTTCCCATACAAATCTAATTTATCACCTTCTACTATGATATCTGACAAGTAATCACCCGGAATAAACACAGAAACAGGCTCACCAAGTCCTGGACGACCTATTTCATTTAGAACTATTTGTACCAAAATACCTTTATCATCTTGGTCTTTGAGAATTTGTACAACTTCTCCTCTAACATGTAGTTTTAGATAGCGAGGAAATTCATCATGAATCCATTTATCATAGTCAAATGATGAGGAATATTTCTGCTTATCTGTCCTTTCTTCAGGGTCTATTGTCAATAAATTCTTAGGAATATTTCCTGATATCGAAGATTTTGTAGAACTAGAGCTACTTTCTTGAGATGAAGAGGAGTTAGATTTATTCTTAGATGACAACGCAGAGGACTTAGAAGAACTAGAGATACTCTGTGATGTAGTTATTTTACTCATTATAAAATATGCACTAACCGACAAAACAATAACTATAAGAGCTATTAAAATAGGTTTTATCTTACTTGAGAATGATGTTTTTATAGAGTTATGCTTTTTAACTGTGCTACTTTCAACCTTTATAACAATATCACCATAAACCTCGACGTAATCACCTATTGCAGGTTCAAAGTCACAATCTTTAATGCCAATTTCCTTCAAACTGCCATCTTCATAACCTATATAAGCAGTATCTTCAATTATTTTAATAATTTTTCCTTTATTCATTATTTACCCCCATACAATGGCTCCTAACCACATTCCAAAAATCATAGCACCAGTTGCACAAATCATTATAACAGTTCCTTGTTCTTTATCCCCTCTGCTTCTGATGAGATATCCTAAGACAATACCTATTACTCCAAAAATAAAAGGAAAGAAGAGCAGAGAGGTTGCTGTGCAAATCCATCCCCATATTTTCAACGTTTTAGTGTTATCGGGAGTATCTGAATTTATTATGAGTTTTCTAGTAATGATGTAGTTTCCATCATTGCCAAAAACTTCAACCTCTTCTCCGACCTCTGGAAGGAAGTCAAAGTATTTTCTTTCTATCTCTAGAAGGCTACCATCAGCCTTACCTAGATAAATTGTTTCAATATTGTCCTTAAGTATTTTGTATGTATTCATTATTTATTCCTTTCTTATAAATGATTCAATCACTTCAACACTAGCTTGACTTGAATCTTGTAATCTTTCATATGCTGTACCATTTGTGAAGCAAGTGAGATTGGGGATTGTTTTGAATCCTACAGTTGTTTTGAAGTTATTCCAACTAGTCTTATCTATGTGCTCACTATCCAAGTAATACACAGTTGTCTCAGTTTTATCCACTGCTTTTGCTAACTTTGGAGCAAATTTTTGACAATATGGGCAACCTTCTCTTCCTGTGTATAGGTAAAAGCTTTCTTGATGTTGTATTTTCTGTTCCACAGCCTCTATACTTATCTTTTGGAGTCTGTTTACGGCTATTTGGTAGTCTGTTTGTGACTGAATGGTTAAGTATGCTGTGAATGTGACAATTAGAATAAGTAGTAGTGACAGTAGAATAAGAACTTTTTTACTATTCATCACATCCGTATCCGTCTTTGTCTCTATCTAGCCATGGACCATATTGTGGGTCACTAGCAGGTATGTTTACACGTCCTGCTTTTCGTGCTTCCTTACAGTTTTTGAACGGTCTTAAATTTGATTGTGGAGCAGATGTAGACGATTGTGTAGGAGTAGTTGTAGTGTGAGATGAAGCTTGTTCTTGCTCTTTTTCTCGTGAAGATGCTTTCCTTTCCTCCTCTTTTGATTTGGAGGCTTCAATACTTGCTTTTTCCTCTTCTTGTGCTTTTTCTGTTTTTCTCACTTCACTGATTACTAACGAGCCTTTATCGATTGAATCATATTTTTCTAAAGATACTGTATTTCCCGTATAGACCATAAGTTCATTCATTTTCACAGCTAGTGATTCAGGTGTACGAATAAGAAGCTTCTTGCCTGTTATGCTGTACTCACGGTATTCATCTTTTTCTTCAATCCCAATTACCTCGGCTTCAACTTCGTAGAGTTTATCTGTGTTAGAGAGTTTGTGTGCTATCTCTCTAACTGCTTTGGCTCGTAGTATGATTTTAACTTGTGGTGTATTTAGATAAGCGTCTACAGCTATATGTCCAGTTGGAGACCATTTCTCTATTTTAGAGCTAGTTTCACTACTAGATGATGAAGTAGAGGAAGATGAACTAGACTGTTTAACTTGTGAAGACTGTTTGACAGAATCACTAGCCTTAGTTTGAACTTGTGAGTGTTTAGTGCTACCGCTAGTTAATAGTGTGAAGAACAAAATGAGGATAAGCAATAGTACAATACCACCTATAATCTTTTGTTCTTTGCTTAATTCCTTAAGCTTTTTAAGCATATATAACCTCCAAATGTTTAACTTTATTTAATGAAATAAAATAAATATTTTCTAATAGTTATAATTATATCACATAAACTTTAACAATAGAATATGTTTCTGTTTAATATTAAACTATAGAGAATGTAAACCTGATTGTTTAATCTATAAGATAGATAGTAGATTTAACATAGAGGGTGAAGGAATGGATGATATATTAGAAACTATAAGTAATCAGATACGAGATTTACGAGTTTCAAAGAAGATTACACAGCAAGAACTAGCAGAAAGAACAAATCTAAGCGTTCCTTATATCAGTCAGATAGAGAATAACCACAGAAATATCTCTTTGGAAACTTTTGTGAAGATTGTTGATGCTTTAGAAGTTCCATTGAGTGATTTTTTCTTACCTTATTCTGTACCACAAGATACAGAGATGATGGAACTGTTATTGAAGATTCAGAAATATCCACAGCATAAGATGATTGTTCATAAGGTAATAGAGATACTTGAATTAAGCCAAGATAGTTAGTGATAAAAAGTACTAAAGTGTAATTTATACTAAATCTATCCAACCATATATAGTTGCTTTAGTATCTATTACTATTTCATCATGCTTAAAATTGTTATAGTCTCTCTCGAAGTGATTTTTAATAGTAAACTGTAGGTCGGGCGATTAGAAATTATCTGTACTTTTTGTATAATGTGAGGATTAGAGGTTACATTATTTAGATAAGGAATGAGAATTATTTTTCTTTATTGAAGGGGTCGATTAAAAAACAAAAAGAAAAAAGAAAGCACTGAATCTGACTATCCAGTGCTTATCTATTCTCTTAAAAAACGTGTTACCTCTTAAAAAACGTGTTACCTCTTATCAGAGCGTTAGAAGTACTCTAACGATTATCGCTAAGATTGTCGCAAATATTGTTGCTCCTAATATCAAAGTAGCACTATCTTTCTCTCCTTTTTCTTTTAGAAGGCGATACATTACTGAGGGGATAACAGCAAAAACAGGGTGCCATACCAATATAGCAATAACCCCACACCATGCAGAACACTTGATATTTCTAACTGTCCAATATCCTTTTTCTTCTTTTTTCTGTTCTGTGGGAACTTCACTAGACTTTTTAGTTATGATATAGGTTCCTTCAGATTGATATACCTCTACTATATCCCCTAGTTGTGGTACAAAATTAAAAGAAGTCTGTTCAACTTTTAGCAAAGTTCCGTCATCTTTACCTAAATAGATTAGAGTTCCTTCGATTTTAATAACTTTATATGTATTCATTACCTCATACCTTATTTCTAATTAGTTCTTTTCACATCTAAATAACTACCACCTTGATTTGCTAACAACAAATCTAGTGAATCTGTCATTAATGTCCCATAAATTCTAATATCATCACCTGATTTCAACCCTCTTTTTTGTTTAATAAATTCCTCTTCTGTCTGCTCAGTTAAAGCCAAGTGTATTTTTTTGCCATCTTCAAATTGGAATGGTGCATTATCATCATCAAATAAATCAATTGAATGAGGTTCTACAACAATCAATAAAGTTAATACATCGCTATCGCTCTTATTTATTTTATTAACTTCTTTTACAGTTGCTCGTAATTCAAATTTACTTTTTAATTCTATCCCTTTTTGCATATATTGTTCATAAGTTTGCCCTACTGTGAACACATCAAAAATTTCAAGTTGTGGTTTTCCTGACTCCTTTTTAACTTTTGCATTTAAACCTAGAGATTGACCACCTCTAAAAATATCTTTCCCTTTATAAACTGCCTTTATTTTAGGACTATGTTTAAATCCTTTGGAATCATATTTTTTATTATTAATAATGATTTTATCTGTATCTAGATAAATTTCATCATCATTAATCAATGTGATATCCCCTTTATAGTCTATCTTTTCACCTAAATTATTCTCTAAATAATTATTAAAATCAGCTGTGGCTTTCTCAGTATCATCTTCATTTGATTGAGTTATAGAACTATTCTTAGATGATGATGTAGAGGACTTAGAAGTGTTCTGTGATACAGTCTTCTTTGAATTTGGACTGAAATTATTACTTACATATACAGTTGATAAAATAAGAATTATAATAGCTATAATCAAATACGTTATAGAGCTTTTTTTATTAACCTTATTCTTCTTAATAGATGAAATAATAAGAAGTATCAGATTTAATATAATCAGTAACAGTGAAACTACAAAAAGTGATAGTATTGTAGCTTCTAATATTACTCCTCTATCGTATAATAAAATAAATGAGATAGGAAATAAAACTATAGATGAAAATATGTTTATCTTACTAACTAATGAAATTTTTTTAGCCTCTGATTTTTTAACTGGGCTACTTTCTTTACTACCTCCAACCTTTATAGCAATATCACCATAAACCTCTACATAATCCCCCATTCTAGGCTCAAATTCACAAGATTCAATAGGAATTTCCTTTAAACTTCCATCTTCATAACCTATGTAAACTGTGTTCTCAGTTATCTTTAAAATTTTTCCTTTATTCATACTTTACCTTTTATCAGTGAAATTTGTCTTTATCTATCTGGTAAGGTCTTATATCTCCCTGTAGTCTCACTATATAATAATCTTCATATTCAACTACCTGTGAGACTATCCCTGTAACCTTAACAGATTCAAATTCTTCAGTATCTAAATTCTGTTCTACAGTCCAGAAATATATTTCATCTCCAATTTCAATACGGTTTAGAGAACTTCTACATCCTGACAGCAAAGAGATAAATAGAATTACTAAAAGAACTTGAAATACCTTCTTAGTACTTTGTAGTTTTACTAACATTATTTATTTTGTACTCTAACTCCCAATATTTTCTTTTTATTCATAAAAAGCCTCCTGTTTTATATTTATGTTTAAAATATTGTTAAACACTACCCTAATTATACCACAGGTACATATACATTAGTTAATTCTTTGTTATAATTTTTAACTAAAGTAAATGTAAATATATACCCTTAACCTATAAGATGAATAGGGTAAAATAAAAAGCACCTAAACGGTACTTCTTACTTGCCTACTGAACTCATCACCATGAAATTTGTACTCCTTTTTGTCCACCTTGGAGTAAAGTTTAATCTATTTTATTTAATATGTAAATTCTAAAAATACTACAGAATCAACATTTATAAAGCATACCAAAGTGTAATTTATACTAAATCTATTCTACAACAAAATGCTTTAATTTTAAGAAATATCTTACAGAAAGCCTACAACAGTGGGCTTTTTGCTTTGTCTTAAAAGGTTGATTTCTGGGTTTACTTAGAGATGCTAGTAAGGTTATTTGTGTATCTAAGTCTATCTATTCCAAGAATGACACGATGTTGATGATATAAATCTGGTATGATATAATATTTTGGCCCCCTCACTTTAAGGAAGGGAGGTGTTACATATGTTAGAAACTTTACTCACAGTGTTTCTAGCTCCGTTACTTATTAACGTGTTATCTGAGCTTTTCAAGTTATGGATTAAGAAACGTAAAAAGTAATGGTTAACCCTTTTAGAGGGTAGCAAAAAACCCCATCGCTGGAACGTTGGGGCTTTTTTAGTTACATATGCTGTAACTTTACTCACATTGTAAGTTCATTCTAACACAACCCCTCCGATATTTCAAGCGTTTGTTTTGATATTTCCTCAGAGTGTGTTTGTGTCTTGAGTCCATTTCACTGAAATTAGAATCCGTGTCACCAATCCCCATTTTACAGGTTAAATGATGAAAAAACTATTTTATACATCATGTATAATACAGGTAAATAATGATGACATCGGTTAACTAGAGTGCAGAAGAGTGCAGAAGAGTCCTAAAATTACCTGAATCAAATCAGTTTTACAAAAAAAGATTGTAGGATAAGGAGAGTTTGAATTGAAATATAAGTTATTTAACAAAAAGAAAAAACGCTTGAATGCGTTTTTCTTCTGTATTGATTCGTATTTAATGCTTACTTCACTTCGGTAAACACAACGTGTTTGCGAAGTTTTGGTGAGTATTTCTTCAATTGAAGACGGTCTGGAGTGTTACGTTTGTTTTTAGAAGTAAGGTACAAGCGTTCACCAGATTCTTTGTGTTCAAGTGTAATATTTACGCGCATGGTATCTCCCTTCTATTATTCAGCTGATGCAGCTTTAGCGATCTTACGTCCTTTGTAGTATCCTTTAAGTGATACACGGTGAGAACGTGAGTAATCTCCAGTAGTTTCGTCAAAGTTTACAGATGGAGCTGTTACTTTGTAGTGTGTACGACGTTTGTTTTTCTTCGCTTTTGAAGTGCGACGTGCAGGTACTGCCATTTTGATTTCTCCTTTAGGTATTTATATTCGATTCAATCTACTGATTTTCATCAACCATACTAGGATAACACATTTTTTTTGTAAAGTAAAGTTACTTGACAAAAAAAGATAAAAAAATTAAAAGGCCATCAACCAAATTAATCGAAATTTTCTGAAAATTCAAGAATTTTCTTCTGTTCATTGCTTTTAAAATGTGCTATAATAGTAAAAACTGAAATGGGAGGGATAAGATGACTGAATTAGATAAACGTCACCGCAGTAGCATTTATGACAGTATGGTAAAATCACCAAACCGTGCCATGCTTCGTGCGACTGGTATGACAGATAAGGACTTTGAAACACCGATTGTTGGGGTTATTTCGACTTGGGCGGAAAATACACCATGTAACATTCACTTGCATGATTTTGGAAAATTGGCGAAAGAAGGTGTCAAATCTGCAGGTGCTTGGCCTGTACAGTTTGGTACCATTACCGTAGCAGACGGGATTGCCATGGGAACGCCTGGTATGCGTTTCTCTCTAACATCTCGTGATATCATTGCGGACTCAATCGAGGCAGCTATGGGGGGTCACAACGTCGATGCCTTCGTCGCTATCGGTGGCTGTGACAAGAACATGCCTGGTTCTATGATTGCTATTGCCAATATGGATATTCCAGCTATTTTCGCCTATGGTGGTACTATTGCACCGGGAAATCTTGATGGCAAAGACATTGACTTGGTTTCTGTTTTTGAGGGTATCGGAAAATGGAACCACGGTGATATGACAGCTGAGGACGTGAAACGTCTTGAATGTAATGCCTGCCCTGGCCCTGGTGGCTGTGGTGGTATGTATACTGCTAATACCATGGCGACCGCTATCGAAGTTCTAGGGATGAGTTTGCCAGGTTCTTCCTCTCACCCAGCTGAATCAGCTGACAAGAAAGAAGACATTGAAGCAGCAGGACGTGCTGTTGTTAAGATGCTGGAACTTGGTCTCAAGCCATCAGATATCTTGACTCGTGAAGCCTTTGAAGATGCCATTACTGTAACCATGGCTCTCGGTGGTTCTACAAATGCCACTCTTCACTTGCTTGCCATTGCCCACGCAGCCAATGTTGATTTGTCACTTGAGGACTTCAATACGATCCAAGAACGTGTGCCTCACTTGGCCGACTTGAAACCATCTGGACAGTATGTTTTCCAAGACCTCTATGAAGTTGGTGGTGTGCCTGCGGTTATGAAATATCTCTTGGCAAATGGCTTCCTTCATGGAGATCGCATCACATGTACTGGTAAGACAGTTGCTGAAAACTTGGCTGACTTTGCAGACTTGACCCCAGGTCAAAAAGTTATCATGCCACTTGAAAATCCAAAACGTGCAGATGGTCCGCTTATCATTTTGAACGGGAACCTTGCCCCTGATGGTGCGGTTGCTAAAGTATCAGGTGTTAAGGTGCGTCGTCACGTTGGACCAGCTAAGGTATTTGACTCAGAAGAAGATGCAATTCAGGCCGTTCTGACAGATGAAATCGTTGATGGCGATGTTGTCGTTGTTCGTTTTGTTGGGCCTAAGGGTGGTCCTGGTATGCCTGAGATGCTCTCACTTTCTTCAATGATCGTTGGTAAAGGTCAAGGAGACAAGGTTGCTCTCTTGACGGATGGCCGTTTCTCTGGTGGTACTTATGGTCTGGTTGTTGGACATATCGCTCCTGAGGCTCAGGATGGTGGACCGATTGCCTACCTCCGTACAGGCGATATCGTTACGGTTGACCAAGATACCAAAGAAATTTCCATGGCCGTATCGGAAGAAGAACTTGAAAAACGCAAGGCAGAAACAACCTTGCCACCGCTTTACAGCCGTGGTGTCCTTGGTAAGTATGCCCACATCGTATCATCTGCTTCACGCGGAGCCGTGACAGACTTCTGGAATATGGACAAGTCAGGTAAAAAATAAACTCAAAAAGCAAGCCAACTTCGGCTTGCTTATTTTCATCTTCAAAAGTGATTTGCCTGCTTAACGAGGTGGCAGTCCAAGGGCAATACGGCCGTAGCGACTGATTCGTGTGATTTTCCAAGCAGGCGACCAGGTAACTTCAACCTTGACATCTTCTATCCCCTCGATTTGTTTCAGACCTGCAACGATTTCGATAGGCAAACTTTCGGCACAATCGCAGGCGGTGTCGGTGAAAGTCATGACAATCTTGCAGAGACCCGTTTCATCCAGATTGATTTCATAAATCAGTCCTAGATTGTAAACATCCAATTCCACATCTGTATCAAAAACCTTCTCTAGTTTTTCGATAATTTGGTCTTGTAAGGCCAAAGCGCGGTCATTGATTTTGATATCGTCTCTCATAACAGTCCCTCCACGTGATAAATATCCTCTATTTTCTCATAATTCTGACAATTTGGCAAGTTTTTGATGAATTTTCTGAAAAATATGATAAAATGAAGAAAATACGGAATCAAGGGGAAGTCTATGGAGCAGATTGGAAAAGTCTTTAGACAATTACGAGAGTCAAGAAATATTTCGCTGAGACAGGCGACTGGGGGACAATTTTCTCCGTCTATGTTGTCCCGATTTGAAACTGGTCAGAGTGAACTTTCGGTGGAAAAGTTTCTATTTGCCCTAGAAAATATATCTGCCAGTGTGGAGGAAATCCTCTTTCTGGCGAGAGGTTTTCAGTATGATACAGATTCTGAGTTGAGAAAAGAAATCCTAGACGTCTTGGATATAAAGAATATAGCACCTCTCGAAGACCTGTATCGCAGGGAGTATCAAAAGCATGCCCATTCTCAAAACAAACAGAAACATATTCTAAATGCCATTCTTATCAAGTCTTATATGAAGAGTATGGATGAAAGGGTAGAGTTAACAGCAGAGGAAGGAAAAGTCCTTCATGAGTACTTGTTTTCTACCGAGATTTGGGGAATCTATGAACTCAATTTATTTTCAGTCAGTTCTCCCTTTTTATCTGTTTCTCTTTTTACTAGGTATGTTAGAGAGATGGTACGAAAATCTGATTTTCTAATGGAAATGTCTGGCAATCGAAACCTTTTTCACACTATACTATTGAATGGTTTTTTAGCTAGCATTGAGTGTGAAGAATTTACCAATGCCTCTTATTTTAAACGTGTTATCGAAGAGCATTTCTACAATGAAAATGAAACCTATTTCCGAATTGTCTATTTGTGGGCGGAAGGTCTCCTTGATAGCAAGCAAGGCAGAGTCAAGGAAGGTCAGAAAAAGATGGAAGATGCTATCCGTATTTTTGAGATGCTTGGCTGCAACAAATCTGCCGAATACTATAGAAAAACTTCCGATTGTTGAATATCTGCAAACCAAGAAAAAATTTGAAATTTGAAGCGATAGAACTCTTGCCCTCTCTCAGGTCATTACAAAAATTCTATCGTTTCTTTTTACTCATTTTTTTGTTGCATATATTCAAAAGTTTTCCCTTTCAATTTCTAAGTGCTATACTGTAGTCATACTTCATATAGAACTTATAACAAGAAGGGGGATTACCTATGAAACTATTGTTTAGAAATCAAGCCTATCGTCTCTTGACTTTGTCACGCTTCTTCAATGCTTTTGGTGCTTCGATTTTTAACCTGGTATTTATCGTCTATGCATCGACCCTGCCACAAGCCTCTTTTGCTGTTGCTATGGCCAATATTATCATGATTCTTCCGACTTTCTTTACAGTTTTTGTAGGGATTCGGGCAGATTACACGAGGAACAAGGTCAAATGGATGACCTACAGCGGTTTGTTTCAGGCGGTTTTATTTTTTCTGGCAGCCCTAGTTGTTCAGCAAGCTAGTCTCTTTGCCTTTTCTAGCCTGTGTTTGATCAATGTCATTAGTGATGTCATCAGTGATTTTGCAGGTGGCTTGCGCATGCCTCTTGTTAAGGAAAAAGTAGCTGAAGAGGATTTGATGGAAGCTTATTCTTTTAACCAGTTCATCACCTATATTTCAGTTATTGGTGGTCAAGCTTTTGGAGTCTGGCTTTTAGGTTTATCGGTCAATAATTTTTCCCTCGTTGCGGGAATCAATGCCTGTTTTTTCCTCGTATCAGCCGTGATTCTCTTTTTAGGAAAAAGCAAATTGAGCCTGTCAATGTCAGCTGCTGATGGTAAATCACTAAAAAATGAGAAGCTATCTATCAAAGAGCAGTTCCTAACAATTTACCGAAATTTACGTCTCGTTTTTCTTAAAGGTGGACAGAAAAACTTTGGCTTCATGCTCTTTGCTGTCTTGCTTATCAATGCCTTAGGTGGCGCTTTAGGAAGCATCTATAACATCTTCTTTTTGAGCCATTCTCTTTTGGACTTTTCTTACACAGAGGCATTATTTATCAGTCAATTCTGTGCTTTGTTAGCAATCATCATCAGTAGCCTTACGGGCAATGATTATTTTGGGAAGCAGTCCTTACCTAGATTGATGATGTGGGTGACCGTAGGACTCAGTCTAGTTGGTCTAGCTAATTTATTCAATCAAGTCGTACTTGGTTTACTATTTATCTGTTCAACTCTGTATGTGTCTGGTAAAGTTCAACCAAAGATTAGTGCCTTGCTCCTGAAAAATCTAGCTCCAGAGGTTCTAGCTCGTACCAGTAATTTTTTAGGTTTATTGTTTACCTTATCCATACCTGTGGGAACAGCTTGTTTTTCACTTATAGCTGTATGGAATATACAGTTGACTTGGATGCTATTTGTTGGTCTCTCCTTGATAGCTATTCTTTTGACAGTTATTAATCTCAAAAATGATATCTAATACCCTTCGAAAATCTCTTCAAACCACGTCAACGTCGCCTTGCCGTAGGTATGGTTACTGACTTCGTCAGTTCTATCTGCAACCTCAAAACAGTGTTTTGAGCAACCTGCGGCTAGTTTCCTAGTTTGCTCTTTGATTTTCATTGAGTATAAATTCTAATTTTTTTCTTACTGTTTTAATCCCTTTATTTATGGTAAAATAAGACTATTAAGTTTAAAGAGGATTCCCTATGAAATTACAAAAACCAAAAGGAACGCAGGACATTTTACCTGCTGAGTCTGCCAAATGGCAGTATGTTGAGGGCTTTGCCCGTGAGATTTTCAAGCGCTATAACTATGCAGAAGTGCGCACGCCTATTTTTGAGCACTACGAGGTCATCAGCCGCTCTGTCGGAGACACAACCGATATCGTGACCAAGGAAATGTACGATTTCTATGACAAGGGTGACCGCCATATTACCCTCCGTCCAGAAGGAACTGCTCCTGTTGTTCGTTCTTATGTGGAAAATAAACTCTTTGCTCCAGAAGTGCAAAAGCCAAGCAAGTTCTATTACATGGGCCCTATGTTCCGCTATGAGCGTCCACAGGCAGGGCGTTTGCGCCAGTTCCACCAGATTGGTGTTGAGTGTTTTGGCTCTAGCAATCCAGCTACCGATGTGGAAACCATCGCTATGGCAGCTCATTTCTTGAAAGAAATCGGTATCCAAGGTGTCAAATTGCACCTCAACACTCTTGGAAATCCTGAGAGCCGTGCGGCTTACCGTCAAGCCTTGATTGACTATTTGACACCGCTCAAGGAGACCTTGTCTAAGGATAGCCAGCGTCGCTTGGAGGAAAATCCTCTCCGTGTCTTGGACTCTAAGGAAAAAGAAGACAAGGTGGCAGTGGAGAATGCGCCGTCTATCTTGGATTTCCTTGATGAAGAAAGTCAAGCTCATTTTGATGCTGTGCGTCAGATGTTGGAAAATCTTGGAGTAGACTATATCATCGATACCAATATGGTGCGTGGTCTGGACTACTACAACCACACCATTTTCGAGTTCATTACTGAGATTGAGGGCAATGAATTGACAGTCTGTGCGGGTGGCCGCTATGATGGTTTGGTTGCTTACTTCGGTGGTCCTGAGACTGCTGGCTTTGGTTTTGGACTTGGTGTAGAGCGCCTGCTTCTCATCCTTGAAAAGCAAGGTGTCGCCCTCCCTATCGAAAATGCCCTAGATGTTTATATCGCAGTCTTGGGTGAAGGAGCAAATGTCAAGGCCTTGGAGTTGGTACAAGCTCTTCGCCAACAAGGATTCAAAGCAGAGCGTGATTACCTTAACCGTAAACTAAAAGCTCAGTTCAAGTCAGCCGATGTCTTTGCGGCTAAGACCCTCATCACCCTAGGAGAGAGCGAAGTCGAAAGCGGACAAGTGACAGTCAAGAACAACCAAACCCGAGAAGAAGTGCAAGTGTCGCTTGAGACAATCAGCCAAAACTTCTCAGAAATCTTTGAAAAATTAGGATTTTATACTCAATGAAAATCAAAGAGCAAACTAGGAAGCTAGCCGCAGGCTGTACTTGAGTACGGCAAGGTGAAGCTGACGTGGTTTGAATTTGATTTTCGAAGAGTATTAATAGTAGATAAACTGGTCAGGACCTTACTCCTGACCTTTTTCTTTTGCAAAATGACAAAAATCATAAACTTTTTGACAAATATACTTGTCAAAAAGAAAAAGATGTGTTACAATGTAAGCAAGTTAAGAGAAAAGGAGAAAGGAACGATTATGTGGGCATTAGGATTTGTACCTCTTGTGATTATGTATTATATCTACCATTCCCAAAAGGTCAAGAAACTGGAGAATAAAATCAAAAGAATTGAGCAAAAACAGAAAGGAAATAAAGAAATGTCAAGAATTTTAAAAGAATTGATTGGGAAAACACCGACAATCTTTGGACAAGTTTTTGGAACAGATAATTGGGAAGTTGTGGATGTTGATGAGGAATGGGTCAAGCTACGTCGTGTTAATAAAAAAGGAAAAGAAAAATTCAAACTACAACGCATTGAGGATATCCAAACTGTTGAATTTGACGGAAAGTAGGTGTGTAACATGCAACTAAAAAATCGTCTAAAAGAGCTGCGGGCTCGCGATGGTCTCAATCAAACCGAACTAGCCAAGCTAGCAGAGGTTTCCAGACAGACTATCAGCCTATTAGAACGGGACGAATACACCCCGTCCGTTGTGATTGCCTTGAAAATATCTCAGATTTTCAACGAAACAGTCGAATCGGTATTTCGCTTGGAGGAGGGCGAGTGATGAACAAGTATAAAGTGATTTATTATGTAGTTGCCATAGCTTTATTAGTCAGCGTATTGCTATTGATTGGGATAGACTTAGGCTGGTTTAGTCCCTATCAAAGTAACCAATTTGTTTGGGCCTATTTTGCCCTCATCCCAGTAATTGACTGGATTGAAAAGAAATCCAAAAATCTAGCAAGTGAATAAGGAGAATGAATATGAAAAAGAAAAATAAACGTGGATTGTTGTTATTTTTGATGTCTGTTGGCTTGGGAGCTTTCTTTGGCATGTTTGTAGGGATGTTCAAGGCAGGTTCCGAATCCAACGGAATTATTTTAGATGTAAAACCCTTGATACCATGGATTTCAGCTATTTGTTTACTGATAGGTTTCATTAGTCTTCTTTTGACTTTCAATTTCCTAAAGAAAAGCAGAAAGTTTCATTCCTTGTATCTAGAGGAAATGGATGATGAACTGAATGAAACCTATTATGTGCAAATGTATCGGAATCTAGAGTTTGGAACCATTGCCTTTAATATTACAACTGTAGCGATTTTATTGGCTCTTTCCATCTCATTAAATGAAGTGGTTGTACTAAATGGAAGCCATATAACCTTATCTCTTTCTTTTTTGGTATTTGCGTGGGTTTTCAATGCTCAAAAATCTCTTTCTAAAACAATTGCAATCGTTCGTCAGTTTGATTTGCTTCCTTTCTCTACACCAAAGGATGTTTTGTACTATATCAATTCTTATGATGAAGGGGAGCGTCAGGCTTATTTGGAACAGAGTTTTCAGATTTTATTCCAATTAAACCAATATGTCTTGCCAGGTCTCTACTTTCTAATTGTTCTCTTTTCCTTACTGACAGGAGAGATTCAGTTACTAGCCTTCTTGCTTGTAGGAGCCATCCATATTTATATTAATGTGATGCAGTTACCTATGGTGAAACGTTATTTCAAATAAAGGAGTTTCTATGATTCGTGTTGAAAATGTAAGCAAAAGTTTTGGGAGCAAAAAAGCTCTTCACCAGATTTCTTTTGAGATTAAGGAGGGTGAAATCTTTGGTTTTCTTGGACCTTCTGGCTCAGGTAAAACAACCATGATCAATGTCTTGACAGGTCAGTTGGCTGCAGATAAAGGTAACACAGTTTTGTTAGGCAAGAATTCTCAAGATTTAACCTCAAATGATTTGGAACAAATCGGTATAGTTAGTGATGGCAGTGGTTTTTATGAAAAGATGAGTCTTTACAAAAATGTGCTCATTTACGCTAAGTTATATGGTCTCAAGTCAGATAGAGTAGTTCAGGTGCTCCAACAGGTTGGGTTGGCAGATGCTAAAGATATTATCGCAGAAAAACTATCTACTGGAATGAAACAACGAATGTTCTTGGCCCGTGCCCTTCTTAATGCTCCTAAGATTCTCTTTCTAGATGAGCCAACCAGTGGCTTAGACCCTACAACATCTAAGATGATTCATACCCTACTTCAAGAATTAAAGCAGGCGGGGACAACTATCTTTTTGACCACGCATGATATGCATGAAGCAACTCTGCTTTGTGATCGCTTATCTCTTTTAAATAAGGGAAACTTAATAGAGTATGGAAGTCCACAAGATATTATCCAGAAGTATCATGTGGATAAGAAAGTACATGTGGTTTATAACGATGGACGAGAACAGATAGTTCCATTTGAAGAATTGCCACATTTAGACACGACAGATTTGATGGTGGTTCACTCTTGTGAGCCGACACTAGAAGAAATCTTTATCAGATTGACAGGAGAAAAGTTAGATGTTTAGAAAATTAAATGCCCTACTATGGTTAAGATTACAAGTTCTTATCAGCAATTCAACTTTGTTAGCGACTCTATTGTTGCCTTTTGGACTGGCTGTTTTATATAATGAATTTTTAAATAAGAATGGACAATTGAGCCTATTTTATCTATCTGCTAGCTTGACGATGGTCTTGAGCATGGGAAGTGGTTATATGGTATCGATTATGATGGCAGAAGATAAGGAAAAACGAAATCTTAAATCACTCATCCTAAGTGGTGTGACAGCAACAGAATATACTTTCAGTATGCTCATTCTCCCTCTGTTGATTATGTTGCTTGGAATGATTTTACTACCAATCTATTTTAAAGTGGATGTATCAGGTTACTTATTGGCCTATGTTATCTATTTGGTCTTAGCAGCTATTAGTGTTATTTTTCTCAACCTTCTAATCGGTGCAGTGTCAGATACTCAGTCTAAAGCGCAAGTTTATAGTATGTTTCCTGTGTTTATCGTCTCTTTTTTACCCATGATTGCTCTTCAAAATGATACGGTTCAGAAAGTGTTGGATTACTCTTTTATTGGTCCAATTGTAAATCTTTTAAATAAAAAAGGTGGAGAGATATCTTTTTCTAACATTGGTATGTTACTTGCCTGGGTACTTGTGTTAGGAATAGCAAACCTCTTTGTATTGAAAAACAGCTATAAAGCAAGATAGGAGACCTTTATGAAATTACTTAAAAAACTTGGCTGGTTTCTTCTAGCCATTCTATCCTTTGTGTTTATCTATGGTACCGTTCTGAGTACGGCTATAGAATCTCTGAAACTAGGTGCTTCACCCTATGCTGCTACCTTACTCTATGTGGCCTTGGCTGGAGTATATGTGTACGTCATTTATAAATGGTACCAGAAAGCTCCTGTCCATATTGAGAAGAGTGGTTTTAACCGATTTATTTGGATCCCTGCCTTGGTTTGGTTCTTATCTCTTGTCGTTCAATTCTTCTTGCCAAATGATCCTTCAGTAAATCAACAAATAGCGACAGACTTGACCTTGTCTCAACCACTTTTCTCATTCTTTGCGGTCGTTATTTTTGCTCCTTTGACGGAAGAACTTATCTATAGAGGAATGCTGGCACGCTATCTATTTCCTAAGCAGGACAACAGCAAACAAACTCTGATTTTTCTTCTGGTATCCAGTGTTCTGTTTACCTTGATTCATTTCCCAGGCGATGTGCAACAATTTTTTGTCTATTTTAGCCTTGGTTTTAGTTTGGGTTTGGCTTATATTAGCAGAAAAGGTCTGATCTACAGTATTTCTCTCCACGCTTTGAATAATTTAGTCGGCTTTTTGATGATTCTCATGCTATAATAGAGTCAGGAGGTCACATGAAACGAGTAATTTTATTAGCAGTGATTCAAGCAGTCGTTCTATTTTTCATTATTGGAGCGCTAGCTTATGCCTTTAAGGGAGATTTCTTCTACAGCCATCTAGCAGTGGTCTTTGCCCCTATTGCCGGTATCTGGCGTTTTGGGACAGCTTACACAACGGAAATCGTCTTGCCTCGAAAGGCAGCTGAAATTGCTGAAAAGCGTAAAGCAGGCAAAAATTCAAAATAAAAGAGTCCGATGAAGTTCATCGGATTTTTGTATGTGCGTTAATTTTTAAAGACTGGCAAACTTTTCTGCTGATTTTCATGAAGAGCCTGCGCTTTTATGGTAAAATAGTAACAGAATAAAAGAGGAGAGAAATAATGAAACGTAGTATGTATGCTGGTCGTGTTCGTGAGGAACACATCGGACAAGAAATTACCTTGAAAGGATGGGTTGGCCGTCGTCGTGACCTTGGTGGTTTGATCTTTATCGACCTTCGTGACCGTGAAGGAATCATGCAGTTGGTTATCAACCCTGAAAAAGTATCTGCAGAGGTCATGGCAACAGCTGAAAGCCTTCGTAGCGAATTTGTTATCGAGGTGACTGGTCAGGTCGCTGCGCGTGAGCAAGCCAATGATAAGTTGCCAACTGGTGCAGTTGAGTTGAATGTGACAGCTCTGACAGTGCTCAATACAGCTAAAACAACACCATTTGAGATTAAGGATGGCATTGAGGCCAATGACGATACACGTTTGCGTTACCGTTACCTTGACCTTCGTCGTCCAGAAATGTTGGAAAATCTGAAACTTCGTGCCAAGGTGACCCACTCTATCCGTAACTACTTGGATGAGTTGGAGTTTATCGACGTGGAGACACCATTCCTTTCTAAGTCAACACCAGAAGGGGCGCGTGACTATTTGGTGCCATCTCGTGTTAATAAAGGGCATTTTTACGCGCTTCCTCAAAGTCCACAAATCACGAAGCAGTTGTTGATGAATGCTGGTTTTGACCGCTATTACCAAATCGTTAAATGCTTCCGTGACGAGGACTTGCGTGGAGACCGCCAGCCTGAGTTCACTCAGGTCGACTTGGAAACGTCCTTCCTTACTGAGCAAGAAATCCAAGATATCACAGAAGGTTTGATTGCGCGCGTGATGAAAGAAACCAAAGGCATCGAAGTAACGCTTCCATTCCCTCGTATGAAGTATGACGATGCTATGGCTCTTTATGGTTCTGACAAGCCAGATACTCGTTTTGACATGTTGCTTCAGGACTTGACAGAAGTGGTCAAAGGTGTGGACTTCAAAGTCTTTTCAGAAGCACCTGCTGTAAAAGCCATTGTGGTCAAAGGAGCTGCGGATAACTATTCACGCAAAGACATCGACAAGATGACAGAAGTAGCCAAACAGTACGGTGCCAAAGGTCTTGCTTGGGTCAAGGTAGTTGACGGAGAATTAAACGGACCAGTTGCCAAGTTCTTGACTAGCATCCAAGCAGAATTGACAACAGCGCTTGCTCTTGAAGATAAGGACTTGATTCTCTTTGTGGCAGATACGCTTGAAGTGGCTAATGCAACACTCGGTGCCCTTCGTGGACGTATTGCCAAAGAGCTTGGCTTGATTGATAACGATAAATTCAACTTTCTTTGGGTGGTTGACTGGCCAATGTTTGAATGGTCTGAAGAAGAAGGTCGCTACATGAGCGCCCACCATCCATTTACTCTTCCACAGGAAGAAACAGCTCACGAATTAGAAGGTGATTTGGCTAAGGTTCGTGCCATTGCTTACGATATCGTCTTGAACGGTTATGAGCTTGGTGGTGGTAGCCTTCGTATCAACCAAAAAGACCTTCAAGAACGCATGTTCAAGGCTCTTGGTTTCTCAGCTGAAGAAGCAAATGACCAGTTTGGCTTCCTTCTTGAAGCCATGGACTATGGTTTCCCACCACACGGTGGTTTGGCTATCGGGCTTGACCGTTTTGTCATGTTGCTTGCTGGAGAAGAAAATATCCGTGAAGTCATTGCCTTTCCTAAGAACAACAAGGCAAGTGACCCAATGACACAAGCTCCTTCAACAGTAGCGCTCAAACAACTAGAGGAACTCAGCTTACAAGTAGAAGAAGATGAAACAAGCAAAACGAATTAAGCGGTGGCGCTATTATCTGCGCCGCTTTGCTCATCAGATAAAAATTTTACGTGTCTTACAAAGCATCTCTCGCGAAAAATATGATGAGAAGATTTCGGCCTCTCTGGTCTATGGTTTTTTATCAGCAGTAGCGGTCAATTTCTTTTTCCAACCAGGGCATGTGTATTCGAGTGGTGCGACAGGTCTGGCACAGATTATCTCTGCCTTGAGTAATCACTGGTTTGGTTTTCATATTCCGATTTCATTGGCTTTCTACGCCATTAATTTTCCTTTGATGGTCTTGGCTTGGTATCAGATTGGCCATAAGTTCACAGTCTTTACCTTTATAACGGTGTCCATGAGTTCCTTCTTTATCCAGTTTGTCCCTGTGGCGACCTTGACGGAGGATCCCATTATCAATGCCCTTTTTGGGGGTGTTGTCATGGGCTTGGGGATTGGTTTTGCTCTTCGAAACAATATCTCCAGTGGTGGGACGGATATCGTCAGCCTGACTATTCGCAAGAAAACAGGTAAGAATGTCGGTAGTATTTCTTTCTTGGTAAATGGGACCATCATGCTGATAGCAGGTTTGACCTTTGGTTGGAAATACGCTCTCTACTCTATGATTACCATCTTTGTCTCTAGCCGTGTGACAGATGCGGTCTTTACCAAGCAAAAACGGATGCAGGCCATGATTGTGACCAATCATCCAGATAAGGTCATTGAAAAAATCCATAAAAAATTGCACCGTGGAGCAACCATGATCCACGATGCAGAAGGAACCTATAATCACGAGAGAAAGGCAGTTTTAATCACTGTCATTACACGTGCAGAGTTTAATGAATTTAAACAGATTATGAAACAGGTGGATCCAAGCGCCTTTGTCTCTGTATCTGAGAATGTTCATATTCTGGGACGGTTTGTTGAAACAGAAAATTAGTGATCAAAAAAACCAGCGCGAGCTGGTTTTTATTTTTCGATAATTTTGTGGGCAATCAACTGACGGTAACAAATTTGCTTATTGCTTTTAGCATCGTTGATAATCTGGAGGATGGTTTCAAGAGAAACACGACCAAGTTCTAGGCTATTGATATCAACATAGGCTGCCAAGTTGAGCTTGGGATTGACTGAGTCAAAGCTGAGAACAGGGACATCCAGTTGGTGCTTAGCGATATAGTCACAGACCCCTTCGGCTAGGAGGCTATCGGTTGTGATGATAGCATCAATCTGCGGATCATGCTGAAAGAGGAGTTTGCTAAATTGATACCCTTTTTCCTCTAGGAACTCCGTTGCAAAATAGGTTAAATTTCCATCAATAGGCAGTTGGTATTGCTTGAGTGCGGACTCATAGCCTGTTAAACGGTCTTGCGTTACGAAGAGTTTCTTAGCACCTCCGATAAAGGCAATTCGTTTACATCCTTTTTTGATGAAATATTCGGTTGCATCAAAACCAGCTTGGACATTGTCATTATCGACAAGAGGGATAAAGGGTGAAATGGATTTTCCTAGGATGAGGAAGGGGAACTGCTCATCAGCGACCAGTTTGACCAAGGGATCTTCCTCTTCGGCATAAAGGAAAATCAAACCATCTACACGTTTGCCGTAAACCATCTGGGAAATAGCTTTGAGTCGCTCTTTGGCGTCTTTACCTGTCGCGATCTGAATGGCGTAGTGGTTTTCAGAGGCGACTTGGGCAATACCACGGAGGACAGATGGGAAGAAAGGATTTTGATAGAAGGCATCTGAGTCGTCAGGAAGCACCAAGCCGATAACTTGGGTATAACTACTTACCAAGCTACGAGCGTTGAGGTTGGGGTGGTAATTGAGCTCCTTCATAGCCTTGCGAACGCGTTTTTTAGTTTCGTCGCTAATGGTTGATTTATTTTGAATAACACGGGTTACGGTTGAAGGTGAAACACCAGCAGCCTTGGCCACATCTTTAATCGTAACGGGCATAAAAATCTCCTATTTATGATAATCTGGATCACGGAAATGCGTCTTGTAAAAAATAGTGACCAGATAAAGAACAAAAAGAATGTTTTGTACAGTGATGAGCGTTGTCATATTTTGGCCCAAAAGTCCCAAAATAAGCGTAATCAGAGTTGGTAATCCTAAACAGTTCAAGATAAAATGGTAGCACTCTTTAAAGGTCCTAAATGAAAAGAGGCGTGATTTCTTAGTGATATAAAGGAGAAGACTAGCTCCTAGAGAGACGATAAAGAAATTCAAACCAAAGAGGAAGCTGGCACCGAGAACTAGAAATAGACTGATATAGACACGATTCTGCTGGTACCAGTCTTTAGAAATTGCTTGGGTCAAGCTATCCTTGCTTTTGAAACTCTCAGTCTCAATCGCTCGGTAAGAGACACGGGTCAGTTCTTTACTTTCCTTGCTGATGACTAGCTCATTCGTATCGAAATGCAGTTGCAAGTCCTTAGGTAATTCTTTGCTTTGACTTGGACCAATCACAAGAGAAGGCGCTTGACTAGCTGTTCCTGTATAAGTTAACTTACCATCAACAATTCTAGCGTGTTCAGAGAGATCCTGGACAACTTCATCTGTCAGAGGTTTATAGACATTATCGATAAAGGTTTCTAGTGGATAAGTCTCCTGTGAGCTGTTTTGAATGGCAATGGGTACCATAGACAAGCTGATAAGGAAGATACTGGTAAAGAGTAGTTGAAACCAGTTGAGCCCGAAACGTTTGGACAGGGGCTTACGAAATCCCCAAATACTTGAAAAATATGAAAATGGATATGGAAGCATTTGTATCTTTCTAAAAGGTGTTTTCTATATGAGTATTATTATATAGAGAAATGTGCTTTATTTCAAGTCTAGGAGACAAATTGCTTGCTACAAGGATGTTATTTACAGTAGCAATCGCTAATACTCAATGAAAATCAAAGAGCAAACTAGGAAGCTAGCCGCAGGTTGCTCAAAGCACAGCTTTGAGGTTGCAGATAAAGCTGACGTGGTTTGAAGAGATTTTCGAAGAGTATAAAATGAAAAAGGGTGGCGGGGATAGATTATCCCTTGTCGCCACCACTTGTAAGTCCTGAAACAAAGTTCTTTTGTAGGAA